>JBOHRF010000005.1:0-52443 GCA_050732575.1 Longimicrobiales bacterium
CGTTTGGGTCCCGGGAATTACCATCACGCCAGCTGCACGGGAGGTCAGCAGGTCGGCTACAGTGGAGACGGCGCGCGTCTGCACGACTTCCGCGGCATTCACGTGGGCAATCGCATTGCCCACCTCGATGCGGCGCTGCTCGCCGGTGGCCGTAGCCACCACGGGCGCCAGTATAATGGCCGTGGGACGCAGCTCGAAGTTGAGCGTGGCCGTCTGCCCCGCCGTGAGCGCAACCGGCTGGCTCTGTTCCGCATATCCGAGAATCAGGACCCGCACCGTCACATTCCCGGGCGTGACCGAGCGAATGGTATACGTGCCCGCGCTGTTGGTCAGCGAACCTATGTTCGATCCGACCACGGCCAGCTGCGCACCCGCTATGAGTTGACCGGTCCCGACGTCCGTCACGCGGCCGGTAATCGCGGCTTGCTGAGCGCCCACCCAACCTTCGGAGAGAACCATAAGAAAGACGGTCAATGTGATGGACCGGCTGAAACGAATTCTACTCATGACCAGACCTCTCTCTGCAGAGTTTGTGGTCCGAACAAACATTGTGGGGTGAGGGACCAAACCACGGCTTCTACCGCACCGCTTTGGTGGTCGGAGAATAGGGGGACGCGGCCGCTGGCTGCAAGATGGGGAGCGACCGCAGCCTATGACGTCCTAGAAGTAGCTCAACGAGCCGAGATCGCGGCGGCGCTCCTTCAAGCTGGCAAACCAGCGACACGGAAAATAAAGCAGCGCAACGACCATGACCGTGACCAGATACAGCAGGGGCAATGACCACGTATAACCGTCCGGCGCGGGTGGAACCATCATTGGATGATTGTCGAACAGCCACGGCTCCAGCCGGCCTGATCGCACCAACGACACCACGAGCGCAGCGCCGTGAATGGCCGGAATGTGCAGCAAATAGTAGAACAAAGGCACACGTCCGAACACGGCCAGAACCGAAGCCGAAGAGCCTGCAGAAGTGACACGGCCTTCCAGCAGTCCCAACGCCAGCACCATGGGTCCGAGCGTCATCAACAGGAATTGCAGGGACGCCGGGTATTTCGATGTATTCAGGAATGCCAGTGGGCGCGGCATGCTGGGCCGCCGTGCGGCCGGTGCCGGTGCGCCAGCAGGTGGCGCGTTCGGGGCCCCTGCATTGACCTGCGCTGTAGGTGGCGCTGGCCGCCATTTGCGCGGCTCGCCGTACGCATCGAATGCACGCAGCAGCAGAAAGCTTGCGAACAATACAGCGCCCAGCCGCAGACAAAGCGTGCGCCGCTCGCGTGCCGGGCGCTGCAGCAGTGCGCCCAGGCCGAGGCCGGCCGCCATCACGCCAATCCAGGGCACAACCGTGTACAACACGGCGAGTTGCGGACCGTTTTGGCCGAGCTGAATGGGGCCGCCGTAATAAAGCAGTTGCAACAGCCAGGGCAGGGAGGATTGGCCAAGCCACGGTCCCGGTGCAGGCAGCAAGTTGTGCAGGACGATTACGGCCACACCGAAAATGCCAATTGCCGCAGCTGGCAAGAACACGAGTCCCGCCATCAGCATCATGCACCAGCCGATCACCCAGATCACGCCGGCCAGCAAATAGTTGCCCACGTCGAAATTGAACGTCCAGGCCAGCCGGATTACCGTCATTTCCAGCAACACCAGCCACAGGCCACGCAGGAACAGGAAGCGCGCGAGTTGGCTGCGCTGGGCCAGGCGAGTGCCGTGCAGGAACGCCGCCGTTCCGGCCAGAAAAACAAAAGCGGGCGCCACGAAGTGTGTGACCCAGCGTGTAAAGAACACGCCGGGTGTCGGCCCACCAGCGGGTACGCCGGAGAACACGCGTACGTGATCGATGGCCATGAGCACCATCACGATCCCGCGCACGATGTCGATGGAAGTAATGCGGTAGCCGGCACGCGCGGACGGCGCGGCCGAGCCGGTTTGTTGGACCGAGGTTGCGACTGCCATGTGTCCAGCTCCGGGTGGGCGGCGGTCAACGCTTATGCCATGCCGGTCGCAGGCCAACCTTCGTTCAGCGCGCGGTTGCGACGAGCGGCAGGCGGTTGTGTGCGCGCAGGCAGTGGTGAATGGCTACTTGCGGCGGATACGCGCGCCCACCTGTTCGCGGCGTCGTCGACTCACGGGCACCTGCGTGCCATCACGCAATATGACCCGTGTGGGGCCTGGCTCGGCGGAGCGCAGCTCGCGCACGCGGTCCAACCGCACGATGGCAGAACGGTGCACGCGCACGAACTGGGCAGGATCGAGCCGCTGCTCGAGCGAAGTCAGTGATTCGCGGATCAGATGGCGCTGTCCGAGTGCGTGAATCACTGCGTAATAGTCATCCGCTTCGATCCAGTCCAGCTCCTCGGGATTCAGCACCAGGTCACCGGTGGCCGTGGGTACGACGATGTGAGCGGACGCGACCTGCGCCTGCGCGCGCGGCGCCGGCTCTTCACCACTCAAGAACGCAAGAAACCGCCGGCTCAGCTCGACCGCCTGGTCGGCACGCAGCCGCTCACGGACGCGTTGCATGGCCTGGTCGAACCGTTCCTGTGTGACTGGCTTCAGCAGATAGTCCAGCGCGTGGGCCTCGAACGCGCGCACCGCAAACTCATCGAAGGCAGTGACGAATACAATGATCGGCATGCGTTCGCCCGTCATCAATTGCAGCACCTGGAAACCATCCAGGCCGGGCATCTGGATGTCGAGGAAAACAACATCAGGCTGCAGCGCGCGCAGCGCGCGCAACGCTTCCCGGCCGTTGCGCGCTTCCGCCACGATCTGACATTCCGTGTGCAAGCGAAGGACTTGCTGCAGTCCGCGGCGCGCCAGCGGCTCGTCATCGGCAATCAGCACGCGGATCTCGGCGTTCGGCGTCGTCTGCGTCATGCGTTCCACGGGCGATAAGGCAACTGGATACGCGCCTGGGTTCCACCACCCGGCGCCTCACTGAGCTCGAGCCCGGCCCGTTCACCGTAGAGCGCCAGCAAGCGCGCCCTGGTGTTCTTCAGACCCACGCCCGTGCCGCCTTCCTCCCGCGGTCCCGGGCCATCATCGCGCACCCACAGTTCCAGGTCCACACCCCGGCGCGCTGCGCCGATCTCGACCAGTACAGCGTCCGGCCGGCGCGCCACACCATGGCGCAGCGCATTCTCCACCAGCGGCTGGAAGATGAAGCGCGGTACGGTGGCGTTCTGCAGACTTTCCGGAACCTCGTAGTGAATGCGCAAGCGGTCCGAAAAGCGGATTTGCTCGATGGCCAGGTACTGGCGAACCAGGGATAGTTCCTCCTCCAGCGCAACCTCGTGGGGCTGATCCGTGCGCAGAACCTGGCGCAGCATCTCGCTCAACAACTCCAGCATGCGCGTGGCTGGCCTGGTTTCCTGATCGCGCACCAGCACCAGGATCGCGTTCAGGCTGTTGAACAGGAAATGCGGCTGCAGCTGCATGCGCAGCGCGTTCAGCCTGGCCTCCGCCAGCTGGCCATGCAGCCGCGCTGCGTGCGCTTCCCGATCGCGTGCTTCTACGTAATACCCAAACGCGTGCACGCAGCCCAACACCGCGAAGTACATGAAGAACGACCAGGGCAAACTGGTCAGTGTCCAGCTCAACCAGTCACTGCCAAAGGACGCGTTCGTCGATTCCCACGTAGTCACAGCCCGCCGCAGGATGGCACCGAACGTGGCCCAACCGATGCACAGCAGCAGCGCGCCCACTACGTGAACCATGAGCGATCGCCCCAGCCGCGGACGCTGCAGCGGCCACCGGCGACCCAGGTAATAGGTGATCGGCGTCAGAGCCGCGAGCAGTAGCCATTCGCCGCCCTGAAATACCAGTGCACCCCACGCAGTCTGTCCTTTCAGCCAGATTTGCAGGACATCCAGCACAGCCGCCACCAGGCAGCCGATCAAAATGAGGAGCCACAGCCGAATCGGTGCTCGAAACGTCACCCGGCCAATATCGCGTTGACGATGCGCATGCGGAACGGCATGCGCAGAGAACGGTCACCCCCATGCAGCATACGGAGGGCGGGTGTGCGCTGGTGAGCCTGGCGCGGGCGACGGCGCTGACTGTCAGCGTTGCGCCTGACGTCCGCTATTGGTCAAACGCCGCCCGCGCCGGCGCCACCCGCCCCCGTCACTGCTCACTGCCACCGGAAGGGTCATCGAGGGGTTCTGGTTCTAATTCTCCCAGCGGCGGCAACGGTTCGAGTTTCAATTCTCGTTGGATTCGCTCAATGATCTCGGTCAATCCGGTTTCCACGCGCTCCAGCAGCTCGATGCCGGCGGTGACTTGCGCTTGACTGCCGATCTGCGTCATGCGCAAGCCTTCCAGGATCGATTGACACTGCTCGCCCGAGCGGCGCGCATTGCGAAAGGTATGAAACGCCTGGCGCTTCGTTTCCGCCGCGCCGCGCGCGATCTTCATGATCAGGTTGGTGCTCTCCCGCGCCAGCATATCGCGCACGTCTGCTTTTCGGCCGGGCAAACTGTCTTCTAGCTGGCTGGATACGTGACTGAACTCCATGGCCGTGCGGTACACCTCGAGCCGCTCATATGAGAACGGCGATCGCCTGCCCATGATGCGCTCCTTTCTCGTGTGCGAGACCCGCGCAGCATGCGTTGGACCGACGGGCGTCGCCATAGTCCCTTCGGCCATTCGCATCTCAAAGCGCTGCCGCTATCTTCTTTCGCCCAACGCTACCGGAGACCCTTGTGTCCAGTGTTGAAAAGTCACTGTTGCAGTTCCATTTGGATGCGACCGAGCTGCCGTTGATCGCGGCGGCACTTGGGCTCGGTGAGTGGCTGCTCGCGCAACCCGAGACCAGCCGCGCGCAGCGCAAGATCATTGAGCAAATGCAGAAGGCGCTGCGTGCGCTGCCCACCGTGCCGTCCGGCCTTGAAGCCGAATTCGGTTTCCATTTTCGGACCATGCAGGAAGATGCGCTCCTGTACCGGGCCTGGCGCGTGGCTCTCAGTAGCGCAGGTCTGGAGATCTACTCCGTGTACACGCCCGACCTGCCTATCGAGTTACGCGAGAAAATGTCACACGAGCTCAACTTTTGGATCAAACCCGGTGAGACCAGCGGCCACGACGGTCACTACCTGGCCCAATGGATCGAGGAAGTGCGTAATCCTGCGGCTCTGCGCGCCGGTGCCATGGAGTTCGCGATCTACGCAGCGTATTTCGACTGAAGTTCGGCTCGCGTCAGCCTTGCCGGCACGGTGGGATGAAGCCGCGGCCGATCAGCGCAACGTTGTCTGCCAGTCCAACATCGATCCGCTCCAGCAGCTCCAGTCCCGCCATGATGTGTGGTTGGCTGCCCACCTGTTCCTTTCTGAATTGCTGCAAGCCCGCGCGCAAAAATGCGGTCGACTCGCGTGCGCGTTGCAGAAACGCCTGCCGCTCCTCCCGGGTCAGGTCCTCCTCGGGCGGCATTTCCGCGTTGCCGCCCGCGATCGACGTGCCCAGCTCAATGCAGGCCTCGATCAGCCGGGTAACTTTGCGCTTCCGCCGGCGCCCCAGGCTGGCGCCAATTGCGCCCAACACGCGCGCAAACTGGTTGGCCGTCTGGTACACCTCGAGCGTTTCGAAGTAGTAGATCCGATATGACAAGCGCGCCTCCGTGAACGAGTGCTTCGAATTTCGTTCACGGCGGCGCGCACTCCCATAGTAAAACCGGCCGACTTTTTCCACGCGCCTCGCGTTCCCGCGTCACGCGTCACTTCAGCCTACTTCGCGCTCTCCGGAATGCTGACCTGCGCTACCAGCTTGATCGAGCCATCCGCCTGACGTTGATAGACGGCCAGCACATGCCCGGTCGGCGTCGTGATGCCGCCCGTGAAATGGGACAGCTGCCAGGCCAGGTCTCCGCTCGCACCAAATTTCAACGGATGCAGCTCCAGCGTCTTGCCTGCGCCGCCCTTGACCGCTTCCGCCCAGAAGCCCGCGATGGCCGCCTCGCTCTCGACTTTGCCACGCGCGCTGATGAACGTAGCGTCTGGCGCGTAGTAGTTGCCCGCCTGCGTTGCATCACCTGTCCGCAGCATGGCCACGAACGAGTTGACCGCCTCGTCCGCTTGCCCTTGCGTTATGGGCACCGGCTCACTTGCCTTGAGCGCGGCATCATCCTGGGTGGCCGTCTCCGACGCGGCCGTGCACGCCGCCAGCAATACCACTCCTGCCAGTGTGGATGTACGGATGGATCGACCGATCATGGGCCACCTCCGGACGTGAGTTTTGGGGGATATGCGGAAACTGCGTGTCTGGAGTGTGGTGACTGGCGCTGGTCCTGTCAACTAACGTTGGCCGCTTGCACGGAAACAAACGGCGTGTTGACGGCCTCTCAGCGTTGCATCAGCTCGACCGCCGCAACACGCACACCTGCCCGCTGCAACAATTCGTGGTACCAGTGCTCAGCCTCCGCAAGCCTGGGCGCATGACTGCGACTGCCCCAAATCACGGAAAGTGTGCGCTGTGTTTCTGCATTCGTTTTGGTGCGCTGTGCATCCTTGACCGCGTTGCCACACGGACCTTCGGCATCGAAAAGACAAACCAGTCCGTTCAAATCGATTTCCTGACCGGCCGCGTTGAAGACGTACGCCTGGCCGGCAGTCGCGGTTGCGATATGAAACGGCGCGTGTGCACGGTCCAGGTCGACCACGCTGATAGGCAATCCGCTGTGCAATGAAGTAGCATTGCATGCGTCCACGGCCAGATTGATGGATACAAGACTTCCCTCGCCGGCCGCGCGCACCAGGTATTCGGAGGCCGGCTTTCCGCGGCCCGTGGGCTTGTAGCCACGCTGGCGCAGCATGTCGCGCACGGCCGTGCGCAGCGCGTTATCCGGATGAAACGGCGCAGGCGCATCTGCCTTCAACAACGATACGAGCCACTCCGGACTGGTCAACGTCCCCAGCGGTCCCGGCAACTGACTTTCGAATGTGGCCACCAGTAACTGCGTTGGAGCGGTTGGCTCGACCATTGGTATTCATTCCTCGGCTGCTGTTACTTACGCGCGCGCCAACGCGTCGAATAATCGTAAGGCGTTGCGCCTGTTACGCCTGACTTGCCCGGTATACCGATGGAAGGGCCTTCCGCAATCGTAACAATGTGGACACGGCGCCATGGTCCACTGAAGATGAGCCGCTTCGCCCGTTCGTTGCCGCAGTGCTCGAGGTGACTGTACTGGACGACCTGCAGAGCCCAATCGAGGGTGCCGTGTTGGAGTTGCGCACACTCGCACAGGTGCTGAAGGCGCGAGACAGCACGGACTGGCAGGGCTTGGCACAATTCCAGATCGAGAGCGTTGAAAGCCAACCAAACCACGCGCCTCGACCTCGCGTTGTCCAATCAGCAGCCAGCGATTGCCGGCGTGGTTGTCTACGGCTTTGAAGCCTCCGCGTTTTTCGCCCGCGGTGAGGATTTGGCGTGGTGGTTGGAAGGACCGGCCGCGCGTTCGATGTACATTGCGTTTGCTGATTTGCGCCAGCGCGGTGCACACCAGGTCTGGATGAGCGGTCGTGCGCGCATCAGTGAACCCGGTCGCTATGGCCACCTGGGAGGTTATCCGCACACCGTCGGTATCACACACGTAGGGGAAGTCCTAGCGCGGCGTGCCACCGACTGTCCGGAACGCGGTGTTTCGGTGGCACCGCTGCGCACGGACCTCGTGATCGGCGATACGATGCGCATTGATGTGGCTGCCTTCGATATCCAGGGCCGGCCCATCGCTCCCCATGGCATCGTGTGGACGTCGACCAATCCACGCGCATCGGCTGGATCGACCTGCGCGTGAATCGATAGCCATTACAGACCTTCCACTTCCAGGGCCCGCATGGTAAACTCCGGCTATGCGTGCCCTGCTTCTTTGCAGTCTCCTGGCCATCACGGCCTGTTACAGCTATCGGCCGGCCGAATTGGCCACCGTACCCGCTGGCACCAGCGTGCGCGCTCGCATCTCCGCGGCTGAAGCGGAACGAGTGGAATCGCTCCTGGGTCGCAGTGATGCCCGAGTACTGGAAGGTGTGCTCGTGCAGGCCGACGGAGAGAGTTTCCTGATCCAGGTCCCCACCACAGCGCGCCAGGCGCCGGGCGGTGGCATGGAAGTTCTCCATCAACGTCTCTCCGTGCCACGCGCAGGCCTGGTGGAACTCGAGTTGAAGCAGTTGAACCGACCACGCACCTACGGCCTCGTTGGCTTTGGCGTGGCCGCGGCAGCCTACCTCGCGTTACAAGCGCTGAACGGTGACAACGGTCGCGACGGTCCTCCCAATGGCGGCGGCGATCCGGAGTTCCGCATTCCCCTGGTCCGCTTCCCGCGCTAAACTCCGCACCCGAAAAAACGCCTGAGTTCAGAACGTCCGTCCCCGCTCACGCTCTACTTTTCGCTCTCGTTCACGGCTGTGCGGACGTGAACGAGAACGTGATACGTTATTGCATGATCGGCGCGGGCAAGCGCGCGGCCCGGTTGGCAGCCTGCCACGCAAATACTGCCATCACAATGGCCGACTGCTTCAAGTCCTCTTCTTTCACCCGCTCAAAGTAGTCCACGTTGGTGTGATGCGTCCGCACATCATAATCGACGTAATCCTTGATGGCGGTAAAGCCGGGCAGGCCCAGGCGCGTAAAGCTGAGATGGTCGGTGTTGCCGATGCTGTCGGTCACATTCCTTACCGCGCCCAGATCCTTGAGCGGCGCCAGCCAGGCATCGAAGATGGGTTTGAGCGCATCATTCTTCTGTAAGTACCAGCCGTAGATTTTGCCTGACCCCGGGTCATCGTTGAAGTAGGCATAGAATTTCCCGCGCGCGGCCGCGTTGACCTCGCCTTCATAGAGTTTTTGCGCATGAGCGCGAGAGCCCAGCAGACCCTGTTCTTCGCCGCTCCACAGCGCCACGCGGATCGTGCGCTTGGGCCGGGCACCGATGGCTTTGAGAATGCGCATCGCCTCGAGAACGGTGGCACTGCCATCGGCGTTGTCGGTTGCCCCAGGGGAAGAGTGCCAGGAATCGAGGTGCGCACCGATCAATACGATTTCATCCTTGAGCTGTGGGTCGGAGCCGGGCAGTTCGGCCAGCACGTTATAGGTGTTGCCGTCCTGCTCGTGGTAGCGCGTTCGCAGCTCGACCGTAACCCTGGGCGCAGCGCCGGCCAGCGCCAGCTGCACGATCATGTTGTAGTGCTCGGGCATCAGCACAATACTGGGCACGGCGTCATTGGCGGTATTGCGACTGCCCAGCACGAAGATGGTACCGTGTTCGCCCATGTTGGGCCGCAGAATCACGCCCGCACCCGCCTGTTGCAGCGCCTGCACCAACTCGCGCGTGGGTGTCTTGCCGTCATTGCGCGGGCTGGGCGGCTGACCGATGCGCACGCGTTCTTCCGATGCGCTTGGTTGCGCGCGGTCCTGCTTGATGAACGCAGTTTGAGGTGGAAGCAGCAGCACGATCGCGTCTTTCAAGCGATCGCCCAGGGCCGTCAGTTCAGCCAGCGTCTTGTCACCCACGTAAATCGGTGTGCCCGAGAAGCTGCCTCGTGTTGAGGGCGTCCAGGCTTCCGGATAACCAAACAGGGGCAGATAGCGGGGCGCCTTCAACTCCAGAGTGAGTTTCTCCAGCGTCCAGCCGCGTCCGAACTCGAATGGCTCGAGCCGGGGATTGGCCAGGCCCCAGCGTTCCAATTGTTGACGCGACCAGTCGGCCGCTGTCTTGTGCGCGGGCGAGCCCGTGAGCCGCGGCCCAAACACATTGGTCAGCTGGTTGAACATGGCCAGCACCTGAGAGCGTTGCAGTCCTTCGGCGCGAATCTTCTCGATGGTCGCCCGGTCGACCGGCTCCTGACCCGCTGCGTTCGAGCCCGCCACGGCCAACGTCAGGGTCAAAGCTCCCCAAGTGAAGTGCGCGCGTACCCTCATGGCCGATCTCCCAGGTGACTTCAAATCAATGGTCGCCATCCGTGCCCAAAACTGAGCGGGCCTCGCGATCTGCGCGAGGCCCGCTTTCGGCTCATCTCAAGTTGGCATTGGTATCTCGTTCCGATCGGGAGATCGGGAAGCAAAGATCCTGTTTGGTCAGGTGCGCTGCTGTACCAACACCCTCGAGCACATGCAGCGTGCCCGGCGTGCCGCCTTCTTTCCAGCGCCGCAAATCACCGAGCCGGCGCGCTTCCAGCCACAGTTCGATGCCCCGCTCCCGCTTGAGCAGCGTCCAGGCTTCGGCCGACGTGGTGGCTGTAATGTTCGCCACTGGTACATTGGCGCGCGCTTCGTTGATCTTGGCAACGGCGCCCGGCACGTCATTGCTGCGGAGCCGCGCCTCCGCTTCGATCAGCCGCATTTCACGGCCGCTGGCCAAACGCACCGGTGCGGCCGAGCTGTTGTGTTTGGTCTGGGGCCACCACGCCACGCGGCCGCAACATTCGATGGCTGCATCACCCGTGCTGTCCCGCCCGGAAACGCGGAACGGCACGCGTGCATCGTTGCTGGTGTTGCGATACTCCGCTATCCACGTGTTCCATTGCGTATGCGCGCGGTAGGGCGTGTTGCCCGTGGCGTAGAAGATACGGTTCCGGGTCGCGTCCTCGCCCAGATTGAAATAGCTGATGTTGTAGACGAACGTAGTCGGCACGTTGGCCGCGTCGGATACGGCTTCCGCCCACTTATTCAGGAATACGCGCGCCGCAGCCCGGCCTGCATACGCCGCCGTGGCCAGATTGCCGGTCTGCACGGCAATCGCCTTGGTAAAGTTGTCCTCCGCGCGCAGGAAATACTGCGCATTGGGTTGGATGGCTCCGCCGTCGATCACCGCCTCGCACATGTTCTCGCCCAGCACGCGGTTGGCAAAGCCTGCCCACAAATACGCCTGTTGCTTCAGCGCGTTGCTGAACGCGCCCACCTCATCCATGCGGCGAATGGTCTCCTCCGAGATCCAGCGCGCGCGCTGCGCATTGTTCCAGTGGTCGTTGACATCGTCCAGGTCACTGTTCAGGTCGCCGATTTGCCATAACCCGGTGATGCCGAAGCTGCCGGTCGAGCCCGCTGGATGGATCTCGCGGGTCACGGCTGCTCCGGTATAGCCGATCCAGTTGAGGCCGGATGCGACGGCCCGGCCGGCGCCGTTGACCAACGCGGCCTGCGCGGTTTGAGCTGCCAGGAAATCATCCTGCACGGGTCCCGGGTTGGTGACCGTCGTGTCACACGCGGCCAGCGTAACACACAGGGCGGTCGCGAACCGGGAGATCAACTGCACTCTATTCTGCATGTTGGCGTTTCTCATTGGTTTCTCCTTCTCAGAACGTGACGCGAACGGACGCCGTGAACGTCGCCGGCGGCGGCACGTGCTCGAGAATGGAGCGCACGCGCGATACCGTGAAGCCATCGTTGTTGCCGGTTTCCGGATCGAAGGTCTTGAAGTCCTCATTCACCCACTTCCAGAAGTTTTGCCCGGCTACCGTGATGCGAGCGCTGCTCGCGCCCGGTACAAACCGGGTCGGCACGGGTACGCTGACCGAGAGCTCGCGCAGCTTGAAGTAATCGGCCGGGTAGATCCAGTAGTCCGAGCGCGACTGGGCCACCACTTCGCAACGGGCTCGATCGATGGCTTTCGCTTCGTTGATTCTACCGGCTTCCTGCAACCGATAGAGATCGTAGCACCCGGGCCACCGTACGGACCGGGACACAGCGGCATTGGCCGCGCCATCATACATGTAGTGCCCGCCCATGTACTCGCCTCGCGCGTTGATACGAATGCCGTAAGGCAGACCCAGCGAGGTGTTCAGGCCGAACGTGTGCGTGGGCAGGTTGGGTCCGTGGATGCACGGATCATAGTTCGGGTTCGTCGCATCGACCGTGGACGTCTTGACGATCGGCGCTGCCTTCTCGTTCGCATTCGTTATGCAATAGTCGGTGCGGATCACCGGTATCGACTGGCCTTCCATGATCCAGCCGAAATTGCCGATCGAGAAATCGGTCGCACCGCCCAATGAATTGACCTTGCCCGTATTCGTGTAAATCGTGCCGCCTACCGACCACTCCAGGCTGGGCGTGCGAATCACGACCGCTTCGACCAGGGCCTCGATGCCGCTGCTCGTCATCTCGCCTACGTTCTTCAGCTGCGAATTCAGGAAGCCGAGCGTTGGCATTTGCCGCACGTTGAACAGCGCCTGGTCCGTCTTGCGATGGTAGTAGGTGACTTCGGTGGTGAGGCGGTTGTCCAGGAATGCAGCATCGAACCCCGCTTCGATTTCCGTAGTCCGCTCCGGGCCCAGGCCGGGGTTGCCCACATTGCGTGGGTAGAATGCCGGCTGACCACCCCAGCCCACTGGATCCCAGGTGCGCACCGCGTCGAAGGCACCCGGTGCGCGGCCCGCCTGTCCCACGGCCGTGCGCAACTTCAGTGAGGTGCCCTCACCCGGGAACCAGTCTTCCTCAGAAGCGACCCACGAGAAGCTCGCCTTCGGATAGGTCTGCAATCCAAAGTCCCGGCCGAAGGCGCTGTTGCCATCCACGCGCACACCCACGGTGAGGAAATAACGATCCTTCAGGTCGAACACGTTCTGCGCGAACAATCCGGCGTTGACCACGCGTTGCCGCGATTCCGAGCCCAGCGTAGTGCCGCCGCTCGAGACGACCGGACGACCGGGGCCCGGGAAGTTCTCGCCGTAGGCGGAAGTCTCGCGTCGTTCATCGGTCACGCTCTGACCACCCCAGGACAACGTGGAGCGCAGGTCATCACGCAGATTGAAGGTGTAATTGCCGACATAGTCGAAGGTCAGGATCTCGTACTGGTGCCGGCGACTCGAGATGATGCCCGTGGGCTGGGACACGAAGCCGAACGGGCGCAGATTGCGATTGTCGATCTGCGCCATGTCGTAGCCGACCGTGAACTTGTTCGTGAAGTTGGCGAACGGGCTCCACGATACCGAGCCACCCGTGATCAGGTGATCGATCTCGCTCGTGAGCTCCTGGTTCAACATGAGATCCACCACTTCGGGCCGGTCGTTCGATGCGTAGTTGCGGTCGCGCCGGAACGCGTTCAGCGTGAGACCGTGCGCATTGTTGCCCGCCGCCGTGTTCGAGATCTTGTCCTTTGTGTAGCTGCTGTTCCAGGCGAACAACAGGTTGGCCAGCGGCGAAAAACTGAAATTGCCGCGCATGACCGACCGGCTCTCGTTGTCATTGGGCAGCACGCCATCCTCGTCGCTCAATGTGCCCGACACGAAATAGCGAAGCGACTCGCCGCCGCCGCCCACCGAAATCGAGTAACGCTGGCGCAACGCATCGCGCAACCACGGATCGATGAACAGGTAGCTCGAGGTACCGCCTGCGCGGGAAACCCCGCGGTTCGGCAGGCCCGCAAAACGACTCGGGAAACTGTCGCGGTAGATCGTCGGAATCGTGTCACCCGGCGGCGCTGTGCTGGGATCCGGTCCAAACTTGAGCGCATGCGAAAAACCCTGATCCACTTGCAGCGTCCACTGCGGCTTGCCCGTGTGTCCATTCCGGGTGAAGATCTGGATGACACCCGCAGCCGCCTCGGTCCCGTAGAGCGTGGTGGCCGCCGCGCCCTTGATGATCTCGATCCGATCGATGTCGGCCGGATTGATGTCGTTCAGCGGACTGGCTACGTCGTTGCCGCTGCGCAGGTCTGAGCCCGTGAAGGGCACGTTGCGCGCGTAACCTTCACTGCGCACGCGCACGCCATCCACATAGATCAGCGGCTGATTGCTCATGGTCACGCTGACGTTGCCCCGCAGCCGGATCATGGCGCCGCCACCCGCCATCGCGGAACTGGGCAACACGGTCAGGCCGGCTGCGCGGCCCTGCAGCAGCCCGTCAATGTTGGCCGGCGGCTGCTGAACCCTCGCCATGCTGATCTGCGCAATGCTGTTCCCGACTTCGCGCCGCCGCGCCGCACCCGCCGTACCCGTCACCACGATTTGATCCAGGCCGAGCGCTTCTTCCCGCATCGTGAAGTCGAGTGTGCTGGCCTGGTTGACTTGCACCGTAACTGCTTCTTCCATGGTCCGCGTGCCGATCAGCTCCGCGCGTACCCGGTACGATCCGGCCGGCACGTTGACGATGTTGTACCGACCGTTGGCCGAGGTCAGCGTGCCCAGGCCCGTGCCCACCAGATAAACTTGCGCACTGGCCAGCGGTTGCCCGATGGTGCTGGTTACGCGTCCCGTCACGCTGCCAAAATTCTGAGCGATGGCCGGGGTCGCGGCCCACATCACACCGGCGGCCAGTCCCAGGGTACATGTCAGCGAACGAAGTTTCCGGATTGAATGCACGGATGACATAAAGCAACTCCCGGGATGAGTGGAGTTACAGAGCGCCAGCGCGGCGCGAACCGTCGTCTTTTCTATTCGATTACGGGATTTGCAGGTCCCGTGACAATGACTAACGGTCGGATGTACAACACGCCCACCCGTTGTTTTGGCTAGGCAATACGCCGGGGCAGGATATCGCGACCGCGCCCCGGGTGTCAACCTCTACTGTATCCGAATACTCACCGCTGCGGTTTTGCTCCCGGCTTCCGCATCAGAAACCGCCGCACTCATTTCGTAAACGCCTGGCTGCGCATAAGCGTGACGTTGCCGCACGTTGGCCGTGCGCGCTCCGCTGGTCTGGATCGTTCGCGTTTGCCCATCGCCCCAGATGAGATCGATTCCCAGCAACACGCCGCCCTGCGCGTCGATCGTGAACATGATCGAGTCGCCGGGTGCGGCTGTGGTCCGCTCGGGTGTCACCGTGATTTCCAGTGGCAGTGGCTGCAGCTGGTACGGATCACACGCAGCCACCAGGGCGAGGAACAGGAACGCGAGCAATTTGCGCATGGCGGTACCCTCGGTCAGCCAGTAGCGGTGGGACCACAGGCCAGGATGGCGGCACGTCAAAACCGTGGTCCGCCACCACGCTACCGCCTGTCGCGTGTGCTGGCCAGCATTGCGTTCCCCGCCGCCGCCCACCTACCCTTGGTCCGCCCAATCCGTAACCCGTAATCCGACTTTCCTTGAACGAGCCGCCCGTCATTGCCCCCGCGCCACAACGCGCGGAAGCCCGACCGCTGGCGCGCGCCATCGGTCAGGTCCAGGCCACCGCGCTGGTGGTCGGCATCATCATTGGCGCATCCATCTTCGTGCAGCCTTCCGAAATCACGCGCCAGGTCCCCTCGCTCACCGGTATCCTGCTCGCCTGGACTGCGGCCGGCCTGCTCAGCTTGATGGGTGCATTGTTATGTGCTGAACTCTCCAGCGCGTATCCGGGCACGGGCGGCGTCTACGTGTTTCTACGCAATACCATTTCGCCGGCCGTGGCCTTTCTCTGGGGCTGGGCCATGTTCTGGAGTATGCACACCGGCATCATCGCCGCGGTCGCCGTAATCAATGCCCGCTACGTCGGTCAATTCCTGGCGCTCGGTGAGAATGGCACACGCATTTGCGCGGTAGTGGTGATTGCTTTGCTCTCCGCCGTGAACTACCTGGGCGTGCGCCATGGCAGCCGATTGCAGGCCACCTTTACCATTGCCAAAGTTGCGGCCATCGCGTTGCTCGTGGTGGTGGGTTTCACGCTAGGCGGCCGCGTGCCCGAACACTTCGTGGGGGCCAGCAGCACCAGCATATCCGCCGATGCGTTTCTACGCGCGGTCGGCGCCGGTTTGTTCGCGTTTGGCGGCTGGCATATGGTCACCTATTCCGCGGAAGAAACGCACGACCCCACGCGCACTCTGCCGCGCGCCCTGGCCGTGGGCATGGCCATCGTCATTGTGTGCTATTTGGCTCTCAACACGCTCTACCTCTACGTGCTGCCGCTGGACCGCGTCATTGCGTCTCAACGCGTGGCCGCCGATGCCGCTGATGTTCTGCTGGGCACGGGCGGCGCCAGTCTCATGGCTGCGCTGGTCATCTTCTCCACCGTCGGTGCGCTGGGTGGCCTCATTCTGGCCGGACCACGCGTTTATTTTGCCATGGCTGCCGATCGCGTGTTGCCCGCCTGGGTGGCCGCCGTACACCCGCGCTTTCAGACGCCCCATCGCGCCATCGCCTTGCAGGCGCTCTGGGCGGCCGTGCTGGTCTGGACCGGAACCTATGGTGAGCTCTTCAGGCGCGTGATCTACACGGAATGGATCTTCTTCGCCCTCATGGCGCTGGGCCTCATTCTCGCCCGCCGCCACGCCGGCTACACACCACGTTACCGCGTTTGGGGCTATCCGGTTCTGCCTGTACTCTTTGCCGTCGCCTCCCTGGCCGTAGTCGTGAACCAGGTGCTCTTTGATCCCAGGAACAGCGCGATCGGATTGTTGATGGTCGTGGCCGGCTGGCCCATCTACAAGCTCTTTTTCAAGCCCAGAACGTCCTAGTCACACGTCACCGTCACCGTGGAGTTTCGACCCGTGCGCATCATCGACGTACACAATCATTACTATCCGCCTGCTTACCTTGACGCGTTGCGCCGCGGACCGTCCAACGTGCGCATCACGGAAGACGACCAGGGCAACCCCTGGCTCCACTATCCGGGTGACTACAACGTAGCCGTACGCGGCCACCGGGACATTGCGTATCGCGCAGAGGTTCTCGAGCAGGAAGCTGTGGATCTTCAGGTGGTCACGCTGACCACGCCAGGTACGCACGTGGAACCATCCGCGCGCGCGGCTGAGCTGGCGCGACTGGTCAACGATGCCTTTGCCGAGGTAGTGCGCACACGCGGCCAGCGGTTCAGCGCGCTGGCCACGCTACCACTGAACGATCCCGAAGCTAGCACGCACGAGCTGCAGCGCGCTCTGAACGAGCTGCAACTGCCGGGCGCCATGCTGTTCAGTAACATCAATGGCGTGGCGCTCAGCGACGCGCGCTTCTGGCCGCTCTACGAAGTGGCCAACCATCACAGTTGCGTGCTGCACATCCACCCCACCAATCCGGTCAGTGTGCAACAGATGCAGGAGTACTGGCTCATGCCTCTGGTCGGGTTCCTGTTCGACACGACCGTTGCCGCGGCCAGTCTGGTTTTTAGCGGCGTGGCCGAGCGCTTCCCCAACATCAAATGGGTGCTCAGTCACTTGGGTGGCGCCATCCCCTACCTGGCCGAGCGACTCGATCGCGGATTCGAAGCCTTCGCTGAATGCCGCGCTCACATCCAGCGCCCGCCCAGCTCGTACTTGAAGCAGTTCTATTACGACACGGTCAATTTCGACCGCGCTGCGCTGCACCTCGCCATCCGCTTCGCCGGCGCGCAGCACATCCTGGCCGGCAGCGACTACCCGCACGCCATCGGCAGTATCCCCTTGATGAAACAGGCCCTCGCCTCACTCGATGTGAGCCCGGAAGAACGCGCCGCCATCCTGGGCGGCAATGCCGCTCGGCTCTTTGCCTTGACTCCACAGCCGCCCGTACTGGCCGCACAAGGCGATTAAGGCCATCCGTTCACGCTCTCACTAACGTTTTCGTTCACGCTCACGTCCGTACCCGTTCTTCGTGAACGAAAACGTGACCGAAAACGTGAACGTGGCGTGCCCAGACTGTCGTCCGCGCCTCCCGGTTTGACAATCTCACGGTACCTACTATACATCTAGTACACCCCGCGCGGAGCGCCAACTATGCGTTGGTATGTGGGCCCGATCATATGCACGACTTTGCTGCACGGCGCCATGGCCGCGCAGAACCCGCCCACCTGGCGACTGGTGGAGGAGCTGCGCATCGGCAGTGTCAATGATGATGCGCAGACCCTCGCCTTCATTGGCGCGTTGGAGGTAGATGCACGCGGCAATATCTACGTGACGCAGCCGCGCACGGACTACCACATCCGCGTGTACGATGTTTCGGGAAAACGGGTCCGCACCATTGGGCGCAAAGGAGGTGGGCCGGGCGAGTTCGAGGGGATAGGTAATACAGTCCTTCGAGGCGACACTCTTTTTGCCTACGACTTTCAGCTGCGCCGCACGTCTCTGTTCGGATCCGACGGGAGATTTGTGAGCTCGTTTTCGTTCACCCAACTCAAGCTCGAGCCGCCCTTCATGTCCGCATCGCCCATTGAGATTCTGGGCGATGGAACAGTGATCGCCATGCCGGGCGCGGCGTTAAGGCCGGATCAGAAGGAACTGCGCGTCCCGATACTTCGGCTCGATCGGCAAGGGCAGATCCTGGACACGATTCTGGTCACGCCACGCACCAACTCTACGCTTTCCATTCAGCAGGGAACCGTAGTTCTCTTCACGAGCCAGCCGTTCAGCGACGATCCAATACCGGTCGTAGCGTCGGGTGGAACGCATGTGTTTAGTGTAGATCGCCGCGTGGCAGAAAACGCATCCCGCGCACAGTTCCGAATCACCAGGGTTGGCGTTGACGGCGACACGCTTTGGTCGCGCCCATACAACTACACGGCGCGTGATTTGAAATCCTCAACCATCGACTCGAATCGCGTCTACGCCACCATCACCGATGAACTGGATGTCCCGTACGTAGTGCGTTACCGGATCCAGAAGTAATCCCCGAAGCCGTTCACGTTCTCGCTCACGTTTTCGTTCACGCTCTCGGCCGTTTGCCGTGAACGAAACGTGAACGTGACTAACTGCGCAGCACCTCCGCCGGACTGACCCGGGCGGCCCGCAGGGCAGGCAGAAACGCGGCCAGCGCTGACGTTGCCAGCAGCACCAGGGACACGGCGCCCAGTGCAATCGGATCTGTGGGTGCTACCTCGAAGAGCAGCGTCTGCAGCGTACGCATGGTGAAGAACGCACCGATCAGCCCCAGGCCAATGCCGGCAATACCCAGGCGAAGTGACTGCAGCACGATCATGCGACCGACTTCCTCGGCGCGCGCACCCAGGGCCATCCGGATACCGATCTCGGCGCGGCGCCGGCTGACCAGGTACGAGATCACGCCGTACAGGCCAACCACGCTGAGCAGAAGGGCCATGAAACCGGCAATCCCCAGCAGGACCATGGTAAACGACTGGTGGTTTACCGATTCGGCTACCACGGCCTTCATGGAGCGCACCTGACCCACGGCTGCTGACGGATCGATCTCGCCGATCACCCGCCGCACGGCGGGTATCAGCTGAGCCCCGTCACCAGTTCGCAGCTTGACGGTCAGGGTGAGCGAGGTGGATGGGCCCCACAGCGGTGCGTCCTTGATGGTGACGGGCGGGAAGAATACCAGCGCACTGACCGGACTCGTGAAACCTTCGCCGCGGAAGTCCTCGGCCACGCCCACCACACGGTAATACGTTTTGCCGGGTCCGTTGCCGCGCAGGCCTTTGCCAAGCGCGTCCTGGCCCGGGAAGAGACGCCGGGCCAATGCGTTCGTAATCACGATCGCCCCGCTGCCCGTCTCGATGTCATGCCACGTTGGTGTGCGACCGCGCACGTGGATGCCGAGCGACTGGAAGAAGCCCGGTATCGTGGTGTGATTGGCAATGCATCCGGTACTGGCATCGCCCGCGCCGGCCGCATCCACCCACAGTATGGCGCAGCCGTAGCCCCCGGTGAACGGCAACGCAGCGGTTGCGCCGACCTCCTGCACGCCGGGCAAGGTTTCGATGCGCGCGCTCAAGGCCCGCCAGTACTGTGCGGCTTTTTCGTGCGTGTTGTATTTCGAGAAGGGCAGGGTAACATCAAGGGTCAGCACACCATCGGGATCAATGCCGCTTTGCACGCTGTTCAATCGCTGAAAGCTGCGCAACATGAGGCCGGCAGCGGCCATGAGCAGGAGCGCCAGCGCGATTTGCGCGGTTACCAGCGCGGATCGCACGCGTACCGGTGCGCGCGCGGTGCTGAGACCGCGCCCGCTCTCCCGCAACACACCATAGTCGGCGCGGGCATGAAACAACGGTAAGAGTCCAAAAACCATTCCGGCTGCGATTGAGATCACGGTCGCAAACACGATGGTCCTGCCGTTCAAATGAACTTCTGAAAGGCGCGGCAATGTGCCCGGTGCAATCGCTATCAGCAGCCGCAGTCCCCCATACGCCAGCCAAACGCCCAGGACTCCCGCGGCCAAAGCGAACATCAATCCTTCCGTCAGGGACTGCACGGCCAGATGGGTGCGTTCGGCGCCCAGGGCCGACCGCACGGCCAGCTCGCTGCGGCGCGTCTCGTTCCGCACCAGAAAGAGATTGGCCACATTGACACCCGCAATCAGCAGCACCACACCTACCGACCCCAGCACGATCCAGAGGATACGATCCATGTTGCCGATGATGGCCGCGCGTAGATCGCGCAGGCGCGGCGAGAACTGCGAACTGCTCATGAAGCTCTGTGAGTACACCTGCGGGAAGCGCTCGGGCAGCTCGCGGGCCAGAGCGGAGAACTCGTTTTGCACAGCCGAGATCGGTACGCCCGGCTTGCGCCGGGCCAGCATGACCAGATGATGCCAATTCGCATGGTTCATGTCGACCGCAATGCGACGCGCATACCAGACATCGATCGGCTGATCAGGCAGTCCAAAACCCGCAGGGGCTACGCCCACGATCGGGAACGCCGTGCCTTCCAACTCGATGGTCTGATTCAAGACATCGGGATCACCACCGTAGTCGCGCTGCCATAACGCATGGCTGATCACTGCCACGATGGGCGCGCCTGGCCTGTCATCTTCCGCCCGTAAGAAACGACCCAGCGCGGGCGCTGCACCGAGCAGCTCGAATAGATTCGCCGTCACCTGCGTCGTGGTCCCTCGAAACGCTGCGTCGCGCGTGCGCACGTTCTGTTGCAGTACCCAGTGTGCGCCGTAGCCATCGATCGAACGCGCGCGTTCGCCGTAATGAAAGTAGGTCGCCGTGGCCACGCCCCAGGCCGCGTCCGCGGCCACGCCCGGCACCACATGATCGATGACCACCAAACGGTCTGATTGTGGATAGGGCAGGGGATTCAAGACCACGGCATCGAGCAGCGTGTAAACCGCCGTGCTGGCGCCAATGCCCAACGCCAGCGTCGCCACGGCTACCAGACTGAATCCAGGAGCGCGCGCCAGCCCGCGCACCGCCTGACGCAATTCCCGCTGCATGGTATCGATGATTTCCATACGCTTCTGCTCCCTCAGCATGCTGTGATCGATGCTCAACGTCTCTCGATGGAATTGCTTCACATCACCAAAACGCTGCAGGGCCTCTTGCCGCGCTGCCGCCGCGCTCATGCCCGCCGCCATCAACGACTCCATGCGCAACGCCAAATGCGCCTCGAATTCTTCGTTAACATCCGCGTCCAGGTGCGGGCCCCGCAGCAGCGCGCGTAGTCGACTGTATCGGTCGTGCCGAAACGGCATCAGGCCCTCGCCTTCGCGGTTTGCACCGCCATTACACGCGCGATCACACCCGTAAAACGCTCCCACGTCGCCGTTTCCGTTTGCAGCTGCTTGCGGCCCGCTGCCGTCAGCGTGTAGTAGCGCGCTCGGCGGTTGTTCTCCGACAAGCCCCACTCGGCTTTCACCCAGCCCCGCTTGCTCATGCGATGCAGCGCCGGATATAGCGACCCCTCTTCCACCACCAGCGCCGCGCCGCTCTCCTGCTCCAACCAACTCAGGATCCCGTACCCGTGCATGCCGTCCCAGCTCAAGGCCTTTAGGATCAACATGTCCAACGTGCCCTGGAGCAGATCCACGCGCATTTCAGCCCCCGTTCTTTCCGTGCCCCACCCTTTAGATACCGCAGACCCATAGAAGGTTGAGGGATAAAGGATGAACGAAAGACGGGAGCGGGCCTGTGCGCACCGATCATCGGTAGGCCGGCACCCGCGCCCGGCCGCGCCTGCTCCCGTTATGCGCTCCCGCTCCCGAACGTTTGTGAACCGAAAACATGGCTCGATTGGTCGGACAAGCTCTCTACGTTCTCGCCTACGTGGACGGTGGCGGGCCCGGCAACATCGGAGTTGCCAACACCTTGACCGGTCCACCCGTTCCCGAGAACGTGTAACTTTCACGAGTCCGTGGACGGAGGCCCTGGATGGGTTTGGGCTGCGCTGCCCAACGGTCAGATCCACCGTCCACGTACTCGCAACGTTTCAAGTCAACGAGCAACGGTCCCGTTGCCATCCCAGCAGCGCGCTGCTGAGTGTTCGGACGGCCGGTTACCACGATTCCGGAGCCTGGAGCGGGAGTTAGGAGCGGGAGCAGGCGGGAGCGAGCCTGTGCGCATCGATCATCGGTAGGCCGGCACCCGCGCCCGGCCGCGCCTGCTCCCGTTATGCGCTCCCGCTCCCGAAAATGGTAAACCGAAAGCATGGCTCGATTGGTCGGACAGGCTCTGAACGCGAACGTCCGTTCCATTCGTTTTACCGGTCAGCCGAATGTCGATTACCTCAGGATCGGTTCGTCTTCCTCGAACACGAAGCAACCGAAAAGGGGAGGGGATCCATGCCGAAGTATTTATTGGTGGCGCGCGACGCGGGTGATTGGAGTAAGCTGGCGGGTGCCGCGAGTCCGGCCGAGATTCAGGCCATCATCGACAAGTATCGCGCCTGGAGCGAAAAAGTGGCGGCGCAGGGCAAGCTGCTGACGGGCGAGAAGTTGCGGGACGGCGAGGGGCGGGTATTGAAAGGGCAAGGCAAGGCTACGCGCATCACGGATGGCCCGCACAGCGAGAGCAAGGAAATCATCGGCGGTTTTTGGATCTTGCAGGCGGCCAACTATGAGGAAGCGGTAAAGCTGGCATCGGACAGTCCGCACCTGCAGTTCGGATCGTTGGAATTGCGTGCTATTGAGGAGATGCAGTAGTCCATGACGGTCGAGATGCTGGTCGACCATCTGTTCCGCCAGAGTGCGGCACAGATGGTGGCCGCACTTACGCGCGCGTTGGGTGCGGATCGTTTGGACCTGGCCGAGGAAGTAGTGCAGGACGCTCTGGTCCGGGCACTGGAAACGTGGCCGTATCGCGGCGTACCTGACAATCCGCGCGGCTGGCTGTTCCAGGTGGCGCGCAACCGCGCGCTGGACATTTTGCGTCGCGATGCCAATCTGACGCAGAAGCTGGTGCACTTCGATGGCGCGGCCGACTACACGGAGGCCGAGCGTGCGGGCGCTCTGGTCGATGATGAGTTGGCCATGATCTTCATGTGTTGTCACCCTGCGTTACCGCGCGAGGCGCAGGTTGCGCTCACGCTGAAGACCGTTTGTGCCTTTAGTGTGAACGAGATTGCGGCCGCGTTTCTGGCCGAACCCACGACCATGGCCCAGCGCATCGTGCGGGCCAAGCGGCTGATTGCTGAGCGCGGGCTCGCCCTGGAGTTGCCCAATGAGCTCGAGTTGGGCGATCGTCTCGAGCCCGTCCTCGAAGTGGTCTATCTGCTCTTCACCGAGGGTCATTCTGCGCATGAGGGTGAAGGTCTGGTGCGCGAGGAGCTGTGCAACGAGGCCATACGGCTGACTCGGCTGCTGGCTGCCAACGTGCGCACGGGCACACCCGTGGTGCACGCGCTGCTGGCCCTGATGCTCTTGCAAGCCAGTCGTCTGCCCGCGCGGCGCGCCGGCACGGGCAGTCTGTTGTTGCGTGAGCAGGATCGAGCGCGCTGGAATCAGGACCTCATCGGCGAAGGCTTGCGTCATCTTGGCCTGGCCGCCGAGGGTGATACGCTGACGCCCTACCATTTGCAGGCGGCCATCGCAGCCGAGCATGCAGCCGCAGTACATGAAGGCGCAACCGATTGGCCCTACATTCTAAAGCTCTACGACCAGCTGGTTGCGCTGACTCGATCGCCTGTTGTGGAATTGAATCGCGCGGTCGCGCTCGCACGCGTACACGGTCCACAGACGGGGATCCGTGAGCTGGAGCGCTTGCACGCCGAGGGCGCACTGCGCCGCTATTATCTGCTGCCCGCGGTTCTGGCCGGACTTTGCTACGAGGCAGGCTGGCCGGAGCAGGCCGCGCGTTGGTACACGCGCGCGCTCGAATTGCCCTGCAACGAGGCCGAGCGGCGTTTCATGCAGGAGCGGCTGAGTGAATGTAGGAGCGCGCCTACCATTGTCCACGCGCAAGCCTGACACCAGATTGCCCTATTCGCCGCGTCGGGCGCGGCAACCTGCGCACACGTTCACAACAACACGGCAACACGACGATGGTCGCTCGACTGGCGCCCTGCGCCGGCGTTTTGCTTGCAGCCGCCCTCTCGCTCACGGCTGGCCATCTGGCGGGCCAGGCGGTGCCCAATCGTACGCGCGATGTCACGGCCCGGCGCGGCATCCCGGCCGCCAGCGCCGTGCAGATCGAAGCGCCTCCGGTAATCGACGGCAAACTCGATGAAGCCATCTGGCAACAGGGCTCGCCGCTCACCGGGTTCGTGCAGCGCGAGCCGCAGGAAGGTGAGCCCGCGAGTGAGCGCACGGAATTGCGCATCCTGTACGATCAGGATGCCCTTTATGTCGGCGCGTGGCTCTTCGATCAGCAGACGGGCGCAATCGTGCTGGGTGAAACGCGCCGCGATGCCGAGCTGAAAGATGCCGATGCATTACTGCTCATCTTCGACACCTACCTCGATCGGCAAAACGGATTCGTATTCGGCACCACTCCCGCGGGCATTGAATACGACGGCCAGGTCACGCGCGAAGGACAGAGTGGTGTTGGCTTGCCCGTGGCCGGCCAAACGCAGCGCCAACAGCAAGGTTCGGGTGGCGGCTTCAACAAGAACTGGGACGGCAGCTGGCAGGTTGCTACGTCGCGTGATGGACAGGGGTGGTACGCCGAGTTTCGCATTCCGTTCTCCACGCTGCGTTATGGCAGGGCAGGCCTGCAGCAATGGGGGTTGAACGCGGCGCGCCGCATTCGCCGGCGCAATGAAGAAGCGCTCTGGGCTGCCATTCCGCGCCAGTTCGATTTGTATCGCGTGTCACAGGCCGGCCGGCTCGAGCTGCAGGCGCCCGCCACGCATCCCATCTCGCTCACGCCGTATGTGCTGGGCTATGGTCGCCGGGACTACAGTGCGGGCACGGCCACACAATACCGCGGTGATGTCGGTGGTGATGCCAAGGTCGGCCTGTCCGCTTCGCTCACCTTGGATCTCACTGTCAACACCGACTTCGCACAGGTCGAAGTCGATGAGCAGCAGATCAATCTGACCCGCTTCGCGCTTTTCTTTCCCGAGAAGCGCCCCTTCTTCCTGGAAAACGCGGGTACCTTCTCGGTCGGCACGCCGGAAGAAGTGGAGCTGTTCTTCAGTCGTCGCATTGGTATCCAGGATGGAAGCGAAGTGCCCATCACGGCCGGCGGCCGCCTGACGGGTAAGGCCGCTGGTTTCACACTCGGATTGCTGGACATTCAGACGCAGAGTCTGCGGGTGGCCGGGCAAACCGTAGCGCCCGCCAACAACTACTCGGCCGTGCGCGTGATTCGCGAGTTGCCCAATCGGTCGCGTGTAGGTGCCATCCTGGTCAATCGCCTCAACACGGATGATACGGGCGACCACAATCTCACGTATGGCATCGACGCGCGCGTAGGTATTGGCCAGAATCTGGCGCTGGATGGATACGCTGCCCGCACCAATTCGCCGGACGTCTCAGGCCCTGGGTACGCCGCGAGCATGGGAGGCAACTACAACACATCGGCCTGGACCATCGCCGGCGTGTACCGTGAAGTGCAGGAGGGCTTCAACCCGGAAGTGGGTTTCATGACCCGATCCGAGTATCGGTTCCTCAGTGGTCGGCTCATCCGCAAACTACGCTTCCCATCGTTGCCCTGGTTCCGTGAGTTGCGCCCGCACATCACCTACCGCGAGTTCTTCGATCTGGATGGCTTCTCGGCCACTCGGCTCGTGCATTTCGACAGTCACTTCGAGTTGGCCAACGGCGCGTTCTTCCAGTTGCCCGCGCTCAACTTCACTCGTGAGGGGTTGAAGGAGCCCTTCGAGATCTCGCCCGATGTGATTGTTCCGCCCGGCACCTACGACAACGCCGAATGGGGATTTCAGTACAACACCAACCTGAGTGCGCCCGTTTCACTGGAAGGTCGCATTGACATTGGCGGCTTCTATTCCGGTCATCGCAAAGGCACCAACTCCACGCTCAATCTGCGGATCGGTGAAACGTTCAGCGCGGGTCTGCGTGTCAGTTATTACGATGTCGACTTGCGGGAGGGCAGCTTTCACACGTCTCTGGTCGGGCTGCGCGCAGCTTATGCGTTCACTCCGCGCGTCTACCTGCAGTCCCTGCTTCAGTATAACAACCAAACGCGCAACTTCTCCGGCAACGTGCGCCTCGGTTGGTTGAGTACGGCGGGCACCGGCCTGTTCGTAGTCTACAACGATATCGAGCACCATGGCTCGTTGGACACGACCCAGCTGGAGCCCGGGCCCCTGGACCGCACGCTCATCATCAAGTTCACCCGCCTGTTCGAGCTGGGCCGCTAGCGTCACGCGTAACGCGTTACGCAACGAAACTTGCCCCGGCCGCGTCGCGTAGGTCCCCTACATCCTGCCAAGGAAAACTCGTCATGGACAACCTGCGCTGGGACCTGCGTTATGCCTTGCGCGTGATCAGGCAGCGGCCGCTGTTCACGCTGGTGGCCGTAATTTCGATCGCGCTCGGCATTGGCGGTACCACCATTATTGCGGGCGTCATCAACGCGTTGTTGCTGCGCCCACCCGCAGGCGTCGGCGCTCCTGATCGGGCCGTAGAAATTGGGCGCACGGTCGGCGGTCGTGGCTTCGATTCCTTCTCCTATCCGGAACTGGTGGGCATGCGCTCAGCGCGTACGCTTGAGCATGTTGCGGGTTGGCGCCTGGCCGAGCTCAGCTATAGTCAGGGTCGTGAAAGTGAGCGCATCATGGGACTGGGCGCGTCGGGCGAGTATTTCTCCGCCCTGGGACTGCGGCCCGCGCTCGGTCGGTTCTTTGCCATCACCGAGGATCGTACGCCCGGCGCGCATCCGTTGGTCGTGTTGAGCCATCAGTTCTGGCAGCAGCGGTTGAAGGGCGAGCGCGGTGTACTCGGCAGTACCATCGATCTCAACCGGAGGCAATTCACGATTATTGGCATTGCGCCCCCCGAGTTCCACGGACACGTCGCCGCTGTGCGTCCCGATGTCTATTTCCCCTTGACCATGTGGAGCGTTGTGCGCCCCGGCTTCAACGAATGGTCGGAGCAGCGGTCCAGCTGGTTCACGGTGGTAGCGCGTCTGCGGCCGATGCGAGCCTGAATGCGGCCAATGCCGAGCTGGCCGCGCTGTTCCCGCGCTTCACGGAAACCGCGACCGATGCCCGCAACCAGCGGGGCGCCGTGGTTCAGACTCTGGGTGCACTGCCCGGTCCCGGCCGCGTCCTTGTATCTGCGTTTTTGGCTCTTCTGTTTGCGCTGGTGACCATGGTGTTGGTCATCACCTGCGCCAATGTTGCGGGTATGTTGATCGCGCGCGCGAGCGCGCGCGAAAAGGAGTTCGCAATTCGATTGGCCATCGGTTCCGGCCGGGCCGCCGTCATCCGCTTGCTTCTGGCCGAATCGATTCTGCTTTTTACCGCCGGTGGCCTGGCTGGCCTGGCACTTGCCCGTTGGGGCGCGACTCTCCTTTCTTCCATTCGCTTGCCCATTCCCGTACCTGTTGAATTGAATTTCCTGCCTGATCTGCGCGTCCTGCTGTTCGGGTTGGTCGTGGCCATTGGCACCGGGTTGTTGTTTGGCCTGGCCCCCGCGTTGCAGGCCAGTCGTACATCGATACTGGGTATACTCAAATCGGAAAGTGCGCGCCGCGTCAGCCGGGGCGGCCGCATGCGTCGCGCCTTCGTGATCGCTCAGGTCACGTTGTCCCTGGTCCTCCTTGCCTGTGCCGGTCTGTTCCTGCGTTCATTGCAACGCGCCACTCGCATCGAGACTGGGTTCGATGCACAGAACGTACTGCTGGTCGGCTTGAATCTGGATCTCGATGGCTATGATGAGGCGCGCGGACGCGTGTTTCAACGTGCGATGCTGCAACGCGTGCGCGCTTTGCCGGGTGTGACAGCCGTTGGCTTCGGTGAGGATTTGCCGCTCGACCTGAGTGTCAATGAAGGTCCCATGGTTCCCGAGGGCAGCATCGATCCCGGCACGGGTGCCGCGCGTGAGCTGCAGAGCGCCTTCAGCCGCGTGGGCGGCGACTATTTTACCACGCTTCGCATCCCCGTTTTACAGGGCCGCGCGTTCCGCGCCGAAGACGCCGAGGGTGCGCTGCGCGTGATCATCGTGAGTCGCAATTTCGCGGAACAGGCCTGGCCCGGGCAGAATGCGCTGGGCAAGCGTATCAATACGCGCTGGGATGGAGGACCACCCCCAACGGTCATTGGTGTGGTCGGTGATGTAAAACATCAGACCTTGATGGAAGCCACACGGCCCACGGTATATCTGCCGGTCACGCAAAACTATGCATCCGCGCTGACCCTGGTTGTGCGTGGCACGCTCAATGCCTCAGCCCTTCGTGCCGCCATCCTCGACGTCGATCCACGACTCTCCCTGAGTCTGATCCAGCCGCTGGATCGATATACCAGTCTGGGTATCATGCCGCAGCGCATCGCGGCCTGGCTCACAACGTCGCTCGGCTTGCTCGCCTTGTTGCTGTCCGCGCTCGGTGTCTACGGCGTGATTGCGTTCACGGTGGCGCAACGCACGCGTGAAATCGGTACGCGCATGGCGCTGGGAGCGGAACGGCGGGACGTGTTGCGCCTGGTCGTGCGCGACGCCGTCCGACTGGCTGCGCCTGGGCTCATCCTGGGCCTGCTCCTTTCGCTGGCCATTGCCCAGCTGGTGCGCGGTTTCATCCTGGGCGTAGCCGCGATCGACCCGCTGACTTTCACCGTTGCGCCGCTCGCCCTGCTCGGTGTTGTCGCGTTGGCCGGCTGGTTGCCTGCGCGCCGCGCCGCGCGCATCGAGCCCATCCAGGCGCTCAATTCGCAGTAATGTGGCCGCCCGGCCAACCATCACGCGTCTTCTGGTGTCGAACGGTGGAGAGCAGGGGCCGGCTGACGGTGACATGGCCCTTGAATAGGTATAGATTCTTGCGGCAGTGGAGGTTGCACGCTCTGCCGCAACGCCTGCAGGATGCCTATCCGCGTGAGTTTGCGTCGTTTCTTCGGAGAATTGAAGCGCCGTCACGTTATGCGCGTGACCGGTGTTTACCTCGTAGCAGCGTGGGCCATCGTCCAGGTGGCCGCTACCGTCTTTCCGCTGCTGGGTTTCCCCGAGTCGGCCGCCACAGTTGTCGTAATCATTGCCTTCCTCGGACTGCCGGTCGCCATCCTCTTGACCTGGATGTTCGATGTAACACCTCAGGGCATCCAACGCACCGCTGATCTTCCAGCCGAAGTAGGCACCGCTGAACAGCAGGCTTTACCCGCGGGCGTACAGGAGCAGATCGAGGCGCATCGCCAGCGCTTTGCCGCCCGGGCCATGGGGTTCGTTGGTGTGGGCATTCTGGTGGCGCTGGTTGGTTTTGCCGCTATGGGTCGCTTCGGCATGATTGGATCCGGCAGCGCACAGGGAGTCGAGTCGATTGCCGTGTTGCCTTTTGCCGATCTGAGCGCCGCGCGCAATCAGGGCTATTTCACCGACGGTGTCACCGAGGAGTTGATCAACCGTTTGGCACAGGTCGAAGGCCTGCGCGTGGCCGCGCGTACCTCTTCATTCGCGTTCCGCGAACGCAACCTGGAGGTCAACCAGATTGGCGAGCAACTGCGCGTGGATGCCGTGCTCGAGGGCAGTGTCCGCCGCGATGGCGAAAACCTGCGCGTGACTGCGCGCCTGGTGAATGCCCGCACGCAGGAATCGATCTGGGCGCAGACCTACGAGCGCAAGGATTCGAGCATCTTCGCCATTCAGGATGAGATCGCGTCTGCCATTGTCGATGCCCTGAAAATGCAGGTCGGTCCGGCCGCGCAACTGGCGGCCTCCGACGCGCGCGGTACGCGCAACGCGCATGCGCACGAACTTTATCTGAAAGGCCTGAAAGCCTGGCATGAGCGCACCGAGGCGCAACTTCAAGTTGCCCTCCAGTTCTTCGAACAGGCGGTGGAGGCCGATACCACCTACGCGCTGGCCTACGCCGGACTGGCCAAGACGTACGCCGTGTTGCCCACGGTCACCAACTACCCGGTGGTAGACGCATTGCGCAAAGGCAACGAGGCGGCTGCGCGCGCCAGTCTGCTGGATCCCGGATTGAGTGATGCACATGCCGCGCTGGGCCAGCTCGCGCAGAATCTGGAGTGGGATTTGACCAGCGCGCTGCGCAGCTATCGTCGTGCCGTCAAGATGAACGCGAACGACGCGGTAGCACATCAGTGGTATGCCGAGGCACTGATGATGACGGGCGATCTGCAGGCCGCACGCACCGAGATCGAAGAGGCCATACGCATCGATCCGCTCTCCGCGGCCGCCCGCAGCGTGCAAGCCTATCAGCTCTTGTTGAAGGGTGAGTTTGCCCGTGCCGACAGTGCGTACCAGAAACTGGTGCGTGACCACCCGGGCTTCCGGCTGGGTGCGCTCAATTACGCGTTCGCGGCGCGCCTGGCTCAGGATTACCGGGGCGTAGCGGAAGGATTGATTGCCGCTCTGCCGCACTATGCGCCCGATGTCAGCACGCTCATCTCGGCCGCATCGGGACAGGGGGAACGCGCAGAAGCGGTGCGTGCCATCGAGGCAATTGCGCGCACTGAACCGGCTTCCATAACCGCGCTGTTATACGCTTGCATTGGTGAGCACGAGCGGGCGCTCGCCGCGCTGGAGCAGACCTTCAAGAACAACCAGGATGCCAATCTGCCCTATATCCTGGTGCACCCGCTGCTGCGGCCCTTGCACGCGCAGGCAAGATTCCAGCAGATCGTGCGCACCGTGGGCGTAACGCTGCCCGCCTGATGTGCAGCGCCGCCTAACGGATCTCGGCCGCCTGGTGCAGGCTGTTGGGGGCCACGGGCTGGAACAGCGTGGCGAAGGGCGGCGAGTCTCCGCGCACCGCCACGAGCGGACCGCCCGCGAGCCGCTGCAGCGCACCGCTCGGCGCATGCACCAGCGCGCCGGGCAGCACCTGCCAGCGCTGACTGTCCACAGTCACGATGAGCGTCGGTTCGGTGGCGGCGTAACTCGGATATTGCTCCGGCCTGCGCTCGGCTTCAGCGATCGGTATCGTGCCGGGAAAACCATTGCACCCCGCGCACAAGAGCGTCCCCAGTGCCCACCGCACGACTTGCCCAGTCTTTGTTCCCGGCACACCCCTCACGCCATCGCTCCTGTGAAAATCCTTGCCGGATACATCAGTCCCCGCAACATTCCTGCCCCACGACCCCTCTGTCAACTGTCGCGCCGGAGAGCCTGGCCATGCGGATTGCAATGGATCCCGTCCCGCTGGTCGTCGGGATCTATGCCTACGTCGGTGAATTGCTGGCGCGCACCGCCGAGCGGCGCGAGGGCGATGATGCGGTTGCCCTGGGTCGACGGCTGACGCGCCAGAAAGGTCAGGCCGACGGCGACACGAAAAAGCTCGTGCGCGCGCTGCATACCGATGTGAAGGTGGCGGACAAGCTGCTCAAGAAGACGGCTGACGTCTGGAAAATTTCGCAGGAAACAGACCTGGTAGATCTCGTGATTCTCGGGCGCGGCGAAGAGCCGCAGCCGCGCGCTTACGTACTCTTGCTGCCGCGCGAGCTCAAGGCGCTGCTGCAATCCATCCGCGCCGCCGCGCAAGGTGCTGGCGAAAACCAGGAGGTGATACGGCAAGTGGAAGATGCCGCCGAGCAGATGGGCAAACGCGCCAATGAGTACACCACCTTCGGCTTCGATCCCTGGAAAGGCTGAGGCAGCCGCACCCTCGGCGCTGCCCGACCCGCCGCGTCACTCGTCACGTCATCTCACCCAACAATCGGTCGGCCAGGATCTCAACCTGCCATTGCCGGATATCCGGCACGTGTCCCAATTCCGCCGCGCTTTTCGGCTGCTGCCGAGCCAGCGCTTCCAGTTGCGTGCGGGGCATGAGGAAGCCGCGATCCAGACCCAGTTCATCGGCGGCCTGATCGCGCACTCGACGGATGCGATCCATGCGCTCATCGAAGCTGGGATCCGGCGGCGGGCGCCGCGGTGCGCGCGGAAACGCAGGCAGCGTTTGTTCGGACAGTTCCAACGCGCGCCGCACGGCGCCGATCATCTCTGGTGCGCGACGTTCGATGAGCGACGCGGACACACCCTTTAGACCGGCCAGTTGCAGCGCGTTGGTGGGCAACAAGCGCGCGATCTCCAACAGTCCGTCATTGGACAACACTCGGAAGCTGGCGGCGTCGCGGGCCTCGGCTACTTCTTCTCGCCAGGCGTGCAACTCACGCAGTGCAGCCAGCTGACGTTGGTTCAGGTCGCGCGCGCCCTTCACCTTCAAATACGCGTCGTTGTTCAGGCCATCGCGCAGCCAGCGCGTGTCCTGCACCAGACGAAATTCTTCTTCCGCCCAATGCAACCGGCCACGCTCCGTCAGCAATTCGCGCAAACGGTCGCGCAGGGCCGGCAGATGACGCGTGTCTTCGGCCGCATACTCGAGCAACGGCGCGGGCAGCGGTCGCTGCGCCCAGTCTGCTCGCTGGTGTTTCTTCTCCAGCGCAATGCCCAGATACTTTTCTGCCAGTGCCCCCAGACCGAATGCGGGCTCGCCCAGGAATTGGGCCGCCAGCTTGGTATCGAACAACTTCCTCACGCGCAAGCCAAAATCGCGATTGAGCAATCGCAAATCGTAATCGGCATCATGAAAGACCAGCTCGCGTTTGTCATCTCCAAACACGGTGGCCAGTGGCGTCAACGCGGGCACGGCCAGCGTATCCACCACAAAAGTTTCCGTGCGTGTGGACAGCTGCAGCAGGCAAACACGATCGCGAAATCGGTGATAGCCGGCCGCCTCCGTGTCGGCGGCCAGCAGATTGGTCTCGTGCAGGCGCAAGGCCAGCGCTTCGAGCGCGGCTGCGCCTTCTATGTACTCCATGCTCTCGATTGCGTTGAACTTTGTGGTTTGCGTCGCCTCAGCGGCCTCGGTAGGATTTCAACTCCAACGCGGAGGATTCATGCTTCTGGCAACGTTGCGGACTTCGCTTGTGCTGTTGTTGCTGGCTGCTCAGACAAGTCAGGCGCAGGCGCAGCGGCCGCTGGAACGGCTTCGGCGTGATCTCGAAGCGCGCATGGCACGTCACCGCGGTGTGCTGGGCCTGGCCGTTATTGACCTGCGCTCCGGGGACACCCTCACCATCCGCGGGCACGAACGCTTCCCAACTGCCAGCGTCATTAAGCTACCGATCCTGGTCGAGCTTTTCCACCAAATGCGCCATGGCCGCTTGCGCTGGGAGGATCGCCTGGTCATGCTCGACGCCGACCGTGTGCCCGGGGCGGGCATCATTCAGCACTTCCAGCCGCCGCACGAGCTGACCGTGGGCGACGCGGCCACGCTCATGGTGTCGCTGAGCGATAACACGGCCACCAACCTGATCATCGACAAGCTGGGCATCCGCGGCGTCAACGCGCGCATGGACTCACTCGGCCTTCCTGCCACCGAGCTATACGCCAAGGTTTTCCTGAGAGCCCGCACTTCAGTGGACACGGCCGGCTCGGCCCGCTGGGGACTTGGTGTGACCACGCCCTTCGAGATGGCCACGTTGCTGGCCCGATTGTACCGCGCTGAGCTGGTCTCGGACACGGCTTCGAAACGGATGATCGAACTGCTCAAACTGCAACAGACGCGTGACCGCATCCCGCGCCTGCTACCACCGGGCACCGTGGTCGCCCACAAGACCGGTGAGGTGGCCGAATCGCGCAATGACTGCGGCATCGTATACGCTGCCCAACACGAATTCGTTTTTTGTGCCTTCACGCGCGAGAATGTGGACCAGCGTTGGACCCTGGAGAATGAAGCCGCGCTCCTGATTGCACAGCTGGCGCGACTGGTCTACGACGCCCTGGCCGCCGGCTCTTGATGTACCGCGCCGAGCAGACGCCCGTCATCATCACCGCCCAAACCATCCACTCACTGGCGGACGCTGTGGCGGGCAACGCGCTCCTGGTTGCCGATGGCTGGGTGCGAGCCGTAGGCGATGTGGCGCAGCTCCGTACGTTGGAGCCTACCGCCCGGCTGACTGACTTTGGTACGGCTACGCTCACGCCCGGTCTTACGGATTCTCACATCCACATAACGGAGTGGGCCGTCGCCCGTCAGGAGGTGGATCTTTCCACCGCCCGTTCGCCGCAGGAGGCCACGCAGCGGGTAGCTCAACTCGGTCGTCCGCGCGCCAGTGGCTGGTTGCTGGGACGGGGCTGGAATCCGCATCACTGGGGTGGCGACTACCCGCAACGCGACACGCTCGATGTAGTCGTGCCTGATCGACCGGCCGCGTTCCAGAGCCATGACATGCACGCGCTCTGGGTCAATACCCGGGCGCTGGAACTGTCCGGCATTGGCGCTGACACCCCCGATCCAGCCGGCGGTCGGATAGTGCGCGACGCGAAGGGTGTTCCCACCGGCACACTACTGGAGAACGCGGCGCTGATGGTGATCCGGCATATTCCAACACCCGGGGATGCCGAAGTCAGCGCGGCCGTATTCGATGCCCAGCGGCAACTGCACAGCTTCGGTATTACTGGCATCCATTCGTTGCCTGGTTTTCATCTCATCGCGCCCCAGCCGTTACGAATCCTCGAGATTCTGCGGGAGCAAGATCGGCTGCGCCTGCGCGTGCTGCAGCACATGGCGCTCGATCAACTCGACGCCGCGCGTCAGCTCGGACTGCGCAGCGGGCTGGGGGATGAGTGGCTGCGGCTGGGTGGCATCAAGATGTTTCTGGATGGAGCACTGGGTTCGCGCACCGCCTGGTTGCGCGCACCCTACGAAAACAGCACCGATTGCGGCGTGCAGGTATTACCCGAATCGGATTTCCGAACGGCCGTACAGTGTGCCGCGGCTGCCGGTCTGGCCAGCACCGTACACGCCATTGGTGACGCCGCCGTGGCCCTGGCCTTCGAGGTATTGACCGCCGACGCGGCACAGTCGGGCACGCTGCCCAACCGCATCGAACACGTGCAGTGTTGTCCACCCGACCATTTTGAGAGCGCGGCCCGGGCCGGCATCATTTGCTCCATGCAGCCCTGCCATCTCATGACCGACTGGCCCGCCGCCGATCGGCATTGGGGCCCGCAACGCGCGCGCAACACGTACGCGTTTCGCTCGCTCGGACAGCGCGGCGCCACTCTGGCGTTGGGTTCCGACGCACCCGTTGAACCGTGCGACCCGCGCCTCGGGTTCTACGCCGCGACCGAGCGAAAAGACCTGGCCCATCTGCCAACCGGCGGATGGTTTCCCCAGGAGCGTATTGCCATGTCCGACGTTTTGCGCGGATATACCGTGGGCCCGGCCCGGGCGGCCGGTGCATCGTCCTGGCAGGGCCGGCTGGCGCCGGGATACGCCGCCGATTTCGTCGCGTGGGAATGCGATCCGCTCAGCACGGTGGGCACCGACTTGTTGTCGTTGCGTGTGCTGGCCACCTTCGTGGCTGGCGCGTTGGTTTATCAGGATGGGTGAGGCGGGGGGAAACCGAAGCGTGCGTACCAAGATTGTAGCGACCATCGGGCCGGCCACCCGAGCGCAGGACAAGATTCACGCGCTCGCCGAGCTGGGCGTGGATGTTATTCGTATCAATTTCGCGCACGGCACACATGCCGAGCACGCGCAGATCATTCACTGGGCGCGTGAAGCCTCCGCTGCCATGGGCAAGCCGCTTGCGGTTCTGGCCGATCTGGCCGGACCCAAGATCCGCATTGGCGCGCTGCCCGCTCCCCTTGATTTGAATGACAAACGTCTCGTTGTCCTGGCTCCCGAATCCAGTGCCCGTCCGGATGAGTTGCCCACCACGTATGAAAACCTGGCCCAGGATGTCAGATCCGGCAGTCGCATTCTGGTTGATGATGGCTTGATCGAGCTGCGCGTCGAGCGCGTACAGGAAGAACGAGTGTTCTGTCGCGTCCTGCGCGGCGGTATGCTGCGGCAGCACAAGGGCATCAATTTGCCCGGTGTGCGCGTGAGCGCGCCCTCGCTGACCGAGAAGGACAAGAACGATCTGGAGTTCGCCATTTCTGAAGGCGTCGACTACATCGGTCTTTCCTTCGTGCAGCGTGCTGAGGACGTTCTGGATCTGCGCCAACGCCTGCCCCGCAATACGCTGATCGTAGCGAAGATCGAAAAGGACACGGCCGTCCAGGGATTGGAAGAGATTCTGGCGGCCGCGGATGCCGTCATGGTGGCACGCGGCGACCTGGGTGTCGAGTTGCCTTTCGAACAAGTGCCCCTCGCCCAAAAGCGCATTATTCAACTGGCCAACCTCAACGCACGGCCGGTCATTACGGCAACCCAAATGCTCGAGTCCATGATCGAGCATCCGCGACCCACGCGCGCAGAAGCCAGTGATGTAGCGAACGCGCTCTTCGATGGCACGGACGCAGTCATGCTTTCCGGTGAGACCGCGGCCGGAAAGTTTCCGCTCCTGGCGGTGGAAGCCATGATCCGCATTGCCAGCGAAATCGAACGCTCTTCCGCGTACAACGAGGGTCCGCGCTACGATCTCTCCACCGGGCGTCCCTTGCGCGCAGGCGCTACCCCCACTGAGCACGCCATTGCTGCGGCCACCGTGGAGGCGGTACGGCTATTGGGGGCGCCCGCCGTCATCACGTTTACCATCACGGGAGGCACCACTCGCCTGGTGTCGAGCTATCGGCCTCCCGTGCCCATCCTGGGCGTTTGTGATGATGAGCGAACCTGGCGCCAGCTGGCCCTGGTCTGGGGCGTACACCCGGTGCTGTTTCAGGATGAACCGGGCTATGATTCCATGCTCGAATGCGCGCGCCGCTACCTGGTCGATCATCACCTGGCGCGGCTGGGCCAGCGGGTGGTGGTCACCGCGGGTGTACCGTTTCACGTATCCGGCACTACCAACATGCTGCGCGTCGAAGAACTTTGAAGCTGCGCTTCCTGGGCACCGGAACTTCCTTCGGCATTCCCGTCATCGGGTGCGGTTGCGCCACCTGCAACTCGACCGATCCGCGCGACCGGCGTACTCGACATGGCGCCCTGATTCGTTCCGATGACAACCGGCGGGCGCTCCTGGTTGACACACCGCCCGAACTGCGTCTGCAGTTGCTCGAAGCCGGCGTCAGCCATATCGACGCCGTTTGGTACACCCACGCGCATGCGGACCACACGCACGGCATTGACGACCTGCGCGTGTTCGGCGCGCGCTCCGATCAGCGTCTTCCCATTTACGCCGACCCCGCGTGCGCCCAGAGCCTGGTTCGCCGCTTCGACTACATCTTCGACGAATCCCGGCGTGCTGCGGGCAGCCCGCGCGCGCTGGTCGAACTGCGCCCGATCGGGCCGGTTGATCCCATTGAAGTCGCGGGTTTTTCGCTCACACCGCTGCCCGTGCCCCACGGCGACATCCATGTCTTTGGGTTTCGCGTCGGTTCGCTCGGTTACCTGACCGATGCCAAGGAACTGACCGACCAGGTTCGCGCGCGACTTGCCGGCGTGCGCTATCTGGTATTGAACGCGCTTTGGTTCGGTCGCGCGCATCCTACGCACTTCAACATTGAAGAGGCCGTTGAGGCAGCCCGGGCCGTGCGTGCCGAGCAGACGTACTTAACGCATTTGACACATCGCGTGTCCCACGCAGATCTCGCTGCCCGGCTGCCGGCCGGCATCGCACCGGCGTATGACAATCTGGAAATCGAGTTCTGATTCCCGGGCCGATTGCCCGACCGGCTGCGCCCTCGCATTCTTTTGCCATGACTCAGCTCACGATAGACTATACCAACATGCTGGCGCCAGCACTCGATGGGCACGGCCTGCCCTCTGACGTACTGGCTGCCAGTGCCGGCCATTTCGCGCGCGTCCACGAGAACGTTGCCCAACGGCGAGCCTCCGGACAGCTCGGGTTTTACGATTTGCCCTACGCTTCCGCACTGATCGATGACATTGAGCGTTTTGCCGAAAAAGAAGGTCAGGCCTTCGCGGCCGTAGTCGTGCTCGGCATTGGCGGATCGGCGCTGGGCGCGCTGGCACTCAAGCAGGCCCTGGCAAAGCCGGATTGGAACTCACTCGACGATGCGGGCCGCGATTACTTCCCGCGCCTTCATGTACTGGACAACATCGACCCGAGCACCATAGGGCCGTTACTGGATCGCATTGACGTGCGCCGCGCGCTCTTCAACGTCATCAGCAAGTCAGGCGCGACCGCGGAAACCATGGCGCAATACCTGATCGTGCGTGAACGCCTTGGCTTGTCTTTTCCCGATGATGGTTATCGAGCTCACCTGCTGTTCACCACGGATCCCAAGCAGGGGGTTCTGCGCGAGCTGGCTGATCTGGAGGGCATTGCCACCTTGCCCATCCCGCCCAACGTGGGCGGCAGATTCAGCGTGCTTTCCGCCGTAGGGTTGTTGCCCGCTGCGCTCATTGGCATCGACATTCGTGCGTTGCTGCAAGGCGCGCGCGACATGGATGAACGGTGCCGTGCGCCCGCGCTGCTGGACAATCCGGCCGGCATGTTTGCCATGCTGCAGTTCCTGGCGCATACGCGCGCCGGCGCGCATCTCCACGTCATGATGCCGTACAGCGATCGCCTTTATCTCACGGCGGATTGGTTCCGTCAGCTTTGGGCCGAGAGTTTGGGCAAACGAGTGGACCTCGATGGTCGCCAGGTTTGCGTGGGACCGACGCCGATCAAGGCGCTCGGCGCTACCGACCAGCATTCCCAGCTGCAGCTCTACATGGAAGGCCCATTCGACAAGACCATCACACTGCTGGCCGTAGAATCGTTTCCCATCGATGTGGCCATTCCCAACCTGTACCCGGAGATCGAGGGCCTCAGTTACCTGGGCGGACATACGCTCGGTGAACTGCTCGAGGCCGAACGCAATGCCACGGCCATGGCGCTCGCGCGTCACGGTCGCATGAATCTCACGATTCGGCTGCCCACATTGAATGCCCACGCGCTGGGTCAGCTGCTGATGATGCTGCAGATCGCCACTGTGTATGCAGGCGTACTCTACAACGTGGACCCGCTCGATCAGCCCGGAGTGGAGCTGGGCAAACAGTTGACCTATGCGCTCATGGGTCGGTCCGGCTTCGAACCACCGCGGCCGGACGAACAGGGAGTCGAACACGTGGTCCGCTGATGCCCGTGGTATACCTCGATGGTGCCTGGCTCGAGGCCGACCAGGCACGCATCCCCGTGACCGATCGAGGATTCCTGCTCGGTGATGGCGTTTTTGAAACGGCCCGCCTGCACCGCGGCCGATTCTTTCGATTGGAGCAGCACCTGGCTCGACTTCTCGCCAGCGCCGAGTTGCTGCGCTTGCCCCTTCCCTCGACCAGCGATCTGGTTTCCATCGTCCATGAGCTTGCCCAACGAAATGACCTGGGCGAGGCCAGCCTTCGTATCACTGTGACGCGCGGCTCGGGCGGCCGCGGCCTCTCGCGCCGGGACGCTGGGCCTCCCACGGTGTTGGCCATCCTCACACCCATGCCCGCTGATTGGGAGGCCCGCGCCGCGCGCGGGTGGACCATTCGGACTTCCACGATCCGTAGGCCTACGGTTGCCAGCATTCCCGCGCAGCTCAAGGGTCTGGGACGAAGTTACGCACTGCTTGCCCATTTCGAGGCGGAGGATGCGGGGTTCGATGATGCGCTGCTGCTTTCCAGCGATGGGTACGTAGCCGAGGGTCCCACATGGAACCTGTTCTGGCGGACCGGCTCTACTTTGTTTACGCCCGGTCAGGCCAGTGGCATTCTGGAAGGCGTTACGCGCGGGCTGATCATGGACGTTGCCCGGCGGGAGGGATTCACAGTGGTTGAGGGACTGTTCGGCCGCGACCGGCTGGATGGAATCGATGAAGCGTTTGCCACAATGACCTCGAGCGGCGTGGTTCCCATTCTTCGCCTGGATGGCACGTCGTTGTCGTCACGCCAGGCTGCAGCCCGACTCCAAACGGCGTATTGGGCGCAAGTTGCGCGCGAGCTGGCCAATGCGGAATAGAATCTGCACAGAGCCCGGACAACCTATTCTCATGGCGCGGCTGTGAACGCACCTGGATCCGCGATAACGCAGTGGCAGATCGACGCGATTCGCTACGCCGTACTGAGTCGCCTCGCCGACGATCTCGCGCACGAGATCAAGAATCCGCTCAACTCGATGGTTATCAACCTCGAGGTGCTGCGCAATCGAGTGGAAAAGGGCGCAACCGACCCGGCCCTCGAGCGTGCTGCCGTGCTCGACCATGAGATCCGCCGGCTACACACCCTGGTGGATGGCCTGCTCCGGTTGCTGCGGCCGCCCCAAAGCGACGCTGCCGCCACCACCAGCATGTCCCTGGTGCTGGAAGAACTTCAACCCTTGCTGCAATTGAGGGCTCGCCTGGCGCACGTCGAAATGCGCGTGGATGGTCTGGCTGTGGATGCCTTTACGCCGATTTCGGCCGATCTGCTGCGCTTCGGGTTACTCGCGGTGGCAGAACAGGTTCTCGACCTGGCCCGTCAATCCGCCACACCCATGTGGTTGACCGCGGAGGCTCAGGCAGGGGAGATTCACGTTCACCTTGGCTGGGCGTCTGACTCCATTTCAGCACGCGTTGCCGACTGGCTTTCCGACGAAGATCCAGCGGCGCTGCGGGGTATTCCCGCCGCCATGGTTTTGCTCGAACCGGCCGGATGCCGAATCGAAATGCAATCGGCCGGCGCCGCCGGCACGGGCAGCGACATTCTGATTCGAGTGCCGCGCATGCAGTATCTTTGATCCAAAAGCGGAGTACGTTTTGTGAACGCTACACGCCGATCCACAACAGCCAACCGTAAGCCGACGCAGGCCACTCCAACGAAAACGGCACAGACCTCCGGGGCTCGCCTTCTCATTGCCGATGATGAGAAGCACATAGCGGAAGGTCTGAAGATGCTGCTGGAAGAAGAAGGCTACGTTGTAGACACCGCTACCGATGGCAACCGCGCCTGGGAGCAAGTGCTGGCCGGTGGGTACGCTCTCGTGCTCGCCGATCTCAAAATGCCGGGTCTGGATGGCCTCGAGTTGTTCGCGCGCATGCGCGAGCAGAACACGGACAGCGAATTCATCATCATCACCGGTAAGGGTACCGTTGATTCTGCGGTCGAGGCCATGCGTAATGGCGTCTACGATTACTTGACCAAGCCACTCGACCTGGATCGACTCAAAGCGCTGATCCCGAAGGCCATCGAGAAATACCAGGTCCGCACGGCCAACCAGCAGCTGCAGAAAAAGCTCGAGAGTCTCACGCGGTTCGGTGAGATGATCGGCCACTCCGATGAAATCCGCCACGTCTACAACGTGGTCGAGGCCGTGGCGCCTTCTTCGGCCACCGTGTTGATCGTCGGCGACAGCGGCACCGGCAAAGAGTTGGTGGCGCGCGCCATTCACCAAAAATCGTCGCGCAAGCGCGGACCCTTCATTGCCCTCAACTGTGGCGCCTTTCCTCGAGAGATCCTGGAAAACGAGTTGTTTGGCCACGAGAAGGGTGCGTTTACCGGGGCCGTGGCCGAGAAACAGGGATGCTTCGAGTTGGCCAGTGGCGGCACCTTGTTTCTGGATGAAGTCGCCGAGATGGAGCCGGACATTCAGGTGAAGTTCTTGCGCGCCCTGGAGCAACACGCGTTTCGCCGCCTGGGTGGGCGGAAAGAGATCGAGGTCGACATTCGCGTGGTCGCGGCCACCAACCGGAATATCGACGCAGCGCTGCGCGAAGGTAAGCTGCGTGAGGACCTGTACCACCGCCTGGCCGTTATCCCCATCCAGTTGCCGCCGCTGCGCGATCGCGCGGGTGATGTGCGCTTACTGGCCGAGGAGTTCCTGCAGCGCTTTGCGCGCGAGCAGGAGAAGGACATCCGTGCCTTCAGTGAGGGCGCGCTCGAATACCTGGAGACCTATCGCTGGCCCGGCAACGTACGCGAGCTCAAGAATGCCATCGAGCGAGCCGTGATACTGGCCCGTGATTCCCAGATCGAGGTGAGTGATCTGCAGCCCAAACACTTTTCGTTGGAAGAAAAGGAAGTCCATATACCCATAGGTAGTACGCTGGAGGACGCTGAGCGCCGAGTTACCCTCAAGACCTTCGCGTTCACGGCTGGCGATCATGCAAAGACTGCGCGTATTCTAGGCGTCAAGGAAAAGGACTTGCGTATAAAACTATTGTCGTACATGAAAGAGCCGGTCCCAGTCGCCTGAACCGACTCACTACCTGGGAGCAAATCTATGCACGATCGTGACGACCTTCCGTACATCGTAGTCGAGCGCCGCTCGGGTGGCCTGGGCGCGTTCGTGCTCGGCGCGCTGCTCGGCGCCGGCGCCGCATTGTTGCTCGCGCCCCGTTCCGGTCGCGAACTTCGTGAGGGACTCAGTTCCGGAGCTCGCCGTCTCAAGGACACGGCCGAGAATACCGTTCATAAGGTGCAACAGAGCGTTGATGAAGCCATAACCGGCGTGCGCGAACAGGTAGTGGGCCGCGTAGAGGCCGCGCGTGACGCGTTTGATGCGGGTCGCGAAGCAGCCCGCGAAAGCCGCGCCGACATGGAGCGTCGCATTCGTGAGGCGCGCGCCGGCTTTGAGGCGGGCGCCCGCGCCGCCAAACGAGGACGTCCGCTCAATGCGGCTGAAGCCGAGGTCCTGGAGGGCGAAGACGTCGTTCTCTGATCCCGCGCCGGCGACGCCATCGTCGCCTGCGGAGCCGGGCGCGGCCGGAGCAGACTCGCCTGTTGCCGAACGGCGACACGAGTCCGACCGGCGGCGCCCGGTTCGCATTCGATCGCCGCACAATGAGACGCCGCTCGAAGCGCTGGCCGACTTCGCAAGGCGCGTCTATAAGAAAGCCGACCAGGACCAGATTTTTTTCATGGCCGGCGCCATCGCGTTCAATCTCTTGGTCGCGATCGTGCCGCTGCTCCTGGCCACGCTCGGCATCACCGGTCAGATCCTGCAAAAGCGCGTTCCCAACCCGGAGGAGACGCTACTCGGTTACATCCTGAGTGCTATTCCGCCGGTCAGTCAGGCCTTCGAGCAGGGCATGCGCGAAATCCTGCGTAGCCTGCTGTCCAAGAGCTCGGGATTCACGGTCGTCGGCTTGACCCTGCTGGTCTGGGTGTCCACCCGACTCATCGGTACACTGCGCGCCGCGCTGCGCGAGATTTTCGATGTGGGCCAGGATCGCGGCATCATAGCAGGCAAGTTGTTCGACATGAAAATGGTCGTGGCCGCAGGTACGCTGTTCGCCCTCAACGTCAGCTTTACGTTCATTGCGGATATAGCGCGTAGTTACGGCGAGCGCTTCTTCGGCGTGCAGCCCCTGGATTTCGTGGAGAGTTTCTACCTGATTGCCGTCGCCGTGGTCTCCGCCTGGATCATGTTCCTGCTCATCTATCGCTACCTTCCGTTCCGCCGGATTCATTGGCGCACGGCCATTGTTGCGGCCACTTTTACTACCACGTTCTTCGAGTTGCTCAAACGGGTTTTTGCCTTCTACGTGAGCCGCATAGCCGATTACGGTTCCACGTACGGCAACGTGGCGAACTTCATCATTCTTTTCCTCTGGGTCTACTACAGCGCCATCATTTTCATTCTGGGGGGTGAAGTAGGTCAGGTGGCCGCTTTGCGCCGGGTCCGGCGCCAGCAGAAGCAGCGGCTCGGCTAGTGTTGCGACCCTCGTCCCACTTCTCCGAACTGCCCGAATTCCTGAAAACTGCCTAGATTTCGGGCTCATGAGTTCGAGTCGTAGCGGTGCCGACCAACCGGCCGGCAAAAAGACCATCGCGCGGAACAAGAAGGCGTTGCACGAATACCAGATCCTGGAAACCTGGGAAGCCGGAATCGTGCTGGCCGGGCCGGAGGTCAAGTCCGTGCGCGCCGGTCACGTGAGTCTGAGTGAAGCCTTTGCTCGTATCGAGCGCGGCGAGTTATGGCTGCACGGCATGCACATTAGCCCGTATGATCCGGCCAGTCGCTGGAACGCCGATCCGTTGCGCCCCCGCAAGCTGCTCATGCATACGCGCGAGATTCGGCGGCTCATGGGAGCCACTGAACAGCGAGGTCTGACCCTGGTCCCTCTAGAGCTCTATCTGCTGCGCGGACGCGTGAAGATTGGCCTTGCCCTTGCACGCGGCAAGAAACTGCATGACAAGCGGGAAACGTTGAAGCGGAAAGACATGGAGCGCGAGGTTCGGCGCGCCCTTTCGAAACCATGAAACGAACCATCCGGGTCTGCCTGTTGGCCGCCACCGCGGCCGCGCCGCCGTTGGCTGCCCAATCCACGTTGCGCATTGAAGGCATCAACGCGCCCATCGAGCGCGTGCAAGGGTATCGCCTCGTTTCTGCTGCCCGGCTCTCTCCGCTCGAGGCGCGTGTGCTGCCCGAGGGCTGGCGGGCCCGGCTGGTGATGCTGGATGACACCATTCATTTCTCCAGCCATTCACCGTTCTTGCGCTTCAAGGGTCGCACGAATCAACTGGTGTCTCCGGCTATCCTGGCGGGCGGCACGCTCTGGCTGCCGCTCCAGTTCTATACCGAGTGGCTGCCCCAGGCCTATCCCACACGCTTGACCTACCGCGATGGTGTCCTGTCGCGCGCAGTGGTGACGGCGCGTGGGCCGGTCGGACCCACGCGTGACAGCGCCAACCGCATCGATTCTGTTAGCGCTCCCCGGCCTGAGCGCGTCCGCTCGCCGCGCGTGGTCGTACTGGATCCCGGGCACGGTGGGCGCGATCCAGGCAAGCCGGGCCCCAACGGTCTGCTCGAGAAGAATACAGCATTGGCGGTCACCAACCGGCTCGCCGGCTTTCTGCGTGAACGTGGCTACGAGGTGCACCTGACACGCGCGCGTGATACGCTCATCTCGCTCGATGATCGACCGCATTTGGCCAATACCTGGAAGAACGGCCGACCGGCCGCCGTGTTCGTTTCCATTCATGCCAACTCGGGTGTGCGGGGCGCCACCGGCTTCGAAACGTATTTCCTGAGCACCGCGCGCACGGACGATGAGCGTCGTGTGGCGGAGATGGAAAACGCCGCCGTGCAATACGAAGATCGCAAGGCATCGGAGTCCACGCCCGCCCTGGATTTGATCATTTCGGGTTTGCGCAATGACTTTTATCAGCGCGCCTCCAACAGCCTGGCCGAGTTGATCCAGTCCAGCATGGCCACCGTGCACCCGGGTCCGAATCGTGGAGTCAAGCAGGCCGGCTTCCGGGTCCTGATTGGTGCGGTGATGCCAGCGGTTTTGGTCGAGATGGGTTTCCTTTCCGATGCGCGCGAAGCTCGCTTGCTGGGCACGGCTACGTTTCAACAGAAAATTGCCTGGAGTCTGGCCCAGGCCATCGACCGCTTCTTCCAGCTGCACGAATCTTCGTTCACCAACGCCGTCGGCCAGTGATTTCCGCCTGCGCACGCAACATCGTCGTTGCCCTGAGCGCCGCTGCGCTGTCCGGCGGCTGTGCGTACTACAACACGATGTACAATGCCAACCGGCTCTTCGCCGATGCAGAAAAAGCAACGCGACGAGGCGACCTGAGTGCCGCCCGCACGACCTTCCAGCAGAGCATCGAAAAGGCCAACGCCAGTCTGACCCGCCACCCCAGAAGCCGTTGGCGCGATGACGCCAGGCTGCTCATGGCGCGCGCACACATGCAGCTGAGCGATCCCGTTGCAGCGCAGCACCGGTTGCGTGAATTGCTGGCCGACAACCCTGACGCGCAGCGGCAGACCTCGGCACAACTATTCCTGGGTGTGATCGCAGCGGAGCTGGGCGATGATCAAAGTGCGTTGACGCAGCTTCGGTCAGCGCTCGAACGTCCGGATATTCCGGCCGATCTGCGTGCGCTCGGCTTGCTGGCGCGCGCGCGCATCCATTTACGCCACGGACAGTGGGAAGAGACGCGCGCCGATACCCGGGCAGCACGGCGGACCCGACTCCAAGCCGTTCGGCTTCCGGCGGCGCTGGTCGACCTGCGCGCCGCCCTGGCCGCGGTGGACTCGACTCGAGCACGCGAGGCCTGGAGCGTCTTGCTGCACGAGCCAAACGCCCAGCGCTGGCCAGACTCGCTGCAGGTACTGGCCCATTACACTGCCGCTACTTTCTCGCCCGCCTTTGCCCGCACCGCATTGATGGCGGGGAACGACTCGCCCTGGCGCGCCACCGCGCGCGATTCTCTGGTGCTTCTGGGCGCCGAGCTGGCGCTGCTGAGTGGGGATACCGGCGCGGCCGTTGCGGCCGTACAGCGCGTTGCTGCCCGTAGTTCTGGCACTCTGGCTGACGCGGCTCGCGTGCGTGCTGCCGAGTGGCGGCTTGCCCGCGTGACCCGGCTGGAAGAGCTGAGCGCGATTCGCAATGAGCTCCTGCCCGCCGTTGCGCACTCGCGGGCCCGCGCACTCGTACAATCGCTCAAGACCATTGATGTGTTGACCGAGAGCGCGCGCGTTGCTGGCCAACCCCTGGCATTGTTTGCCGCAGCCGAGCTTGCGCGCGACGAGCTGCTGGCACCCGGCCTGGCCGCTCGCCTTTTCGTGACCTACGCGGAGCTGGCTCCACAAACGGTCTGGGCGCCCAAAGCCCTGCTTGCCGCCAGCTCATTGAATGCCGATAGCAGCCAGCTAGCACACAGTCGCACCGCTGCACTCACCGACAATCCGTACGTTGCTGCCCTGCAGGGTAGGGCCGATCCCGACCAGTATCAGGCGGCGGAGGAGCGGCTGGCGCGCGCACTACGGGGGATTCTCACCGAAGCATCGCTGGTCGCGGCGCAGCGGGAAAACACCGTGAAACGGGCTGTGGCAGCAATCGACAGTTCGCGCTTTGCCGCTCGCGCGGACAGCACGCGCCTGGCCTGCGGCGTTCTGGTCGACAGTCTGGCCGTAACCGGTATCCGTGCCGACAGCATTCGCATGGCCTGCCAGCGGGGCGAACAGTCTCGCATAGGTCTGCTCCTGAAAGCGGACACGCTGCTGTTGCGGGATACCGCAAAGGCGCGCGCCGATAGCCTGTTGCAGCGGCGCATCCGGCGCGACACCACATTTCTGCCATGACCCTCGAGCAGCAGGTCTTCGGCACCACCTTCCAGAACCCCGTGCTTCTAGCCAGCGGCACCTGCGGGTACGGCGAGGAATTGGACGAGCTCTTCGATTTGGATCGACTGGGCGGTCTGGTTACCAAGGCGGTCACCCTGGAGCCGCGCTCAGGAAATCCATCACCCCGCGTTGCCGAATTCGATGCCGGCATGCTCAACTCTATCGGATTGGCCAATGTAGGGTTGGAAAGCTTCCGCACGGAGAAGTTGCCCTGGCTCAGACAACGGCTGTCTAACACGCGTGTTTTCGTGAATGTGGCCGGTAAGTCCGTAGAGGAGTTTTGCCGGATCGTCGAAGTCCTGGAACCCGACCAGGGTTTCCTGGGATTCGAGCTGAATCTTTCCTGTCCCAACGTCAAGGACGGAGCGCTGTTCTCTACCCGTGAGGATCTGCTTTCTGCCGTGGTGCGGCAGGCTCGATCGCTGACCCGTCGCCCGATCCTGGCCAAACTCGCGCCCAACGTGCCCGACATTGGCCGCATGGCTGAAGTTGCAGTGGCCGCCGGAGCCGATGGACTCACGCTCATCAACACGGTTCCCGGTTTGCTCTTCGACCTGGAATCCCGTCAACCTGTACTGGGCGCCGGTGCAGGGGGGGTCAGTGGGGCAGCAATTCTGCCGTTGGGAGTCCACGCCGTCCACCAGGTCCGCCGCCGTGTGTCCGTCCCTATCATCGGTGCGGGCGGCATTCGAACCGCTCATGATGCCGCGCAGTACCTGTATGCCGGTGCCTCGCTACTGGCGATCGGTACGGCTACCTTCGCGGACCCGAGAACAGGATTGCGTGTAATTTCAGAGCTGAGCCGCCTGGGAAATCGCCTGGGTGCCACAAGCATTACGGAGCTGGTCGGCGCTGGCCGGCTCAACTGACAAGTTATGGCCATTCCCATCATCGCACTGGATGTGGCTACGCCCGCATTGGCGCTCGAGCTGGTGGAGCGTCTTGGCGATAGCGCCCTGTTCTACAAAATCGGCTCGCAACTATTCACTGCCGGTGGTCCGCAGATAGTTCGCGAGATCCGCGCCCGGGACAAGCGCGTTTTCCTGGATCTGAAATATCACGACATTCCCAATACCGTTGCGCATGCCGTAGAGGCTGCTGATCGCCTGCAAGTCGACTTGTTGACCGTGCATGTCAGCGGCGGCCTGGACATGATGCGCGCCGCTCGTGATGCGGCCGGTTCCAGTGGCCCCCGCATCCTGGGTGTAACCGTGCTGACTTCGGCCAGGGTCGATGACATTCAACAAACCTGGGGCAAAGAAGTGCGATCCGTACGCGAGGAGGTCATGCGCCTTGCCGCCCTGGCCGCCGAGGCCGGTCTCCACGGAATCGTGGCTTCACCCCTCGAGCTCGAGCCCCTACGCCGCCGCTACGGCGGAGATTTCATTATCGTGACCCCCGGCATCCGGCCTGCCGGCCAGCCGGCAGCAGATCAGGCTCGCACTGCCACGCCCGCCGAGGCTGCGCGCGCGGGCGCGGATTACATAGTGATCGGCCGACCCGTCACAGGCGCGCCTGACCCGCTCGAAGCTTTACGCCTGTTGCACGCCGAACTCGCTGCGGACGCGCTCCCATGAGACAACTCCTGGCCGTAACTGTGACTCTTTCTTCCTTGCTGCTGGCCAATCATGCGGCCCGGGCTCAGAACGTACAGGTCGTGGTCGATCGATTGACGGACTATTGGGCGCGCGGCGATGCCGGATCTATCGCCGGACTGGCCGCTCGCGATGGCGTCTCTCTCGATGTCGACGGCCGGACCGTCGGTCCGCTCTCCGCGCGCCAGGCAACGGCGCTGCTGCGCCGACTCTTCGATGAACGGCAAACCATCAACGTGCGCTTGATGTCGGCCCAGATCGTGGGCGGCCGCCCGTCCCGCGCCTCCGGTGAAATCAGCTGGATGATGCGACCGCGCGGCACGACCATTCCCGAGAAGACCAGCGTATTCGTCGCCCTGGTCCTCGAGGATGACCGTTGGCGCGTCACTGAAATTCGTTTCGTACGACCGTGATCCAGCTACCCATCCGGTTGCCGAGTGCTGATTCTGCTCGGCCCCAGATGCGCATCGATTGGAATCAGTTGCTGCTGCCCGACGTGCTCGCCCGCCATGTGGGTCGAGTACTCATCATTTTGCTCGTCTCCTTCGTTGCCTATCGCCTCATCAAGCTGCTCGTCAAACGCATTGTCTCACACGAAGTCGAAACCGAAGATCCCATTGTAAAGCGTCTGCGCGAGCAACGCGCCCAGACGCTGGGCAGCCTGCTTCAGAATGTGGCGCTGATCGTCATCATTATCCTGGCTGCGCTGACCATTCTCGGCACCTTCATGCCCATCGGTCCGCTGCTCGCTGGCGTGAGCGTGATCGGTCTGGCGGTCTCTTTTGGCGCGCAGTCGCTCGTCAAGGACATCATCAGCGGGACCTTCATTCTCCTCGAAGGACAGTTTGGTATTGGCGACGTTGTGCGCATCGGTGACACGGCCGGTCAGGTCGAGCGCATTACGTTGCGCACCTCCGTGCTGCGTGATTTTGAAGGCGTGGTGCACATCATTCCGAACGGTGAGATCACTAAGGTCAGCAACCTGACCAAGACCTGGTCACGAGCCGTGCTCGACGTGGGCGTGGCGTATCGGGAAGACACCGATCGAGTGACGGATGTTCTGCGCAACCTCGGCCACGCCTTCCTGGCTGATCCGGAATGGGCGCCCCTCTTGCTCGAGGAACCGGAGGTGCTCGGCGTGCAAAGCCTGGGTGAGTCTTCGGTCGTCATTCGCATGCAGGTCAGAACCTTGCCGCTCAAGCAGTGGGATGTTGCGCGTGAGCTGCGTCGCCGCATCAAGAAGCGTTTCGACGCCGAAGGCATCCAGATACCCTTCCCGCACTTGACCTTCTATTGGGGCGATCAGCAAGCTCCGTTCAACAGCGAGAGCGCTCCCTTCTTCACTCACCCGTCAGCGCGGAAATAACCGACTCATGGCGCTCCGTCTCTACAACACGCTCAGCCGCGCGCTCGAAGAGTTCCGGCCGATCCATGCCTCGCGCGTGGGCATCTACGCCTGCGGGCCAACCGTGTACCGGCCGCCCCATGTCGGTAATTTTCGCACGTTCGTATTCGACGATCTGCTGCACCGCTATCTCGAATGGAAAGGCTTTGCCGTCCGGTTCGTCATGAATCTGACCGATGTCGAAGACAAGATCATCCTGGCCGCGGCCGAACAGGGCGTCGCCATTGAAGCCGTAACTGCACCCATGATCGATGCCTTCCGCGCCGACCTCGGCTCGCTCGACATTCTGCCCGCGGATGCCTACCCGCGGGCCACGCACCACATTCAGGAAATGCTGCAGCTCATCGAGCGCCTGGTCCAGCGCGGTCACGCCTATGTGGCCGACAGCTCCGTCTACTTTGCCATTGGCTCGCTGCCCCATTATGGCAGGCTCTCGCGCATCGAGCTCCAGGATGTGCGCGCTGGCGCCGGCCTGGCTGCGCGCACGCGCCCCGTCGATGCCGATGAGTACGGGAAGGAAGACGCCCGCGATTTCGCGGTCTGGAAAGCCGCTCGCGCGGATGATCACAAGGTCGGTGCCGTGTGGGCCACCGCCTGGGGCGCCGGCCGACCTGGCTGGCACATCGAGTGCTCAGCCATGAGCATGAAAGAACTGGGCGAGACCTTCGACATTCATACCGGCGGCGAGGACCTCATCTTCCCGCACCACGAAGATGAAATCGCGCAGTCGGAAGGAGCCACCGGCAAACCGTTCGTACGTTACTGGCTGCACGTCAAACATCTTCTGGTCAACGGCGAGAAGATGTCGAAGTCCAAGAAAAACGACTTCACGATTCAGGAGTTGATGGAGCGTGGTTTCAGCGGTGCTGCCATCCGCTATCTGCTGCTCTCCGCACACTACCGAAAAGAGTTGAACTTCACGTTCGATGGTTTGGACCAGGCCCGTGAAAGTGTGCGCCGCCTGCTCACCTTCCAGGAGCGGCTCGCGGCAATTCCACTCGGCCCGGCCAATCCCACGCTTTCGGGTCTGGCCAACCACGCCCTGAAAGCGTTTGAGACCGCACTCGATGACGACCTCAATACCTCCGCGGCGTTAGCCGCCGTTTTCGATTTCGTGCGCGAAACCAACGCTGCCCTCGATCGCGCCAACGGCGCTGATCCCGCCGATGTGCTCGCCTTGCAGCAGACGCTCGCCACCTTCGATCGCGTACTCGGCGTGCTCGCCCTGGCCCGCACACACGAGAAGGACCTGGACCATACTCTGGTCGCATGGGTCGAAGGCAAAATCACCGAGCGCATTGACGCGCGCGGCCGACGCGACTTCGCCGCCGCCGACCGCATTCGCGGCGAACTCGCTGACGCCGGCATCATCATTGAAGACACACCTTCAGGTACGCGCTGGAAACGCGCTTGAACCACCCCTCCCCCACCGCTAACTTTTGCCTTGACGCTGACGTAGCTCAATCGGTAGAGCAGCTGATTTGTAATCAGCAGGTTGTCGGTTCGAGTCCGACCGTCAGCTTGCCGGCCCAACCCACCGGCACACGTCGCGGGCGTAGCTCAGTTGGCTAGAGCATCAGCCTTCCAAGCTGAGGGTCGTGGGTTCGAATCCCATCGCCCGCTCTCTACATAAACAGAAGCCCGGCAACTACTTTCACGGTTGCCGGGCTTCTGTCGTTTCGGGCCCGCGTCGAGAGGCGGTCCTACTTTCGGTAACGCCAGAGGCGCGTCTCGTCCGTGTAACTGAGCGCGCCGTCCTCCAGCGTCACGGTATAGGATGCAAAGCTGGGGTCCGCCGGGTCCAGCAAGGCATGGTCAGGCCCTACCATTGAATACGCCCCGCCATCGGTGGTCGTGAATCGACCTTCTGTACCTCCGTTCACTACGCGCGTCTCGAGCACATCCTCGAACGTGAGGTCGGGGCGTAGGGTTATCCGGCCGCCCAGGACTTCCAGCCTGCCGGTGGCATCCGCGAAGATCAGGTAAGGCATACCTTGGTTGTTGATCGTGGCCAGCGTGTAGGTGCCCTGGATCGTATCGGGCTCAATAGAACTGTCGCACGCCACCAGAGCGAGCGTCGCGACTGCCAGTAGGTTTCGCATCTTCGCTCCTCTTATTTGGGCCGTCCCCTCGGGCAAGCTATCCTGGTGCCAGATCGGGTGCCCAAAAGCGCTCACTTAACTGGCGTTGGTTGATGCACCGACCGCCTGAGGGTCCAGGGGTCGGCCTCTTGCGCAGTCATCCCGTCTTGACGGGGTGCCTAACTCCTTCTATCCTACTGATCTGTACCGGATCGCGTTCATTAGCGCCATCCGCCGTGACCGTGGGAGCATACTGACGGCTGCCTGCCGTGCGTTTACCACAGTCACAACAACGAGAGGCAGGCC
>JBOHRF010000006.1:0-50088 GCA_050732575.1 Longimicrobiales bacterium
GTTCGGCGATGTGGCAGTGGAGCATCCAGCGGCCAGGGTTGGTCATTTCGACAAGTAGCTCTACGGATTCTCCAGCCTGAACGAGCGCCGTGTCTTTCCAGACCAGGTTGGATGTTGGAGTACCGTTTCGGCGGATTACCAGTAGGCGCTGACCGTGCAGGTGGATGGGATGGGCCATGGCGTGGAAGACGTTATGATCGTTGACAATGCGGAGACGGACGCGGTCACCGCGGCGGAACGTCCAGAGCACGTCCATGTTTTCCCGACGGTCCTGCGCATCGCGTACGATCCAGGTAACGTTATTGCCAGTCGTTGCCCAGTTCATCATGGCCATGCCGTCGTTCCAGTCGACAGGCACTGGGAAGCCAGTGGCCATGGCTGCCACGATCGCTGGCAGCTGTCGCACCTGCATCGAGAGGACGAGCTCGCGATCGGGTGGACGCGCGAAATCGGAGCGGTAAGCGTCCATTTCGCGCACTACGTCGGCGTTGGTGCGCAGTTGTGCGAACGCAGTACGCAAATCCGGTAGTGCCGGGCTTGCCCGAACGTCAACCAAGGCCAGAGTGTCGATTTCCTGGTAATAGGTACCGTACGCGTGGTTGAGAGCACGTACGCGATTGACCAGCGCATGTAGTCCGGGTCGATCGAAGCGCAGGTCAACGATGGCGCGCTCGGCCGGTGCCAACACAACACTTTCGACCCATTCTTCCCGCTCGTACCGACCGACGTCGGACCCCACCAGTTTCATGCGCGCGCCATCCATGGACACGTTGAAAGGGCGCGCATTGGAGACATTGGTCAGGAAGAAACGAACGACCTCGCCGCGGTCTGCGTGCAAGCGAGGAAGGGGCTCGCCATTGACCAGGAAGACGTTGCCAAAACGCCCCATCAGCGCGTGTGTTGGCGTATCCACGCCAAACGGGATGAGGCCGGCATCTCCAACCAGCAAATCGTCGAGCATGAGGAATTCGGAGCGATGGACGGGACCATAGGCATCCGCTCGCTCGGCATCGACCAGCAAGTTGCCATAGAGTCCCAGGTCCTGCTGCACGTCCTCGCGGTAGTGCGAGTGATACCAGTAGATGCCGGCATCGGGAAAGTGGACGGTATACAGGAAGCGCTGGCCAGGCAGAACCGGGTCCTGGGTCAGATGCGGGACGCCATCGAATCGATTGTCGAGACGAATGCCGTGCCAATGAATGGTGGTTGGCTGATCGAGCGAGTTACGCAAATCGACATGAATGGTGGTGCGCTGGCGCACTTGAATGAGCGGCCCGGGATACTGCTGATTGAAGCCGAACATCAGGAACGTCTTGCCTGCAATGCGCCGGCGCACGAGGCCAGCTTCCAGATGGATGGTATCTCCGTCCCTGGCTGCAATCACTCGACGGGGCTGCGCAAAGGGGATACGGGCAGTGTCAGGCGATGCGGGCAGGTACGGTTCGACGTTGGGTCGAAGCGCGTGCATGCCAGGCATTAAGGGCATGCGCGGATCCATGGGGGGCATGAGCCAGGTGCGGTGCTGGTGGGTGACGGCATCGGGCACAAGCGGAGCATTGCCCATGGGCCCTGACTGTGTGACATCGCGGTGGGCCATCAGCCGGGCACTGGGTGATGTGCCGCGCAGCAGCGGACGACCTGTGCGCTGGCGCGCGCTCACGTTTGGTTCAGCGCTGACGAAGATGCGGAACTGATCGAGCTGCAACTCACCCAATTCAGTGCGTCCTGTCTTCACCTCACCCAACCGAATGACGGTGTCCATGGCCAGGGTCGTGGCCCAGGCGACAAACCCGCGGGATTGGCCAGTGCCCGGAAGTGGCGGCAGCGAATCAATGACGGCCACGAGCCGGTAGCGCGGGTAGCCAGCGCGGGCAACGCTAATGGTTGCGCCAGCGGCAACCGAGTGCAGCTCGAGCAGGGCGCGGATTTGAGCATGCTCGGGGACGGGCACCAGGTCGATGCAAAACAGAGAGCCCGTGCGTGCGGCGCTCACCGGTCCGACGGGCGTTTCACGGGTTGGACAGAGGTCAGATTGGGCCGAAACCAGGGACGCACACAGCAGAACGGCGATCGAGGCATAGCCGGCGGCCACGGTCGGTGAGAGGCAGAATCGCATGCCGACCAATATAATCTGGCCGCCTCCATTGTTTTGGGGCTCCAACATCGAACTGACTTCGTGAATCCACTTACGGCTGCCCGCGCGCAAATGGAAGTCTCACTCGGTTTCCATATGGTTTTTGCCGCCCTGGGCATTGGCTTGCCGCTCCTGCTGCTGATTGCGGAGGCACAGTGGCTGCGCACCGGAAACGCGCACTACAAGGAGTTGGCGCGGCAATGGGCCAAAGCAACGGCTCTCACATTTGCGGTTGGTGCCGTATCGGGCACAGCGCTTTCTTTCGAGTTGGGTCTCTTGTGGCCGCGCTTCATGGAAACGGCAGGCGCAACGATTGGATCCGCGTTCACGCTCGAGGCGTACGCATTCTTCACGGAAGCGATCTTCCTCGGGCTTTACCTGTATGGCTGGGACAGACTCTCGCCCAGGGCCCATTGGCTGACTGCGATTCCGGTGGCGCTAAGCGGCCTGGCATCGGGCGTCCTCGTAGTAGCCGTGAACGCCTGGATGCAGCACCCGTTCACGACCCATCCGTCTGGTGAGCTGGTGCTGCGGACGGACCCGCTTGCGCCGTTTGCCAGTCCGGCGTGGTTGACCATGGCGCTGCACTCCTCACTGGCCTGTTATGTAGCGACCGGTTTTGCCACTGCGGGCGTGTACGCGGCAGGCCTGCTGCGCGGTCATCGTGATGCGTATCACCGAAGTGGACTGCGCATCGCGATGGCAGTGGGCGGTGTGGCCGCCCTGCTCCAGCCATTGAGCGGCGATATCAGCGCGCGCAGCGTGGCGCGGCTGCAGCCGATCAAACTGGCGGCCATGGAGTCCTTGTTCGAAACGCGAGCCAATGCGCCGCTCACCATAGGCGGCATCCCGGATGTGGAAGCCCGCGTGGTCCGGTTTGGTATCGAAGTGCCCGGCGCGCTCAGTTTTCTGGCTCATCACGATCCTGACGCGGTCGTCACAGGACTGGCCGACGTGCCACGTGAGCTATGGCCCAACGTCATGATTACGCACCTTGCCTTTCAAATCATGGTGGGCTGCGGGATGGTCATGGTGGTCGTTGCACTATGGTACTGGTGGTCGGATCGTCAGCGACGGGATCTACGAGCGTCGCTGCTCCGCGTATTGCTTGCAGCGGCTCCGCTGGGCTTCTTGGCGCTCGAGGCCGGTTGGGTGGTGACCGAGGTAGGTCGTCAGCCCTGGATCATCTACCAGGTCATGCGCACGCAGGATGCGGTGACGAGCGTACAAGGCATCAGCGCAACGTTCATCGCTTTCACGATACTTTACGCCGTGCTGGGCATTGCGCTTTTGGTATTGCTGCAGCGCCTGGCGTACAATCGGCGCGTGGTAACGGAGCAGGCATGATCGAATTGATGGCCGCGACCGCCGGGCTGGCTGTGATTGCCTATGCGCTATTGGGCGGTGCCGATTTTGGTGGCGGGATCTGGGACCTGTTTGCCACAGGTCCGCGGCGCGCCGAGCAGCGCGCGGCCATTGGCCGAGCCATGGGTCCGGTGTGGGAAGCCAATCATGTTTGGCTGATCTTTGTGATCGTCATCCTGTTCACCGCGTTCCCAGCCGCGTACGCGGCTCTTTCGGTCGCATTGTTCCTGCCGTTTCACCTGGTGCTGGTCGGCATTGTACTGCGTGGTGCCGCCTTCGTATTTCGCGCGTACGCGCGGCGCGCGGGCGCGGGCGCGAGCCCATCGGAACGCGGCTGGGGCGTAGTCTTTGGTGCGGCGAGCGCAATCACACCGTTGCTGCTGGGCATGTCACTGGGCGCCGTCTCGACCGGGAGGATACGCACGCAGGCGGGTCAGGTGGTAGCAGCAGAGGCATGGACGGCACCGGTTGCGTTGATCGTTGGTATGCTGGCTCTATGTCTGTGCGCGTATCTGGCCGCGGTGTACCTGACCAATGAAACCGAGGGCGCGTTGCAGGAAGATTTTCGTACGCGCGCGCTGCTGGCGGGAACGGCCACGGTCGCGCTTTCAGGCCTGGCCATTCCACTGCTGCGTTTGCAAGCGCCGCAGCTCTGGGCCAACCTGTTCAGCGCCCGTGTGTTGCCGGTGTTGCTGGCTGGGGCCGCGTCGGCGCTGCTGGCCGGCTGGTGGCTGCGCCAGCGAAACTATCGCCGGGCGCGGTTGGCGGCCGTGTTACAGATCGCGACATTGATCTCAGGCTGGTTGTTGGCGCAGTATCCGTACATCATCTACCCGGACATCACGCTCGAGTCAGCGGCTGCACCGCCGGCCACGCTGCGCTTCTTTCTGATTTCATTGCCCATCGGCCTGCTCGTACTGCTGCCGTCGCTCTGGTTGCTGTTTCGTGTGTTCAAGACGGAGGCTGGCTGATCGGAATCCTCGCGCTGCCAATGGGATTGTCGGCACAGGATAGTGGCCAGTTGCAATACGATTCAGCACATCATGCCTGGAACGCCGGCAACTATCCCGATGCGCTACAGCGATTCAAGCGTCTACTAACCGGACCCTATGGTGACCGATTCATGCAGCCACTCGCACTTTTGACGGGGGAGTTGTTCAACGCAACCAGGCAACCAGAAGGCCGCGGAGTATATTTTCAATACCTCAAATGCGCTCAACAACGACATGATCGGTTTTGCCAACGACGATCGGTTGGACAACACCATCCGCTACTCGAATGTAGGATTGCGCGATCTGCAGCATGCGGCTGCGTTCCTGTTCACCAACCTGATCACGTATGACTCGAAGTATTATCAGAGCACGGATGCGGCGGCGTACTACGACGCGTACGGCGACATTGTGGGTGGCATCGGCTCGTATCCAGTTTTGGGCAATCCGCATTACCATCAAGCCCATGACGTGCTGGAAACCATCAACCATCAGCTGGTGACTGAAGTAGCAAAAACAACGGCCGCGTCACTCATGTTGATGGCATCGAGTCCAGCGCGCTTGAAGGACCTGACCGTATCGGTGCAGGCCAACGGCGCTGACGCGACCTGGAGCGCTGCGCCCGAAACCGGCGTCAGCGCGTACATCGTGCGCTACTGGCCAGCGGGCCGGGCCGACGCACGTGAGCTGCGCGTAACCGCGGCCCGCGCAACTTTGCCAGGGAGTACGAGCGGGGGATGCCGTCTGGGTGAAGGCAGTCAATGCGCAGGGGATGGAAAGTTGGGACTGGGCTCGCGCCAACGCGACGAGGGAACGGTAGGACGGCAGTGCGCGCAGCGGCGGGGAACCTTTGCAAACGAGGTCCCCCTATCCCACTCCAGACCGCACGTTCTGACTGTGGGACCCCGCCGCCAGGCCGTGCACCCGCCCCGCGAGGTGCAACATGACTGCAGCCGCTGCACGTCCCCCACTCTTCACTCATCTGGTTGCCAGCAGCCCCGAACACGACCGCGGATCGTTCGGCACGACAGCGGTTTCCGTTGTCATCCACGGTGCGGTCATTGTGGCCATCGTGGCTCTGGGCGCGCGCGTACGAGCGCCGGTGGCAACGTCCGAACCGGCCGCCATTATTTTGCCCAACGTCAGTCTGATCGAGCCACAACAACGCGCTGCTGCATCGAGCGAACCCTCAGGTGGAAGCTCCCGCCTGGTGCCCCAAGCACCGGCACTGCCTGCTCCGCCTGAAATCGCGCCGAGCGCAATACCACAGCCTGGCCTGGAGCCGCGGTTTGGTGTCCACGATTTCGTCGGGCCGACCACCACTCGCCTGCTGAACACACGACCGGGCACCGATCCGGGACCTGGCGTATCAGACCGACCCGGCGCCTGGGTAGCCGTTACAGTGCTGCCAAGGTTACTGAATCGGGAGGAGGTGCAGCGCACCATGCAGCGTATGTATCCGTCGATGCTGATGCAGGCCGGGATTGGCGGCACTGCGGTGATCTGGCTTCGTCTCGATGTAGACGGTCGCGTCATGGATACACAAGTCAAGCAAAGCAGCGGGCATCGCGCACTGGACCAGGCGGCCCAGGAAGTGGGCAAGCGCGCGCGCTTCTCGCCCGCCTACAACCGCGATCAGAAGGTGCGCGTGTGGGTGGAGCTGCCGGTTGTGTTCTCGACGCGTGATCGGTGATTGTGGTTGTGCGCGTGACGATCCTATTGACAATATCTGTTTTCTGAGCAAACACTGTTGTCATGAATGATGACACGTTGGCGGCACTCGAGTGTGTGACCGATGGCGCGCGCGCGGCCGCGCTGGTGCAGCATCCGCTGCGCCGGTGGATCCTGGCGGGCGCGCGGCATCCGGTATCGGCGACCGAGCTGGCCAATACGCTGGGTCTGACGCGACAGCGTGTGAATTACCACGTACGCCAGCTGGAACGGGCCGGCTACCTGCGACCGGCAGGCCGCAAGGTCAAACGGAATCTGGTGGAGCGGAAATACGTGGCGACGGCGCGGTCCTACGTTCTGCTGCCGCAGTTGTTGGGACCGCTGGCGGCGACCGTGGAGGAGGGGGCGGACCGGTCGAGCGCAAGCTATTTGCTTGGCTTGACGTCAATGGCGCAGCAGGAGCTGGCGGCCGTGGCGGAAGCGGCTGGTCGAGCTGGGAAGCGGATGGCGAGCGAGTCGCTGATGACGGAGCTGCTATTCGAGGACGAAGCGCAGCGGGCGGCGTTCGGCAAGGCGCTGCGGGCGGCAGTAGCGGAAGTTCTGGCCGAATACTCGGCGCCTTTGACGGAGATGACCCAACGAGGAGAGCGGCCCTTCCGGTTGGTGATTGGCTGCTACCCAATTCCGGAACCGGGTCGACATGACTGAGACTGGCCGGGTGTTCGGGTGGCAGGGACGGTGCCGGCATGCTGCGCGATGACTATCTACTTCGCCTGATCGAGCAGGTTGGTCGGGTTCTGGCGCGCGTACGCGAAATGTTATTGGGCGGTGAGGTGGTTCGCGAGGCTGAAGTGAAGCAAGCGGCGGCCGTGGCGGGCATGGATCTGGGCATGTTGCGCGCACTCACGGTTGAGAGTGTGCCCGCACTAGTAAATCCGAGCGGCCGGCCGGACGGTTTGCGCTGTGTGTTGATCGCTGAAGTTCTGTTTGCGGATGCGCTGGTAGCGCGAACCCGCGGGGATGTGGCCGGTGAGGTGGACCGGATGACGAAGGTGGAAGCGTTGCTGAGCGCGGCGGAACAGGATGCAGAGGGCGCACATCGATTGCTCATTGCGGGGCGCATTGCGGCGCTGCGCGAGCTGATGCGCCAGGCAGCCCCGGGAATAGGCGGCTGACAATTGTCGCCGTGATCATGCGGCGCGTAGGTTCGCGCCATGCGAATTGTCGTGAGCGGATCGAGCGGCCTGATCGGGAGCGCATTGGTTGCTGAGTTGGGTCAGGCCGGCCATTCGGTGAGTCGTCTGGTGCGCAGTCGCACAGCGCGCGTAACAACAGAGCGTCTCATTTTGTGGGATCCGGAGAGCGGCGCAATCGATGCCGCGGCGTTAGAAGCGCACGATGCCGCAGTACACCTGGCCGGCGAGTCGATTTTTGGACTCTGGACAGGCTCCAAGAAACGAGCGATCCGCAACAGCCGCATGCGCGGGACGACACTCCTTTCGCGCACACTCGCGGGGCTGCAGCAGCCGCCGCGAGTTCTGATTTCTGCTTCAGCAATTGGGTATTACGGCAATCGGCCGGCCGGTGAACCGGTGACTGAAAGCGGGAGTCGAGGGGGCGGCTTTCTGGCCGAAGTTGTAGAGCGGTGGGAAGAATGCACGGCGCCGGCTCGCGCGGCGGGCATACGCGTGGCCAACCCGCGATTTGGATTGATACTGTCGCGCGACGGTGGTGCGCTGGCGGTCATGTTGCCGGTTTTTCAGGCTGGACTCGGCGGCAAACTCGGTTCGGGCTCGCAGATCTGGAGCTGGATCACGCTGAGTGATGTAGTGGGGGGAATTGTGCACGTGGTATCCAACGACACTCTTTTCGGGCCCATAAATTTCACGGCTCCTGAAGCCGTATCCAATGAAGTGTTCACGCGCGTGCTGGCGCGTGTGCTGAACCGACCCACCTTCCTACACGTGCCGGCCTTTGTCATGCGCCTGGTGGGACAGCAGATGGCTGAGGAACTGCTGCTCAGCGGAGTGCGCGCAGTGCCAGGCAAATTGCTCGACAGTGGCTATCGCTTTTTGCACGCCGAGCTCGAGCCGGCACTGCGAGCTGTAGTGGACCGCGAATAGGTCTGCGCTGGATTCCGCGCGCATGGCCCAAAAGATGAATTCGGATGCGGCTGTGCCCGCAATGCCAGCCCAGGACACAACGTGTAAGGCCTTGTGCGGGCTCATGATCCGACGTCTGAGCGCGTTGCAGCCCCTTCCCGCCCATGGTAGGTTGGAAGGTTGACGCGAGACCGGCAACCAGTGACGAGGAATGGCCTCAGGATCCGCCGCTAAGAAGGGTTACGCGCCAGACGGTAAAGACACGGGCGTGGTCAAGTCGAAAGGCACGGCGCGACTACCTATCCTGAATGGCGAAGCTTTGCCGCTGACCACACGGAAGCCGGAGTGGCTGAAGGTCCGCTCGCCCGGAGGGCGCAACTACCTGCGCTTAAAGCAGATGATGCGCGGGCTCAAGTTGCACTCGGTGTGCGAGGAAGCCGGTTGTCCGAACATCGGCGAGTGTTGGGAGGCCGGCACAGCGACGTTTCTGATTCTGGGTGATGTCTGTACCCGAGCGTGCAAATATTGCGCGATCGCGCACGGCATGCCCACCGAGCTGGACTGGGATGAGCCGCGCCGCGTGGCCGAGGCGGTAGCCGAGCTTCAGCTCGAACACGTCGTTGTCACCAGCGTAAATCGCGATGAATTGGCGGATGGCGGAGCCGCGATCTTTGCCGAGACCATCCGGCTGTGCCGCGCACAGCGGCCTCAGATGACCATCGAAGTCCTGATTCCTGACTTCAAAGGCGATGAAGGCGCGCTGCGCATGGTAGTAGAAGCGCGGCCAGACATTCTGAATCACAACCTGGAAACCGTGGAGCGCCTGCATCCCTGGGCGCGCCCCGGCGGTCGCTACTGGCGCAGCATCTCCTACCTGGGCGCTGCCAAACGCATGGACCCGACGCTGCTGACCAAATCAGGCATAATTCTGGGCATGGGTGAAGCGTTGGAAGAGATTCACCAGTCCATGTTGGATTTGCGAAAAGCTGGAGTAGACATTCTGACTCTGGGGCAGTACCTGCGACCGAGTGTGCATCACGCACCCGTGGCCCGTTTCGTAACGCCGCAGGAATTCTCCGAGTGGAAGCGAGTAGGCGAGCAGGAGATGTCATTCCGCCACGTGGAGAGTGGCCCACTGGTGCGCTCGAGCTATCATGCGGAAACGCAAGCACGGACGGTTACGGCAGGTGGCATAGGCGAGATCATGACGATTCGTGAAGAGTGACGCGTGACCGTCTCATGACGCAAACCAGAACACGAGCGGCGGGCCGGGCTGCCGAAGTATCCCGCAATGGAGCCGAGCCGTTGGACGGGCTCGATCAGGCCACGCTGCAGCACATGCTCTACCAGATGCTGCTGGGCCGGCGCTTTGAGGAGAAAGCCGCGGAAGCTTACGCGGTGGGCAAGATTGGCGGGTTCTGCCACTTGTACATCGGGCAGGAAGCCGTTGCGGTCGGATCGTTCGCAGCGCTACGGCCCGATGACTACGTGATCACGGCGTACCGCGAGCACGTGCAGGCGCTGGTCAAGGGCATGACGCCGCGCGAGGTCATGGCCGAGTTGTACGGCCGATCGGGCGGCTCGTCCAAGGGCAAGGGCGGATCGATGCACCTGTACAGCGCGCGCGTGAATTTCCTGGGCGGCTGGGGCATAGTGGGAGGCCAAATCCCACTGGGTACGGGCGTGGCGTGGGCCATCAAGTACAAAGGCGAAGATCGGGTCTGCCTGTGTTTCATGGGTGAAGCCGCAGTCAACCAGGGTGCGTTTCATGAATCGCTCAATATGGCTGCGCTCTGGAAATTGCCCGTGATCTACATCGTGGAAAACAATCGATTCGGCATGGGCACAGCGTGGGAGCGGGCATCATCGCTCTACGACATCTCGCAGAAGGCCGCGGCGTACGATATGCCATCAGCCGTGGCCGACGGCATGGACGTTCTTGACATGCGGCGGGTGACGCTGGAAGCGGTGGAACGCGCGCGCAAGGACAACATTCCCACTCTGATCGAAGCGCGCTGCCACCGATTCATGGGTCATTCCATGTCGGACCCGGTGCACGGGGTGTATCGCACGAAAGAAGATGTGGAAGAGGCCAAACAGCGCGATCCGATCCATACGTTCATCGTCCAGCTGCGTGATGCCAACGTGCTGAGCGAAGATGAGTTGAACGCCATCGACGAGCGCGTGCACGCCGAGTGCGACGATGCAGCGGAATTCGCAGAAGCCTCGCCGGAGGCCGACGTGAGGGAATTGTACACTGATGTCTATGCGGAAGAAAACGTGAACGGGCGGCTGTTCTTCGATGGCAAAAATCGGCTGGACTCCTGATGGCGACGATCACGTACCGGGAGGCATTGAACCAGGCGCTGGCGGAAGAGATGGAACGCGATCCCAACGTGTTCCTGATGGGTGAAGAAGTAGGCCTCTACAACGGCGCGTACAAGGTCTCGAAGGGGCTGCTCGAGCGATTTGGCGAGATGCGCGTAGTCGATACACCAATAACCGAACTGGGCTTTGCCGGGGTTGGTGTGGGCGCCGCCATGGTGGGGTTGAGGCCGATCATCGAGTTCATGACCTTCAACTTTTCCATTCTGGCGATGGATCAGCTGTTCAACAGCGCGGCCAAGGTGTTGTACATGTCGGGTGGCCAGTTCAAGTGTCCGATCGTGTTTCGCGGTCCTACGGGCGCCGCACTGCAGCTCTCGGCGCAACATTCGCAGGCATTGGAAGCGAGCTACGCGCACTTTCCCGGGCTAAAAGTCGTGACACCCGGCACACCCGCCGATGCCAAGGGCTTGTTGAAAGCGGCCGTGCGCGATGACGATCCGGTGGTCTTCATGGAAGCCGAGATGCTCTACAACATGAAAGGCGAAGTGCCGGATGATGAAGACTTCTTCATCCCGCTGGGCGTTGCCGAGGTCAAGCGGGAAGGCAGCGACGTGACCATCCTCACCCACGGCAAGATGGTGCACGTGGCATTGCAGGCCGCCCGGCAATTGGAAAAGGAAGAGGTCCAGGCAGAAGTAGTTGATCTGCGCAGCTTGCGTCCGCTGGATATGGAGGCAATCCAGGCGTCCATCGCAAAAACCAATCGCGCCGTGTACCTGGAAGAAGGTTGGAGTTACGCAGGCATTGGGGCTACGATCGTGGCGACTATCCAGGATGAAGCGTTTGATGATCTGGACGCGCCCATCCTGCGCGTGCACCAGGCGGACACACCCATGCCCTATGCAAAATCGCTGGAGAAACTGGCCAAACCATCCGCCGAGCGGGTGGTAGCCGCGTGCAATAGAGTGTTGTACCGATAGAGCACGTTCTCGTTTTCGATTTCACGCTCCCGTTTTCGAAATAGAACGAATGTGAGCGTTAACGAGAGCGAGAGCGTGAACGTGTTTCGGGGGTGGAATGGCGACCAAAGTGCACATGGAGGCCCTCTCTCCAACCATGGAGGAGGGCCAACTCGTTCGGTGGCTCAAGAACGAAGGCGATCCGATCAAGGAAGGCGATGTGCTGGCCGAGATCGAGACCGACAAAGCGACCATGGAGTTGGTGGCGCGGGGATCGGGAGTACTGCGCGCGCGCATGCTCGAGGAGGGCAGAACGGCGCCTGTCGGTCAAGTCATTGCCGTGATCGCAGGAGCCAACGAGGACATCAGCTCGCTGGTGGGTGGTGGAGCAGCCCAACCAGCAGCCGAACGCGCGGGCGTGGGCGCGGAACGAAAAGGCGACGTCGAGGAGAAGCGTGGGAGTGCGGGGGCAAGTAAGAAGCCAGATGCGGATAGTGCTGCGGTGGCGGTGGCGGCGCGCGGTCAGACGGAGCAGCCGAGGGACGTGGGCACGCCCGACGGCGGCGGCGAAGGAGAGGGTGACGGCGAGGTTGGCAATGGGAGAGCGCGGGTCAAAGCCTCACCGTTGGCGCGCCGGTTGGCTGCGGAATCAGGCGTTGAGTTGAAGGGCGTTGCCGGATCTGGCCCGGGTGGCCGCATCGTTCGCCGGGACATTGAAGGTGCGGGCGCGCGCGGGCCGGCGGCAGGTGTCAAGCCGGAAATGCGTTATGCGCCCACATATGAGGGTCCGGATGTGGAAGAGATTCCGGTCACTCAGATGCGCAAAACCATCGCCAAGCGACTGATCACATCGATTGGTCCCATCCCAACCTTTTACCTGACGATCGACGTCAACATGACGCGCCTGATGCAGGCACGCGAACACGTGAACGAGAAATTGAAAGATTCTGGCCTCAAGACATCCGTGAATGACTTCCTGATCAAAGCGGTGGCCGTAGCGTTGGCGCGTCATCCGGAGGTGAACGCATCCTGGGGCGAAACCGTGGTGCGCCGTTACCACCGCGTACACGTTGGTGTGGCCGTGGCCGTTGAGGATGGGCTGATCACCCCCGTCATTCGAGATGCCGATCGCAAAGGTGTGGCCGACATTGCCATCGAAGTGAAAGAACTCGCGGCCCGCGCACGAGAGAAGAAGCTGAAGCCGGAGGAATACACGGGCGCGACGTTCTCCATCTCCAATCTGGGCATGTTTGGCATCGAGGATTTCACGGCCATCATCAATCCACCCGAGGCCGCAATACTGGCCGTCGGTCAGGTGACCGACACCGTGGTGGCCGTGAACGGGCAACCCGTGGTGCAGGCGCGTATGCGCATGACCATGAGCTGCGATCATCGTGTAGTGGATGGCGCGACCGGCGCACGCTTCCTGCAAACACTGCGCGCGTTCGTGGAAGAGCCAGTGATGATCCTGGTATGAGCAGTGACTGCGGATGAGTCGGAAGAATCGGGATGAACCCGCGGCCCTCGAGCCGGAAGTAAAACTACTCGCCTAACAGTGGCCCAGTGCTTTGTGAAAACGTACACTCGGTTCGTTGGGCAGGGTGATGTAGGCGGCTCCAACTCGAAGGATATCGCCGAGTCCGTGACGAACGGACGATAAATCTCGAGCATGGCCGGCGCATCCGAAGGCGCGGCCACACGGATGCGGACCTCTCTCGAGCTCAGCTCAGCACTTGCAGATCCGGTTCCACCCATTCTGTCCTGGCCTGCCATGACATCAAGCGTTCGCGTGAATAATACTGGAAAGGCAGATCACGATCGCCACAACGCGCGTACAGCTCACGGGCCAGTACGTGCATCGGCTCAGTCAGATCCGCGCCGATCACAAAACGCTGGACGACCCAGATATAAAAACGCGTGATCGATTCATGATATCCGCCACTCAACGTCTGCTCGATGCGCTGCGCCGCATTGTAGCGCAGGATTCCCTCACGAATCCGCCGCGCACCCTCTTGCTGGCCATGACGTAGCAGCATGACCAGTGCATAGACCAGATGAGCGCGATGATCCCAGGCCTGGCGCGCAACCGCACAGGCCTCGAAGGCTGCTACCAGCTCCAGGATTCTGGCGTCCTCCGCACACGTAACCACGTGGGCGGGCAGCGCTGCACTATCGAGCGCAGTCATGGAATGGGCAGCGCGCAGGTTTCCTTCAGCGACTTCAGCACAATGGTCGTGCGCGTGCGCACGATGCCATCGAACGACTTCAACTCGTCACTGATGACTCGGTCGAGATCCAATGGGTCTCGACAGCGGAGTTTGAGCAGATAGTCGTAGTCACCCGCGATGTGATGACACTCCAGCACTTCGGGCAACCCCTGCACCTTCTCCAGAAAACCCGCCCGATGCTCGGGACGGTCCAGGGTCACGGCTACAAAAGCCAGCAGGTCCAGCCCCAGCGCATGCGGGTCCAACAACGCGGCATACCCGCGGATGGCGCCCCGCTCCTCCAGCTTGCGGACGCGCTCGGCAATGGCCGGGCCGGTCACGCCCAGGGCCATGCCCAGGCTGGCCCAGGGTTCCCTCGCATTGGATTGGAGTCGGCGGATGATTTCGTAATCCATGTTCATTTGCCGTCTTGAGCCATGAGTCGATAGAATAATGGCATATCTGCTAATGATTCGCAATGTAACTGCAGGGGAGACGGGAACGGACGAAAGCGAAAACGAAAGCGAAAGCGAAAGCGGGAATTAGAAGTCGCCGGGAGGGGCGTCGGGGCATAAGTTGCGGGCCGGTTCAAATCAGGAGGGTGGAAGTGGCGGATCAATACGATGTGGTTGTGATTGGAGCGGGTCCGGGCGGATATGCGGCGGCGATCCGGGCGGGCCAGTTAGGGCTAAAAGTGGCGTGTGTGGAGGCGGAGAAGCTGGGTGGTGTTTGCAACAATGTGGGCTGTATTCCAACGAAAGCGCTGCTGGAGAGCGCACATTATGCGAAGAAGATAGGCGACCTGACCGAGTTTGGGATTGCGACAGTAGGTGTGAAACTAGATCTGGGTGTGGCGGGAAAGCGGGCCAGGAAAGTTGCGGATCAAGGGTCAAAGGGCGTGTCCTATCTGTTCAAGAAATACAAAGTCGAATCCGTGACGGGCTGGGGTCGGCTGAGCGGTGCGAACGGTGTGGAAGTGGAGAGCAAAGACGGGAAGAAGACGCTGAATGCAAAGCACATCATCATTGCGACGGGCTCGCGGCCGAAGAACTTGCCGATACTAAAGGTGGATGGCGAGCGGGTGTGGAGCTCGGACCAGGCCGTGTTTCCGGATGCTGCACCGAAGACCCTGGGGATCATAGGCGCGGGCGCGATCGGGATGGAGTTTGCGGATGTGTACAATGCGTTTGGCACGAAGGTGACGCTGATCGAAGCGATGGATCAGATCCTTCCGTTGGAGGACAAGGATTCGGCGGTGGCGCTGGAGCGTGCGTACAAGAAGCGGGGCATTGAGATCCACGTGGGGGCGCGACTGGAGAAAGCGGAGGTGAGGAGTGAAGGCGTATCGCTGACCATCAAGGGAGCGGACGGCAACACGAAGATGATAGATGTGGAGCGTGTGTTGCTGGCCGTAGGTCGTGCGCCGATCATTGAGGACATTGGATTGGAGAAGGCGGGAGTGAAGACGGAGCGGGGCGCGATTGTAGCGGATGAAGAGTGCCGAACCACAGTGCCGAGCGTTTTTGCGATAGGCGATTGTGCTCGGGTTCCGCTGTTGGCGCATAAGGCATCGCATGAGGGTGTGTGTGTGGTGGAGAGTATTGCGGGAGTTGGTCATGGTGGAATTGACTACAAGAACATCCCGAACGTTACGTACTGTCATCCTGAAGTTGCATCGGTTGGACTGACGGAAGCGCAGGCGCGCGAGCAGGGTCATGACATAGAAGTGGGAGTGTTTCCGTTCAATGCCAATGGTAGGGCGCGCACGGCGGGAGAGACGGATGGTTTTGTGAAAGTCATTCGGGATAAGAAGTACAGCGAGCTGCTGGGTGCCCACATTGTGGGTGCGCACGCGAGTGAGCTGATTGCGGAGTTCGTGCTGGGTCGTCACCTGGAGACGACGGTAGAAGAAATGGAGCGAGCCATCCACCCGCATCCCACGCTATCCGAAGCGATTGGCGAAGCTGCGCTGGCGGCTCTGGGTCGGCCCATTCACATCTGAGCGACGGGTGACGCAACGTTGAAGGACAACAAGATTGGGTTGAATCAACCATGCAAATTGTAGAGCATGCGCCGGTCCGTCCATTTGTGTTGGCGCGCAGCGATCCAAGGTTACGGCCGGCCAAGCTGGCGGTAGCGGCGGGGTTTGGGGTGCTGGTTGTGAGCACGATCGGCATGCTGCGGGGAGTAGAGCCGTTTGCCACTTGGTACTACCAGTTTGCGTGGTACTCGGTGTTACTGGTGGCGGATGGTGCGCTTGCGTTGCGGGGCGCGGCGGGCCGGGGCCAGAAAGGCGAGTTCCTTCTGCTGGGCCGACGCGAACACCTGATCAGTCTGTTGAACTGGTCGATCGTGGTGTGGCTGTTTTACGAGCTGCTCAACTTCCGATTGCAGAACTGGCACTACGTTTTCGTGCCGGAGAACCTGGTCGTGCGCTGGTTGGGTACGGCGGTCGCATTTGCCACGGTACTGCCTGCAGTGTTCCTGGCGGAAGCGTTTCTGGGCTCATTCCGATTTGGAGAAGCTTTGCGCTGGCAGCCGTTGCGGGTGACGCGGCGGTTCCTGACCCGGATGCAGGTGGCAGGGGCAGTAACCATGGTGCTGGTGCTGGCCTGGCCGCGCTATTTCTATCCGCTGGTGTGGGGTGCGTCGATGCTGTTGGTGGAGCCGAGGGTGTACGCGCGCGCGCGCGGGCGTTCGCTGCTGGCGGACCTGGAAGAAGGGCGGCCGGGACGGCTGCTGCGACTGCTTGCTGGTGGAGCACTCATAGGTCTGCTGTGGGAGATGCTGAACATTGGGGCGCGCGCGAAGTGGATCTATACGGTTCCGTTCTTTGAAGAATTAAAGCTGTTCGAGATGCCGGTCCCGGGTTTTTTGGGCTTTCCGCCGTTTGCCGTGGAATGCTTTGTCCTGTGGCAGGCCCTGGTCTGTTCGGGCCTGGCAGTACCACGATGGAGCGAGCGGTTTCCGACGTCGCGCGGCAAACGCGTGACCGGCGTAATTGGGGCAGCAGTGTTCAGCGTGGTCACGCTTTTTGGCATGGAAAAGTTGACGTTTGCGTCAGTGAGGCCGGAGCTCAGCGATTTGCCGAATGTGCCGGTGCAGGAGCTGAAGCGAGTTGGGTACGACGTGTTCCGACTGGCGAATGCGGATCCCAGCCTGGTTGCTGCGGAGGTAGGCGCGGAGCGTGCTTCAGTCGTTAGCTGGATTTCTGCAGCGCGGTTGGCCGCATTGCGCGGGATTGGCACGGAACAACTCAGCATCTTGCACCAGCTCGATATCAGGACCGTCGAGCAGCTGGCCAACGCAGATGCCGCAAATCTGGTCCAGCGACTGGAACAACAGACGGGAGTGGACTGGGTGGACGCCCGCGTGCGGGTTTGGGTGCGCGGTGCAAGGCGGGCGCTGCAGCGCTTGAACATCCAGCAAGGTGCAGTGACGACCGCGCCGGATTAACCGCGGATCACCTCGATGGAGCCGGCCGGGCCGGCAGTAATCTCTCCAATAACTGCGGCAGCGGGCGTACCTGCTGCGTGCAGCGCGTGCATCAATCCAGCCATGTGCTCACGCGGCGTGGCGATGAGCAAGCCGCCCGAGGTCTGCGCGTCATAGAGCAGTAAACGCAGTGGCTCGGGCACCGCGTCATCCCAGTGGACAAACGACTCCAGGTCGGTGCGATTGCGTTTGGTACCTCCGGGCACATGCCCGCGCTCTGCCAGTTCCCACGCTTCGGGCAGAAGCGGCACTTTGCGGGCAGCGATGCGCGCCGCAGCGTTACTGGCCCTGAGCAATGACGACAGGTGGCCGAGCAAACCAAATCCAGTTACGTCGGTAGCCGCACTGACGCCCACACGCAACATAGCTTCGGCAGCAGCGCGATTGAGAGTAATCATGCTGGCTGTGGCATGGGCCATTGCATTGGCGCTGGCGGTGCCCGCCTTGATGGCGGTTGCGATGACGCCAGTGCCGATCGGCTTGCTGAGAATGAGCGCGTCCCCGAGCCGAGCACCGGTGTTCGTAACCACGCGATCAGGATGCACCTCGCCGATCACGCAGAGGCCATACTTTGGCTCGGGATCTTCAATGGAATGACCACCGATGATGGCGACACCGGCCTGCAGCGCGATTTCACCGCCGCCACGCAGGATGTGCTCGAGCACGCCCGTACCCAGCAGATCACGTGGGAAAGCGACCAGGTTGAGGGCAAAGAGAGGCCGACCGCCCATGGCGTACACATCGGAGAGTGCGTTCGCGGCGGCAATGCGTCCGAAATCAAACGGATCGTCTACGATAGGCGTGAAAAAGTCGACCGTAGCGACCAGCGCTCGGTCACTGGCAATGCGATACACGGCAGCATCGTCGCCGGTAGCCGCATCGATCAGGACATTGGTGTCCTGGTAAGGGATCAGATGACGCAGGACCTGCGTCAATTCGGCTGAGCCGAGCTTACACGCTCAACCCGCACCGTGGCTCAGCTGCGAGAGCCGCAGCTGGGGCCGCTGATCACGCGGTTCCTCTGTGTTGGACATGGGCCCAATGTAGCGCCGGGCCAGGACTCCGTCATTTCTTCTTGCGCTTGGGGCCAACGCCCGTGGCGGGCGTGAATGATGGAGGGTCACTGGCCGGGAACGACTCTTCTGAAGCTTCCTGTACATCATCGGAATCTTCGTCGTGATCGTGGTTTCGGTCTTTGGCAAAGGATTTTGCATCCTCGAGCAGTCGCTCACGATCAGTGTCTGAGTGTTCTTTGGCGTCAGAGTGTTCTTCGGCTGATTCATCGGGGGAAGCCGGCTGCGGCTTCTTCTCAGGAGACTTCATCGGCAACTCCATCGGGCATCCAGGAAGGTCTCATGGAACTCCGTTCAGGAGACGTGCCACCGGTGCAAGAACTGCCTGGCACGGTCCCTCTAAGCGATTGGTCGAGCGGAAGTTAAGATGTGGCAACGGCGCCGGTTCGTACGCCGTTGCCCAGTGCCGGACGGGCGCCGCCCCATGCGCCTGCAAGGCAAAGGAACAATCCGGCCCGGCCAGATGCTAGATTAGGCGAGCGGCCGGGCCCGAGCCGGACCGCTGACTGCCCGTCCCGAGGTGATGCATGCGTCGAAGATTGTTGCTGTTGCTGGTCCTCACTCTGACTCTGAGTCTTCCCGCATGCATGCTGTTCCGCAAGCGCACCACCGTCAGGAGCCAGGAGCCCGTCACGCTGCAAGTCGTCAACAACAACTGGAACGACATTGTCGTTTACGCGTTGATCGATGGTACGCGAACCCGGCTGGGTGATGTTGGAGCGAGCCGGACCACTATGCTCAAGCTGCCCACTACGCTCATCACGGCGTCGGGCATGCTGCAACTCATTCTCGATCCGCTGGGCAGTCGCTCTACGTTCCGCACCGGTCAGATCATGGTGAACGGTGGTCAACGTGTGCGTCTGCTGATCGAAAACGAGTTGCGGCTCACCAGCTGGACGGTGCAGTAGTAGAAACCCGGGAGAGAGTAGGGAGAACCGGAAGAGAGTAAGAACCGGAAGACGGTAGAAACGTTACGGTGTCCTTATCAAGAGATCACGGCGTGGCCGTGGTCTTCTTTTTTTTCGGGTCCGCGCCATGGCTTCCATTGCGCGAGTTCGGATGGGGCCTTGCGAACGGACGAAAACGAAAGCGCTCGGGGTCGGGAAGTTTCGGCATCATGGTCGAGAGGCTAACGTGCATGCAACCTACAAACGAGGTGCTTCATGGCGCGACCCGCGCGGCCTTCTCATCTGCATTCTCCTGTCCGATGCAGGCGCAACATCTACGCGTTCATCCTGCTGGCCCTGGGCCTGGGGTGTGCGCGGCCGCCGGGTCCGAGCCGGGTGACGACCGCTGCGTATCCGCTGATACCGTTCCCGGCACAATTACGGGTGCATGGCGACAGGCTGTCTGTGCGGGGGCCGCTGGGCGTCACGGTTCCCGGTTCAGCGAGCGCGCAATTGAGAGAGGCGCTGTCAGCCTGGACGGCCAGTGTAACGTACGAGACGGGCCTGGAGGTGCGTGCCACAGCACAAGCGGCCGGCACGCCCATTCAGCTGCGACTGGAACCGTCTGCTTCCGCGAATCCGGAAGGCTATCGTCTTTCGATCACACCCTCGGCTATACAGATCGACGCGCCTGCCGAAGCCGGCCTGTACTATGGTCTGCAAACGCTGCGTCAGCTTTTGCCGAAAACGGGCGAGCCGACCGTGCTGCGTGCGCTGGAGATCACCGACGCTCCGCGTTTTGTCTACCGCGGCATGCACCTGGATGTGGCGCGTCATTTCTTTCCCGTTGCGTTCATCAAGAAGTACCTCGATGTCATGGCGCTCTACAAGTTGAACACATTCCACTGGCATCTCACGGAAGACCAGGGTTGGCGCCTCGAGATCCGGCAGTATCCTCGCCTCACGGAAGTGGGCGGGTGCCGGCAGGAAACGATGGTAGCCAAGAATTTCAATCCTTACGTAGGCGATGGTTCACGCTACTGCGGCTTTTACACGCAGGCGGAAGCACGCGAGATCGTGGAGTATGCACGGGCGCGCTTCATCACCGTGATTCCGGAAATCGAAATGCCGGGACACGCGGTAGCGGCGCTGGCCGCGTATCCGGAGTTTGCGTGTACGCCCGGTCCCTTCGAAGTGGGCACACGTTGGGGTGTCTACGACGATGTGTTCTGCCCGAAAGAGGAAACGTTCCGTTTTCTGGAGGATGTGCTGAACGAGGTCACGCAGATCTTCCCGTCCCGATACGTCCACATTGGTGGTGATGAAGTACCCAAGAAGCGCTGGCAGGAGAGTGAACTGGCGCAGTCCGTGATCCGGCGCGAAAACCTGAAGGACGAGCACGAGCTGCAGAGCTACTTCATTCGCCGCGTCGAGCAAATGCTGCACGCACGCCAACGCCGGCTGATCGGTTGGGACGAGATTCTCGAGGGTGGCCTGGCGCCAGACGCGACGGTCATGTCGTGGCGCGGGACGGCGGGTGGCGTGGCAGCCGCGCGGGAGGGACATGATGTGATCATGTCGCCCAACTCCCATCTCTACTTCGATCACTACCAGGGCAGTCCGCAGTCCGAGCCGCTTGCCATAGGCGGCAACTCACCGCTGGAAAAGGTCTATTCGTACGAGCCGCAGCCGCCCGAGCTGACGGCAGCGGAAGCGCGTCACATTCTGGGTGCACAAGCCAACGTGTGGACCGAATACATAAAAACGAGCGATCACGTGGAATACATGGTGTTCCCGCGGCTGCTGGCACTCAGCGAAGTGGTGTGGTCGCCGAAGGAATTGCGCGATTGGGACAGTTTTCGTGGGCGGCTGCCGGCGCAGCTGCGCCGGCTGGATCGGCTTGGGGTGCGATATCGGCCGCTTTGAATCGAGAGCGAGGGGGACGGCTTGGGCGCGGCGCACTCAAAGAGTGGCATGACAACTGAGGCGCTGAGAGTGTTTGTGGTGAGCCCGCCGGGACTCGAGCAATTGGTGGCGGCAGAGCTGAACGAGCTCGGTATCACGGGCACCGTCGAGAACGGTGGTGTGGAATGGACGGGCTGGCTGGCGGATGTGCGGACATCGAATCTCTGGCTGCGCACGGCGAGTCGTGTGTTGGTGCGCGTGGGCGAGTTTCGGGCGCGCACATTTTTCGAGCTGGAGCGCCTGTCGGCCCGCATGCCCTGGGCGAAATTCCTTTCCGCCGATCGGGCGGTGACGCTGCGCGTTACGGCCCGCAAGTCAAAGCTGTATCACGAGGGTGCCATTGCCGAGCGACTCTTCCGGGCAATTGCAGAGACGGCCGGCGCGCGCGCGCACATGGCCGGGAGCGAGGAGCAAGATGGTGAGCACGCGCAGCTGTTCGTAGTGCGTGTGCTGCGCGATAACTTCACGATCAGCGCCGATGCATCGGGCGCCCTGCTGCATCGACGCGGCTATCGCCAGGAGATTGGCAAGGCGCCGTTGCGCGAGACACTGGCCGCCGCGTTATTGCGCGCTGCTCATTGGACCGGGCAAGCGCCGCTGCTGGATCCGTTCTGTGGTTCGGGCACGATTCCGATTGAAGCCGCCTTGCTGGCGCGCAATGTTGCGCCCGGCCTGGCCGGGGCGGCCAGGCAGGCGCGCGCGTACGCGTTCGAGCACTGGCCACAGCACGATGAGCAACAGTGGCTGAGTGAGGTGGCCCGGGCCCGCACGCAGATTCGGGGCAAGGTTTCCGTGCCAATCCTGGCTTCCGATCGTGATGGAGGCGCAGTGCGGACTGCGCGCGCAAATGCGGCGCGTGCCGGTGTCGAGTCAGACATCGAGTGGGCCGTAGCACCCCTCAGCCAGGCGCCTCTGCCTGCCGCTGCCGGCCTGCTGGTCACGAATCCACCCTATGGTCAGCGCGTCAGCGCAGACACCGAGCTACGCGACTTGTACGCTGCATTGGGCACGCTGGTCCGGGAAAAACTGACGACCTGGAGCGTGGCCATGCTTTCGGCCGATGCGCGCCTGGACGGGCAAATGCGGTTGCCGTTGACTGTAGTTGCGGAAACGCGCAATGGCGGGATACCGGTACGGATAGTGACGCACGCGTGACGCGTGACGCGTCACGCTAGAACACCGGCTTTTGCGCCCGGACCACGAACAATCCTTCCTTCATGCTAGTGAAGATGATGGTGCCGCTCTTGAAGTAGGGGTAGTTACTCCAGGATCCGGCGAAGATGGGCGAATTCGTGCTGTTCGGCACACTGTCGAAGAAGCCGATCTCTTTGGGGTTCTTGCGATCGCTGATATCGACGATGCGCAGGCCAGCCACATAGTGCGACTGGTACATCGTGTCGCCCTTGATGTACAGATTGTGGTCTACGGCGGAAGTCGGGCTGAAGAACTCACCGAACACCTGCGGGTCATCGAGATCGGTGAGATCCCAGATAATGGTGCGTGTGCGCGTCACCACGCCGGAGGGCTCGTCGCCTTCATCGTTCATGTAGAAGTAGCGGTGGTCTTCGGTCAGCCAGCCCTGGTGTGAGTACTGCACGTTGGGATAGCTGGCGCGAGAGATGGCCAGCGGCTTCGCCTTGTCGGTGACATCGGCGATGCTCAGGGCAGTCTCGTTGGAGCCAAAACAAATCTCGCGGCCACGATACTTTTCGTCCGGGCCTTTATAGGTGACGCACTGTGCGTCGTGGCTGTAGCCGGTGCGCTGTATGCCGGTGAGCGGGTCGGCAAAGCAGCCCGCGAATTTGGGTTTTTTCGGCTCGCGAATGTCGATCATGTGCAAGCCACCGCCGCAGATTTCGCCGCCCCCGTTGCTGCCCGTGGCGAATGCAAAGCCCTTGTCCTCATTGATGACAATGTTGTGCGCACTGAAGATGCGATCGTACGTGGTTGTGGGCTTGAAAGTCTCAGGTGCATTGCGCACGTTGCGCAATTGTGTGAGGTCGAACACCTGCATGCCGTGTTTGCCCGCGCCATCAGCCACGATGTACGCATGATCCTTGTAGACCTTGATCTCTCGCCACGCGTTGGGCGAGGCGCCTTCGGTCAAGGGCAACTCGCCGAGGTATACGGGATTGGTCGGATTGGTCACATCCACGAAGGCGGTGGCATCCATACGGCCGACCAGTGCATACTCACGTCCGGATTGCGGGTCAGTCCAACCCCACAAGCTGCTGAGCTGGATGCCGCGCTTGCCACCAATGGCCTTGAGTGGAAGAAATCCGAGCAATTCGACGTTACTGCACTCGAAAGCAACGGATTTTCCTGCGCTGCAGGGCACGGCCTTGCCAGTGACGGATGCGAACGATTCGGGCTCGGCGAAGATCTTGGTGCGCGGCGTCCATTCACCGGCGGCACTGCGCTCGAAGACCAGGGCGGCACCTTCTCCGAAATCAGCGCCCGGCAATCCGCTGACCGCGGTGTTGCCATTGACGGCAACGGCGGCGGCGAAGCCGAGGCCGCCCTGCCCTTCCACGTAGCTCAGCTTTCGGGTATGGGTCCAGTCGCGAGAATCTGGGTCCCATTGGAACCGGAAGATCGTGCCGTTGAACCGATCGGAGCCGGGTGAGCCGACCCACAGCTCATCACCAACCACGGCGAGCGTGGTTCCGAACTGGGACTGGGAGCTTGCTTCATAGGGGAAGAGACGCGTGTAGGCGGCCCAACGCGGTTCATCGGGCACGGGCTCGAAGAGATAGACTGCACCAGTGTTTTCGTCGCGCCCCGGTGCACTGACCACAGCCCATTCCTTGACCAGGGCAACGGCCGAACCGAGACGGTCCCCTTCCTTGACCGTTCGGGCCACCAAACGGCTTCGCTCCCGCCATGTACCACTGGCATCGCGCATGAACAGGTAGCCGCCGCCGCGCGCTTTGGCCTGCGCAGGTGCACCCACCAAAAGGCGATCGTTCGAGACGGCGACCGTAGCACCAAAGCGATCTCCGGGCTGGGCGTCGCTAGCCGAGAGCCGTGCCTCCTGCACCCAGCGCCCGTCCTGGGCGCGCCGAAAGATGTACACGGCACCTGCGCTCTCAGCTGTACCCGGAGCGCCGAACACTGCGACATCGGCATGAATGGCCAGCGCAGCGCCAACGTTGTCCTGCGCGCCGGCCTCAGGCACAGTGAGGCGAGCTGTCTGTTGCCAGGTATTGTTGCGCTGCTCGAAGACAAAGACAGTGCCGCGCGCATCAATGTCATTGATGCGGGCTGCGATGACTGTGTTGCCGTGGGCAGCCAGCGCGGTACCGAAGCGATCACCGGGTGCGGCATCGGCGGCGCTGAGCCGACCAGTTTCGACCCAGCGGCCATCCTGTGATGCGTACACATAGATGATTCCGGAGCGGGCAATGTTGGCTGGCTCCGCGACAAAGACAGTGCGCTCGAGTGCGGCCACGCGACTGCCGTAATTGGGAGCCTGCGCATGAACTGGCGTGATACTGGCGAAGAGGAGGAGACTGCTGACCAACGCCGGGGTGCGCATGACGCCTGCCTGTAGCTGCGAGTGAGAGGCTGATGATAACAGAAAGCCCAGAACAGATCCAAAACCTGGGGAGGAGCGGCCTCAAACGAGCGTCGAAATGTGGGTTACCGACTCCAGAGTACGACTTTAGTCGGTTCTCGTGTGCCCCCCAAAATGCGTTTCGTGGCAGTGATACTGCGGGTTTGGTTCCCGCATGGAACGACCGGCCGGAGCGCGCGTGAACCCGCTGTTCCGGGTCGGCCATACAAGGAGGTTCACTCGTGCCAAGGAGGCATAACATGCAGGTTCTTCGAAGGGCAGCATTCGCAATGTTGTTTGCGTTGCCGCTCGTCACATTGCCGGTGACGGCCCAGTTCTATAAATGGGATTTCAACGTCAACGGTGGGTTTTCCTGGCTGTCTGGCGACATTCTCGATCGGTCGGACTTCGATTTCGATGAATTCGAAGATCCTATTCTGAATCGAAACAGTGTCGACCTGGGCAGCGGTGGAACTGTGGGTTCGCAGCTCGGCTACTGGTTCACGAAACGGATCGGATTGAGGGCGAACTTCGCGTACACGGACAGCGACGTGGACCGAAATATCGATGTGTTGGGTTTCCCTCTGCTCAACCTGTTCGACCACGACGTGAATTTGTGGAGCGGCACCGGGGACCTGATGGTTCGCCTGAACACGCCGCGCACGCGTTGGGACGGCTTCGAGTGGCTGCCCTACATCGCGTTGGGCGCGGGCGCGCAGTGGATCAACCCCTCAGGTGACAGGTTCTTCGTGGTGGATGATATCGACATCGATCTGGATCCAGATGACGATCTCATTTTCAATACGAGTGGCCATTCGGGTATTCCGCTCCGCTGCTCGGACTTCCTGGACACCTGTGCGTTTTTGGAAGAGAAGTCGACGTTCATGGGTCTGGTAGGTTTGGGCATGGATCTGCGCTTCGCTCCCAGCTTCGCGGTTCGCCTCGAAGTCACAGATCGCATCTGGGAAGCGCCCGTGAAGGAAGTGATCCAGGATGACATATTCCCGTTCGTATTCGCCGAAGTTGGCGACCTGGGCAAGACCGTGAATCAGATTTCCCTCACGGTGGGAGCGAGCTACCTGTTTGGTCTGCGTGAGCCGCCCCGCCGCGTGGTAGTTGCACCGCCGCCGCGTCCGGCGCCGCCGCCGCCGCCGCCGCCGCCCAGCACGGAAGAGATCACCGTATGCATGATCGATCCCATGTTCGCGGGTGGTGTGCGTAATGTCACGGCGACACGTAATCTGTCGACTGGCGATACGACCATCATGAAGAATGGTGACAAGGTTCGTCTGTCTGATGCAGTTGCAAACATTCCAGTCGTGAGCGGTTCGCCCTGGTACGTTAGCGGCGCACCGTTCGAGATTGGCACTGCGCCCAACCGCCTGCTCTACGTTTCGGTAGGTGGCGCGCGTATGATCGAACCCAGCGACCTGGCCTACCTGGGCACAGTCAACGGCCTGCCGGTATTTGCTGATCGGCTGACGTTGTCACCCGGACTGACCAACCTGGGCCCCAACACCGACCTGAATCGGATCGTAGTCGAGAGCGCCGATGCACGTCACGCGCTCGAGCAGGTGGCAGTGATCTACGTGCCGCTGCAGCCCACAGGCTGTGTGTTCCAGGCGCTGCAGAAGCAGGTCGAGGTTCGCAAGAAGTAAGTAGTGAGCCATTCGAGTCCGCGTGTTAGATGCGGACGAGCGAGGCCCGGTGAGCACGCCCCGGGCCTCGTTGTCTTGGGCACGAGTGACAACGGCCGTGAACGTTAACGAGAGCGTGCAGGAGAACGTGTACCAGAAAGACTCAGGCAGCGGCGCGCTGCTCCGGGGCCTGTTCGAGGTCCCGCTCCAGGAAGTAACTCAGGACCGTACGAATGGCGGCAATGGCAGCGAGCTGGCCAATATCCTGCCAGGTGGGAGCGATGGCGGTGCGCACGATGTCGGCAGCCAGCATGAACTCGAGGCCGAGTAGCAACGACATAGCGAACCCGCGCCAGATTTCCATGCGCTTGATGGTTACATGACCCAGGCGCAGCGTCCCTTGCAGCAAGCGCCAGATGGCAACGAGCGCGCCCGCAGTAACAATGGTGGTGGCGACCACCTCCATGCCAAGGGCGGCGCCGTCGGCGATCGCCTGGAAGCGCTCATCCATGGCGATCTGCGTTACGGACGATCAGACTGTGCCGTCACGCCGTACAACGCAACGAAAGCCGAGATGACACGTAGATGTGTCGATAGGCTGTGACATACGTGCGGCCGGGCGGTAACGCCGGCAGTAGTTGGGTGCACAAAGAAACGAGCCGCCCTTCATGACTTTGCGCGGAATGCGAACACTGGATGAGTCGGGATCGTGGCTGAGATTGCGCGCGCCACCCTGCGGATTACTGCTGTCACAACAGCCTGCGGCGCGCTCATGCTCCTGATACCAGTCGGAAGTCCATTCCCAGACGTTGCCAATCATATCGAAGAGGCCATACCCATTGGCCGGATACGAGGCGACCGGGGCGGTCCACTCGAATCCGTCGGTGAGCAGGTTGTGCAGCGGGAATTCACCCTGCCAGGTATTGGCCATCATACGGCCATTGGGCGCGAACTCATGGCCCCAGGCGTACTCCGCGCCTTCCAGTCCACCGCGAGCCGCATATTCCCACTCGGCTTCCGTGGGCAGGGTTTTGCCGAGCCAGAGGGCATACGCTTCCGCATCCTGGTAGGCCACATGCACGACCGGGTGCTCGGCAAGATCCTGGTTGGAGCTGTCCGGCCCCTGCGGGTGCCGCCAATCGGCGCCCGGTACATAACGCCACCAGCTGTACGGATTGCGCAGGTCCACGCGGTGATCCGGCTTGCGAAAGACGACCGAAGCGGGCACCAACAATTCGGGTAGCGCGCCGGGATAGTCTTCTGCACTGGGCACGCGCTCGGCCACTGTGATGTACCCAGTCGCCTCTACGAACCGAGCGAACTCTGCGTTGGTGACGGTACAGCGATCGATCCAGAAGCCATCGACCATCACGGCGTGCGTGGGCGCTTCCTCGCGATAGTGGCGATCCGAGCCCCTGAGGAACGTGCCGCCCGCAATGGCGACCATGTTATCCAGCGAAGGATCCGCCGTGACGGCTGGCGATGTTCGGTGCGCGAGCGTGCTCATCCGTGGCCTCCGGTGATGGCAAATCGGATGGCAAGCTTTGCGCGCGCGGGAAGCGCCGAGTATTGGACCTTGGACTTACGATTGGTGGGCCGCTGAAGTGACGCGACTCGCCGTGCTCTGAGGTCTGGAGCGCGCGTCACCGCCACATGGGCGTAGGCCGTACGTTCTTGCGGGCATGCTGGTCTACTTCAAACGCGCGCTGGTGAACCGTGCCGAACGTAACGTGAACGGTCGAGCGACCATTCTAGGCAACATCGGGATGTTATACACGCGGCTTGGTCGACCGGACTCGGCGTTATTCTACGGCACCCCACGGGCATGGCGAGCTCATTGTCGATTCTGGGGAACATGCATTGGCGGTTTGGCGTGCCAGACTCGGCGATCATTTACTGGAAGCATGCGCTGACGATCGTGCGTGAAGCAGGAGATCGAACAGCGGAGCAAGGGATCCTGAGCAGCCTTGCAAACCTGCACGCTCAGTTGCAGCGGCCCGATTCCGCCGAGTACTACTTCCAGCAGTCGCTGCTACGAATCCGCGCCAACGCCGACCGCGCTGCCGAAGTGCGCGCGCTGACCAACCTCGGAAGCTTTTATCAATGGCGTTCGGGCGGACCACCGAAGTTGGCAGCGGCCCGCGCGCGTTACGACAGTGCGGCGGCAATTGCAGCGTCGCTCAGTCCGAGTGCGGGCAGCGCTGCCAACCGCACCAGCTCCCTGGAGCGCGACCGTGAGCTTTTCGGGCGCTGGGTTTCAGCGTGGCTGGCGGGTAGTACGGCCGATTCGGTGGCGAATGTGCTGGCCGCGCTGGCCGCCGCAGAACAGGGTCGTGCTCAGGCGCTGCTTCACATGATGGGCACCGCTGCGGAGCGCAGCGAGCAATCCAGCCAATACGCTAAACCCGGCCGGGATCTGCGCGCGGAGGCCGAGCGTCTGGTTGGTGAAGTCAAACGTCTGGGCAGCAGCGCGCTCGTGTACTTCGTGGACCAGGATACCCTGGCGGTGTGGTTCATTCCGCAGTCAGGCCCAGTCAAGTTATCGCGCCATCCCATTGCCTATGACAGTCTGGCTGCCCTGGGTCGTAGTGCCACACGGACCGCTGGAGCGTTGATCCCATTTGCGGCGTTGCCTGTGGGAGCTGCAAATGAACCGCTCGGCATTCGGTACGCAGTGCGCTACGCGCCTCGCTCACAACACTGATCAGGGCCGAAGCGGCGGGTGCGCGTCGCGTTGTGCCCGCGAATCGATCGAGCTACCAGGGTGCGCTGGTGGCGGGCAACCCGTCCATGCCGTTGGTGCGCCAGCCGGACGGCTCTCAAATGACGCTCGAGGCGCGGCCGGCCGCGCAACGCGAGAGCCAATGGCTGGCCGGGCGGCTGGGTACAGTGCCGCTGGTCAACACGGCTGCCACGGAAACGGAAATCCGGCGCCGTGTTTCGAACGCGCCCATCATCCATCTGGCCACCCCACGGCTTTGCGTACAGTTCGGATTCACACAGCCGGGATTCGTACGTTGCGCTGGCTCCCGGCAATGGCCACGATGGCCTGCTCACGGTGGGCGAAGTGTTGGACGGTCTGCCCGGGTTGAGCGCAGACCTCGTGGTGCTCAGCGCCTGCCAGACCGGAATTAGGAACTTGCTGCAAACCGAAGGGACACTCGGCTTTCAACGAGCTTTTTTTGCCCGAGGCGCGCGCAGCGTGCTGGTCAGCCTATGCGCGCAGTCTCTGCTTCCTTTCACAGCTACATGAGACGTTTGATGTAAGCACGTACGATCCATCAATCGTCCAATTACCGCCTGCCCTCTGACCGTCGATGTTGGCACCTAGCCAAAGCGAGGCGCGGGAGAAGCGGTATGAAGGCGAGGACACGATTGCGCGTTGTGGCGGGCGGACTGGCGATCCTGGCGCTGGCCGCCTTCTCAGTCGTATCCCTGCGTACGCCACACCTGCCCACCGCGCCGAGTCCGGACAACGATGAAGTGGTCACCATGGCCGACGTGATTTATGTGGGCGGCAATGTGGTGACCGTAAACGAAGCTCAGCCATCAGCAGAAGCGGTGGCCGTCAAGAACGGCCGTATCCTGGCGGTAGGCAGCAAGGACGAAGTGCTGCGTCATCAGGATGATGGTACGCAGATGATCGATTTGCGGGGACGCACGTTGGTGCCCGGATTTGTTGATGGTCACTCGCGCATCACGACCTACGTAAACCTGCAGGGCTGGCCGGAACTGGCACCGCCACCAAGTGGTGATGTGGAGGGCATCGATGACATTGTTGCTCGACTCAGGAACTACATTGTCAATCACGCGGTGCCGGCGGGCCAGGCCGTATTCGCCTACAACTACGATGACTCGCAGCTGCGGGAGCGGCGGCATCCTACGGCTGCTGATCTGGATCGCATCTCACTCGAACACCCAGTAGTGCTGCTACACGTCTCCACGCACGTGGCCACGGCCAATCATGCGGCGCTGGCACGGGCCGGGTTCGCGATGGGCGCGCTCGATCCGTCAGGAGGCCACCTTCTGCGTGATGCCACGGGTGCTCCCACGGGCGTGGTCGAAGATCAGGCGGTGACGCGGCTGCTGGAACTCCTGCCGCAACGCACACAGGCCGAAGAGTTGAGCACGCTGGACCAGGCTCAACGTCTGTACGCGAGCCTGGGCATCACGACGGCCCAAGATGGCTTGACCAGTGCGCGCGCGTTGCGCTTGCTGCAGGCCGCGGCGGAACAAGGCCGTCTGATCCTGGATGTCGTGGCCTACCCGACTGGATCGAATTCGACTCCGTAGTGAGCCAGTTGAGCCAGCGCCCAAAGCCGCGCGAATACGTGAATCAACTAAAAATTGGCGGCATCAAGATCGTGGCAACGGATGCGACGCGCGCGCGCGGGCGAGCCAGTCTGTCCCAGACCGAGCTGGACGCCGAGTTCGACTCCGCATACGCGCGTGGCTGGCAGGTGCTCATGCATTGCACGGGTGATGCTTGCGCCGACCTGATGATCGCGGCTGTACAGAAGGCGCAGGCAAAACACGGGCGGCTGGAGCTGCGCCCCATCATGTTGCATGCGCAACTCGTGCGCGAAGATCAGCTGGATGTCATGAAAAGCCTGGGTATCATTCCCAACTTCTGCGCGCAGTCGTACTACTGGAGCGCTGGGCCCATGGAGGAAAGGCTGGGCCGAGAACGCGCGTGGCACAGGAGCCCCCTGGTCGCAGCACAGCGGCGCGCCATGGTTGCGGCCAATCACACGGACGCGCCGGCGGTTCCGCCCGACCCGCTGTTTCTGTTGCACACAGCCGTGAATCGCACCAGTCGCCATAATACGATCATAGGCGTGGGCCAACGCAGTTCGCCCAGAGAAGCACTCAAAGCCATCACACTACACGGCGCGTACTTGTACTTCGAGGAAAAGGAAAAGGGCTCGATCGAGCCCGGGAAGCGCGCCGACATGGTTGTGCTCTCAGCCAATCCACTCACGGTCCAATCCCGTGAGATCAAGAACATCCGTGTGCTGAAGACCATTAAGGACGGCCAGGTGATCTATGACGCCGGTGCGCCCATTCTGACAGCCGGTGCAGTGACGCGCGACTGAGCAATTACGCTTCGCCTGGCCCATCCTGATCCAGAATGGGCGCGGGCAATGCAATCGCTGCTCGAGGTACTGCCAGTTGCGTTGCATCGATGACAATTTTTCGGACGTTGGTTCCCAATATCTGCTTCCAATCCCGCTTCATGCTCACGATCACAAAGCCGGACTTGCGCGCAGCTTCCATCATGAGATCATCGCCGGGATCGTAAGCCAACTCACGTTCCGGATCATCGTGATGGATGAGCAACTGGCAGGACGCACCGCGCCGAGCTCTTGAGTGGCGGAGCATGGGCAGGTCGCCTCGGCATTGCAGGCTGCCAGCAGCCAGAAGCGGCCGGCGTCCCAGGTGGCGCGCAATGGCAACCGGCTTGGCGCCATAGTCGTTGACCGTTTCAACCTGCGGTCTGCGCCAGATGCTGGTCATGGTGCGCGCAGCGCGAAACTCCTCGGCCATGACGCTGCCAATTATCTGGTGGCGCGGGATTTCGTAGAAGCGCTCGGCGAGCAGCCGAGCCAGCTCGACCGTACCACCCGAACAGACCCAGATCAGGAAACCGCGCGCATGCAGCAATCCAAGCAGCTCCTGCATGGCCGGGTAGGCCAGGTCGCCGTACGGGACGCCCAGCCGGGGATGAAGCGCGGTCTCAACGAACGCGCGGACTTCAGCTTCGAACTGTTCCTGGCTCATGCCCGCATGAGATTGGGCGATCAGCTCGAGGATGGCGGGCAGAGGCGCATCAGCCAGATAGCCGAGGTCACCCTCGAATGCGGCCTTGAACGGTTGGCGCGACCACAGTGACGGATCTCGATCGGCGGTTTGCTGAATCCGGGTCAGGGCAAGGTGCGCTTCGGCGAGCGGACGTTCAGGCCACAATGTGCCGGCCGCACTGAACGCAGCCATTCGATCGGCAGGCCGAATGAAATCGGGCGACGCTTCAATGCTCACGCGCTGCACGAAGTCGAGCACGGCAAACTTCGCTGCACCGTCGTTCCAAGATGGCAGCGGATCCCTGGTTCCCGTTTCTGACACACGCAAAGTCATGGTCGGGCGCCCATCACCACTCTCACTCGTGAGGCCCGCAGCCTGGTCGGTCGTGCGGACTGACTGCTCACTCTAGTCCGCAATTTCACGGGATGTGATTGGACGAATGTCCGAGACACGGTGGGCACGCGTGCACGGCAGTTACGTAAAACTCCGGATCGCATTATTGCGGCGACGATGCTATGCTGGCCATCGCAGTTCATCGGCGCAGCTGGCCGACGCCTGGGTAACACGGTCGGCAGATAGTTCACTGCGGTGCTGGACCGAGGCATTGCTCCTGTCGCGGGCAATTGCGGGCTGCTTCGATCGCGTTTTTCTCCTTTTCAACGAGCTGGCAATACCCCGCGGTGGAGGCGCTTGACGTCCACCGCTTACCCGAGCAAGCCAGGCGCCGCGCGAGTGCCTTGGAGCAAGGTCGTCCCTCCCGTGCACCCTGGCAGCGGAGGCGGCGAGTGGACTTCGTCGAGCGCCACCGGCCGGCCCCAGTCAGTCTGACGTTTATTCATCCGATGGGCAATTCCTGGAGTGCATCATGACGCAAGCACGAATTCTGGTAGTGGAAGATCACGTCCTGCTTCGTGATCGATTGGTCGGCCTGTTGGCGGAGAACGGAGCACGCGTGATTGGCGTGGCTGGTGATGGTGAATGTGCCATGGCCGAAGCGTGCGCCCTGGATCCTGATGTTGTGCTGCTCGACTTATCCCTGCCCGATTGCAGTGGCCTCGATGTCCTCAAGACCCTTCAGCAGTCGGCGCCGCGCACGAAAGTCATCATCCTCACCGCTTACGAGGATGCCGAGCTGGAACGCATCTGCCTGGCAGCCGGCGCATATGCCTTTGTTGGGAAGTCACGGCTCCGACCTGAACTGGAGGCGGCACTGGCGCGGGTGAGTACGAATGAGGTGGCGAACGCCTGACGGCATGAGAAGGCCGCCCGGCGTGTGCATGGCCGAACGGCCGGTACGTGCGCGGCGGTGGTGCCGCGGTAAGACTACGTGGCCAGCGGCAACACGGGCGCTCGGTCAACGCCGCCCGCGGGCCGCTTGGGCCACACGGGCGCAGGGTCGTAACTGAGCCGGATTTCCTGCCGGGGTGAGTTCCCGATGTAACCCATGCGCGCGGCGTATTGCACGAGTTGGGCAACGCGGCGCGCACCCATCTTGGACATAACGCGGCCTCTGTGCACCTTGACCGTCTTCTCCGAGATGCCCAGTTCGCGCGCAATCTGCTTGTTCAGCCGCCCGGCCAGCACCAGTCGGAAGACATCCCGCTCACGGGGCGTGAGCAACTCGAATCTGCGACTCAGCTCTTGCACCTCGACGCGGTCCGCACGCTGGCGGGCTTCCTCCTCGAGCGCCGTATCGATGGCCCGCAGCAGTGTATCGTCCGATACGGGCTTGGGCAGGAAGTCGACGGCACCTGATTTAATGGCGCGCACCGATGTTGGAATATCACCAAATCCTGTCATGAAAATGACCGGAATGGGAGTACCCGCGGCCTGAAGCCGCTCATGCAGCTCCATGCCATCCAGATCTGGCAGGCGTACGTCCAGCACCAAACAGCCCGGATGCAAATAACATTGACTGTCCAGGAATTCGCGCGCCGAGCTGAATGCGCGCACCGAATGTCCGACCGATGCAACCAGTCGGGTTAGTGCAGTTCGGACGGATACATCATCGTCCACGATAAACACCTGAGGTCGGAGGGCCGTCGTCATAACCTCATCTCCACTGTTGACGGTCCGTATGATGCGCAACGCATGGAATGAACGAGTTGAAGATGTTTCCTCCTTGCTCGGGATCGGGTCGTTTTTCATTTCACTTCGTCCTTTCCCTGCATGATCATGTTCCGACCGGAACAACCCAGCAATCCGTAATACTACGGGAAATGAATTGCGCGCATCGCCTACCCGCAGGCAGTAACCAAGATGCGTACGAGCGCGCAAGTGTTGTGCGCGCGGTCGCGCTCTGAGAAGCAGCGCGGCCCACACTTGCCGTGGGCATAGTCGTGGTCCAATCACAGGCGCTGAAAACGCAACGGTATGGTTCACGCATCAGTCGTGGAGCAGGACAGGCACGCGACCAGCGCAGCACGGAGGCCGACACGTGGCCCCATCGGCCGCGCATCGATGCAGGAGGAGTTATGCGACAGGCGATCCAGTCAGCCAGCGCGCATTTGCGCGCAGGGCGCGGTAAGGCGATTCAACTCCTGGTCCTTGGCTGGTTGTGCTCGGGTTGCGGCGGCTCGGCAGCGCGCACGGAAGTGGATTACAATCCCGATGTTGATTTCAAACGGTTCGGTACGTATTCCTGGCGGGACGGTACGCCCTCACCGAACAGTCTGATAGACCAACGCATCATCGATTCCGTCGACCGCGAACTGCGCAAGAAAGGACTGCGTGAAGTTGCCAGGGGCGGCGACTTGCGTGTGACCTACCACGTCTCTTTCGATCGCAAGCTGGAGGTTTATTCCTGGGATTATCTGGCCGGCCCGTACTGGAGCAGCACATGGGCGCGGCGCACCGAAGTGCGTGCCATCCCGGAAGGCAAGTTGGTGGTCGATCTGATTGATGGTCGGCACAATCAGATTGTCTGGCGAGGTGTGGCAGCCGATGAGTTGACGGCAAGCGAAACCGACATGGAAAGCCGGATCAGCTACGTGACCGCGGAATTGTTCGAGGATTACCCGCCGCATCGATGAGCCGCCCAGCGCCTGCCCAGCTTGACTACTTCTGGCGGCCGAGCCTGTCGACCTGGCCGGACGCAACGGCTGAAGAGGGGGCATTACGGGCGGCAGTTGACTCGCTGCCCAACCAAATTGCCGTTCTGGATGGCCAGGGTCGGATCGTAGCCCTCAACCGGGCCTGGTGCGCGTTTGCCAACCGTCAGGGCACCACGATCGATGCCAGCCAGTACGTGGGCGCTGACTATTTGCAGGTATGCCGGGATATCATGCTGCTGCACGTGGCTGATGCGGCACGTGTACTGAGCCGGCTGAGGGTGGTGATTGCGGGCGAGCAGAACGCGGGTGTCTGTGACTATGTGCATGATGCGCCCGAGCCGATCTGGTTCGAGCTGCGCGTGCAGCGGCTGGAAGCCGGTCACGGCCTGGTGGTCTCACATCTGGATGTCACGATCCGAAAGCGCGCCGAGCTGCAGGCTGCCAGTCGGTTGCACGAGTTGACGCATGTTTCGCGAGCGGTGAACATGGGCGCATTGGCCGGCTCGGCCGCCCATGAGCTGAATCAGCCGCTGACCGCGATCCTGAGCAATGCGCAAGCGGCGCTGCGGTTCCTGGCCATGGACGAGCCACCCCTGGCCATGGTCCGTGACATCCTGCTGGACATCACAGCCGCTGACCAGCGCGCGGCCGAGATCATACGGCGGGTTCGGCGTCTGCTCAGAAAAGGTGAGCCCGGAGAGCGGGAAGCAGTCGATGTCAACGAAGTCGTGCAGGACGCGCTGCACATGCTCGCTGATGAAGGCCTGTTGAGGAAGGTGCGGACGCGCGTCACACACGAACCCGACTTACCCATCATCAAGGGTGATCCTGTCCAGCTCCAACAAGTCGTGATGAACCTGGTGTTGAACTCTTTCGATGCTATGGACGATGTGCCGCCAGCCGAACGGTTGCTGATGGTGCAAACTGCGCGCGGCGACGCTGACCACATCGAGCTCATCGTCCAGGATTGCGGCGCCGGTGTCAACGAAACGCAGCTGTCCGGCATCTTCGAACCGTTCTATACAACCAAGCTCACCGGACTCGGCATGGGCCTGTACATCACACGGGTCATTGTGGAGAGCCACGGTGGACGCATCTGCGCGCAGCACGCCGTCCCGCGCGGACTGCGTATGCAGGTCACGCTTCCCCTCCCACCGAACGCACCCCGGTAGTACCAAAGTCCAATGCCCCGGGCGCAGTGCGCGCCCACTTTAGAGCACTCCGTAACCATGCTCACAGGAGGACCTGATGAGGGGGACAGTGGGCCGACCCAGGATTGCTGTTGTTGATGACGATGCCGCGGTGCGCGCCGCGCTCGAGCGGTTGTTGATCTCGATGCGGTTCCGCACGCAGACGTATGCTTCGGCCGAGGAATTCCTGACCGACGGGCAGGCAGCCACGTTTGCCTGTGTACTGCTGGACGTGCAGTTGCGGGGCATGAGCGGCATCGAGCTGACCATTTACCTGGCTGCCCGGCATCCGGAGCTGGCCATTGTACTGCTGACGGCAAATCCGGAGGTAGTTGCGCGCAATGCGTTTGCCAGCCGAATGGCCAGCTCGGTGCTGCGCAAGCCCGTGGATGCGGACGTGCTCATCAGCGCGGTCGAGAACGCGGTAGCCGTAGCTGCGACCTGACGGGACTTCGAGGAAATGTGCCGCGTTGGTGTGGCCCGCGCAGACGCGGGCAGGTCATACGTTACGGCCAACTCGATGTACCGACTCACTCGAAATTGCGCTGTCGCCCAGCTACGCAGTGGTAGCAGGTAAGCACTTGGTCCACTGATCCGACCAAACGCATGCGGATACGTTGAGTCAGATCGCCGGTCAGGATTGGGGCGGCGTGCCTGGCTTGCAGCATTCTGCCCAGCAGCCAGGTGCGTGCGAGTGAAACGCTCGCCGACGATTCTATCGAGGCAGCTTCGCGTTCCCATGGGCTAGGGCTCCCATGCGCTGCCAATCGAGCGACGCTTTGGTTGCAGCGTCAACATCAATCGGAGCGCCCCAAAGCTCCGGGCATGACCAATACACAACTGCGCCGGACCGGACGCCACGCAATCGCGTGCTCCTCCCAGTCCAAATCCCTTGGACGTACGTCCGGTCCGGCGTGATTTCCGATGCGGACGACAGTTGCTTTCTTGCCTTTTTCCGGGATCCGGTCGCAAGACCTGTCTGGTCTTTGCCCAATTCCGGCTGCGCTCACCTGGAGTTCTGGGACCGCCTCATAGCCGAGGGGGACGAGTTGTCGAAAAAGCAACTGTCGTCCGCTGTCGTCCGCCTTCGTCACCTCACCAGTCAGGCTGGAAGCTGATGGGCAGCTGCACCCAAACATTGACGCGTCGGCCTTTGTTGATGGCGGGCCGAAACTCCATGCGATCGATGGCCTCGAGCGCCGCATCATCCAGAGAGCTGTAGCCGCTGGAGCGCAGGAGTACGGCTTTGCGGATATCACCCTTGAGGTCGATCAGTAGCCACAATACGGCGCGACCGCCGATGCCGCGCCCGCTCACGATGGGTGAGTAGCGGGTCTGTAGAAACGCCTTGACCTCGGCGCGATTGATCAACTCAGGCGCCTGTGTGAAGGGTGTGAAACGCGGCTCGCGCGCCAGTTCATCGAGCGTGAGGCTTTCGACATCGGCACTGTTTCCACCATTGCCGTTCGCACTGCTGTTCAGGGCTCCCGCGGCACGGCCATTCGGTTCTGCGCCACGCGGTGGCGTTGCCGCCGGCAGCGGTGGTCCAGCCGCCGGGTCAACACGCGGGCTCCAGCCCGGGCGCTGCGGTGGTTCTGGAATGGTGCGCGGCACGACCGTAGGCACGTCGAGCAGCACGGGCTGGCCCAGGAGCTGGGGTGCACTTGTTTCGGCAGTGGGCCGTGAGCGCGCGCGCTGGCGAGCGACGGCCGGCCTTCCAGCCTCGGGCGCGGCGCGCAGCTCGCCGGTTCCCATCAGCAACATGGTAAAGTCGACATCGAGTGCCTGGCTCATGTCATTCAGCGCGCTGGGCAGATCCGGTTTCTGCAACAGCAGTGCAGTTGCGAAGATGGCGGCCAGTACGAGGGCGTGTGCGCCGGTGACGGCTGCAGTGGTCTTGGCTACGGACGGTGATTCACGGGGTGGATTACTGAACAACAGCAGCGATATCGGTGCACGTTTCGATGCGCGATCGATGGCTGGCATTTATACCTCTGGCGATGCGTGAGCGCATCGGCCTCGGGGCGGGCTGCAGAGTGTTTGCTGCGCAACCCATGCGCCTCGGATGTTGTGCGCCGGTCGGACCTAGGTCGGATCGCTGCTTCAACGAGGGAGCGTTAAATACCTTTTGCGCAGCAATGAAGTGTGGCCACGCATAGTCGTCGCGCCTTCGATGCTCTGATTCTGTGGGTGGGTGTTCTCCGTCGCGCTGGCATAACGGTGGGCTGCAACGCGCTCTCGCGAGTAGGGAGGCGCGCAGCGCGGCGGAGATCACCTGAGCGTTGCGAGCAACGCCGGTGCGCGCACACCGTACGCAGACCGCCCGGCCGAGGGGAGCGTGAACCGATGCACGCGCAGTGGACGCAGGGTTGGTGGGTGTGGGCCGTACGCGGGATCGTTGCTGTTTTCTTTGGTGTGATTGCGTTGATGTATCCGGCTCCCTCACTGCTACTCGCTCTGCTGCTTTTCGGTGCCTACCTGCAACTCGATGGACTGGCGGCCGTGGCACTGGCCATCTCCCTGGGGCTGCACGACCGCGCAGTCTGGCCGCTGGCGGCCGTAGGATTGATGGGTCTGCTGGGCGGCATGCTCATCATGTTGTGGCCAGACATGAGCGCTACCATTCTCGTCCTGACGCTCGGTATCTGCTGTTTGGTGCGGGGCGGCCTCGAGATCTTTCACGCCATTCGCTTTCGCAACTGGCTGCGCCGCTCGGCTCTGCTCGCCTTGGCAGGCTTTGTGGCCATGGGATTCGGCACGTTATTGCTCATTCAGCCAGCCATTGCAACCGGCACACTGGTATTTGCATTTGCCGGCTGCGTAATCGTGGCGGGGTTGTGCCAGATCGCCAGTGCACTGCGCATGAGAGCGGTGCAGGCAGACGTTTTGACATCGGATGGCGGGAATGCCTGGTGACCACGATAGATAGTGACCGAACGGGGAGGGATAAAGTGAAGTGTGGCGCACGACAACAAGCGTTGTTGGCCCTGATACTGGTATGCGCGCAGCTGGCATCCGGATGCGTGGCGGCGGCGGGGGCGGCAGCGGGCGCGGGCGCCGCCGTGTACCTGACGGACCGCGGTGCATCCTCACTGGTGAACGCATCACTGGACCAGACAGCGAAGCGAACGCGGCGCGCGTTTTCGGATCTGGGAATCCGGATGAAGGAAGTGGAAACCAAGGAAAGGGAGCGGACTTTCAAGGGCGCAACCCGCGATCTCGATGTGACGGCGGAGCTGGGCCGGAGGGAAGATGGCGCGACGCGCGTAGAGGTCACTGCGCGCCGTAGTGCTGTGAGCTGGGACAAGGAGTACGCGCAGCGTGTCGTCGCCCGCATCGTCGGCGTGGACTGAAGGCGCGGGCGTACTCGCGCAGCCGCCGGAGACTGGGGCTTTGAACAACCAGTCCGCATCCGATGCGCCCGGCGAAGTTGCGTTCCGCCTTCCGCCCACTGTCTCCGACGGTAAATACGACCTGCGTACGCGACTTGGTTCCGGCCTGCGGGCAGCGTTGCGTGCGCGCGCGTCTCCCCGCACGCTGGTCGTGTTTCTATTCGTGATCCTGACCCTCACATCGTTGAGCATTGTGCCGTACCTGGCCATGCGTCGCACCGAGCTGCTGCGCCACCAGGTCGAGACCGTGAGCGAGCCCGCGCGCACGCTGACAACGCGTCTGCAGCTCGCGCTTTCCGTGCATCTGGCGGCCACACGCGGCTTTTTGCTAACGGGTGAGATGGAGCACCTGATCCGGGCGCGCACCGCTCTGGAAGCGGCACGCTCGATCGTGGAGCGGCTGCAGCCGCTGGCGCGCGAGATCAGTCCATCCGTAATCCATCGCCTCGATCGCGTCAGCCTACTGGTGGGCCGCTGGTACGGCGACATGCGTGGACTGGTGCCGGGCGCAGTGAGCCGGGCCGAGTTCATGCGCCAGATGCCGGCGCAGCAGCTGCGTTTCGAAGAGCTGCTCGCCGCCACATCAGCGTTGCAGCGTGAAATCAACCGCTTCAGTCTGATCTATCGCACGGACATCACGGCGTCACAGCGACGGGGCCTCAGCATTGCTGTGGCCCTCTTCCTCATCTCACTGCTGGCCATGACGGCGGTAGGCTGGATCTTCTGGCGTCAGCGCATGCTCATTGCCCAGATCGATTGGGCGCGCACGGATGCACAGCGGCGGGCCGGTGAGGATCATGCCCTGCGCACCGCGGCCGCAGCTGTGGCCGCGCCCATCACGACCGCTGAGGTCGTGCGCCAGATTGCGCGCGGCGCACTGGCGGCAACGAATGCCGAGGCCGCCTACATGGCCAAACTCGATGGACCGGGCAGCGACTTGCAGGTGATCGCCGTGGCCGGGGACGGCGCGCCCGCCCTGGCCAGCACACTGCCGTATCCGAATTCAGTCGCAGAAAATGTGATCCATGGCCGCACTGCCACATTATTCAACCTGCCTCTGCCCGGCCATGACAGCCCTTACGCGGGTGCGCGCACGCAAGGCTGCGCGGTAGTCGTACCGCTCATCGATCCGGAAGGACCGTCCGGCGTACTCGCGCTGTTGTACGATCGCAGCTACACGTCTATTGGACCCGATGCCATGGCGCGGGCCAGCACCTTTGGTGATCTGGCCGCCGTAGCGCTGCGCAAAGCGCGCCTGTTGGAGGAGTCTGAAGAGCGTCGCCAGGAGCTGGAGCGCATGACCGAAAGCCGCGCGCTCCTGCTGCGCGGCTTTTCGCATGACTTGAAGAACCCGCTCTGGGCAGCCGACGGATTCCTGCAGCTCCTCGACCTGGGAGTGCGCGGCAACCTGTCGGACGAACAACAGGACAGCGTGCGACACGCGCGCCGCTCGTTGCAGGCCGCGTTCAAGTTGCTGCAAGACCTGATCGACCTGGCACGCGCTGGTATTGGCCGCATCGAGCTGAATCCCGCACCCCTCGATGTGAGCGACGCCATCGCCGAAGTCGTAGAGGACCATCGCGCCGGCGCAGAGGCCAAAAAGATTCGCATGGAACTGCGCGTCGATATTGACCTGCCCAACCTGCAAACGGATGGACTGCGTGTGCGGCAGATCCTGGGCAACCTGCTTTCCAATGCCATCAAGTACACACCCGACAACGGACGAGTGAACGTGTGCGCGCAGCGCCGCGACATCGTGGATGATGGCACCCACCAGAAATGGTTGGCCGCAGAGGTCACAGACAGCGGACCCGGCATTCGGCTGGAGGACCAGGCCCTGGTCTTCCAGGAGTTCGTGCGTCTGGACAACGGGAGCGACCGCCCGGGCGCCGGCATTGGCCTGGCCATCAGCCAACGTGTTGCACATGCGCTGGGCGGCCGCATCACACTGCAAAGTGAGTTGGGCGCAGGGTCGACGTTTACGCTATGGCTGCCCCTGGCAACGGATTAACGGATTAACGGAATAACGAACTCGTCCGTTAATCGGTTGCTCCGTTGATCCGTTTCCCTTCCGTGTGCGCGTCGGTATACTGCAGGCCAGCGTCCATCCACGGGACTCACGCACAACATGCTCCTCGAAATGGCAAGCCGCGTCCGCAGGCGGCAGGGGAAATCGCTGGCTGTGGCTGTATGCATGGCTCTGCTAGCCATGGTGCAGCCGGTGGCAGCACAACGTCACGTGCATGTGCCGCGCAGCGGAGTCCTGCGCAACATTCCCGATTCCGTGCTGCGCGCGGGGGTGCCGATTCTGAGCACTCGCGGCGTGGATACGACGCGTGTGGCTGCCACCGGGTTCCAGCTGAACCAGGGTACGTTTGCGGCGCTGCTCACAGGTGAGCGACTCAAGACTGTGCCCGGCCCAAGACCGGGGCGTGGACCTGCGGCCAATGACGAACCGTTTTTGGCCTTGCCTATTCGACTGGTCACGCCCGATGCAACACTGACCAGTACGTGGGTGCTGCGGCCGGTGTTCAAGGTGGCCACACGTCTACGTTGGGATCAGGATTCGAGCGTTTTCCGGGGCGCCATCTTCCTGGCCGTGGAAGACAGTTTGCGTCGCAGCGAAAGCCGGCCCTTGCCAGTGCCTGTCCGATTTCAGCTACTGGCGGAAGCAGGCCGCGTGCAGCCTGAGCGCATAGAGCTCAGCCACACGAACTTCCCACTCGAGCGCATTGACGTGGTGACGCGGAGCGTGGCCGATTCACTGCGTCTGCAGATTGTGCCCGAATTCGATCTCAGCGGCGTAGAGGTGTGGTTGCCCGTGCAACCATCCCTCATTGTGGAAACCTCGCCGCGCCGAATTCAGGGCTGGGGTGTGGGCAGCGCACTCGTGACCGTGCGTATCATTGGAGCCAGCGGCCCCCAGCCGATCAATGTAGGCCTCACATTGTCGAATGGTGAACTGGAAAACAGCGCGCTGACTACGGGCAACACGGTTTCAAGCAGCACGAGGCTCCGCTCGAGCGGCGTGGGCGCGGTCACGGTGACCGCCTCTGCGCCCGGCTTTGCCGAAGCAACATCGAACATCCAGTTCGTGTGGCCCGTCATTTTCTTTGCGGCTGCGCTGCTGGGCGGTGTGTTTGGCGGACTGGCAGCCGCAGCACAAAACAAGAAAGGCCGGCGCAAAGCACGCTGGGGCGAGTTTACCATCAAAGGGGTGTTTGCTGGAGTGCTGGCCGCGCTGGCCTGGTACGCACTCGGTGTAAATCTGCTCAACATCAATGTTGGTATGCCGCGCTTCAATGAGCTGGCGGTCTTTGCGTTTGCCGCGCTGGCCGGGTACTTCGGCATTCCCCGGCTGGGTGGCGACAAGACGGAAAAGGCGTCGTGACGCATGGGAGTCATGCGGCACGCAGAACGCGCTACGTTGGGCGCGGTGAATCGTGAATGCGCCGGCGGCGCTGAGCTGGAGTGGGGGCAAAGACAGCGCCCTGGCTCTGCACGTGGCAGCTCTGCAGGGCAACGTGACCGTGCGCTCATTGCTCACAACGGTCTCACAACCGCAAGACCGCATCAGCATGCACGGCGTGCACAGTGACCTGCTGCGCGCCCAGGCCCGCACATTGGGCCTGCAGCTCACGGAAGTTCACATCGACAGCCCGTCCACCAATGAAGCTTACGAGCAGGCCTTCCTTACGGGCATCGAACGGCTCGAGCAGGCGGGCATTAAGAACCTGATTTTTGGCGACATCTTTCTGCGCGATGTGCGCGCATACCGGGAGCGGCTGGTGGCGCGCAGTGGCATGACCTGTTCGTTCCCACTCTGGGGACAGGAGCCCGCGGCGCTGGCGCAGCAGGTATTGCGCTCAGGGTTCCGCGCGATTGTGTGTACCATCGATCCAGCGCAAATCGACCCTAAGTTCTGTGGCCGCGAATACGACGAGCGATTCCTGGCCGATCTGCCCGGGAGCGCGGACCCCTGCGGCGAGAATGGCGAATTCCACACGTTCGTCTATGATGGGCCGAACTTCGAGACACCCGTGGCGGTGACACGCAATGGCGTGGTGGAACGAGGCGGCTTCTGGTTCTGCGATCTGCAGTTGAGCGGTGCTCGCTAAACACATTCCGCACCAAATCACCAGAATTGTCGTTGACTGGCGGTGCGCAATAGTGCGGTGGCATCATCGGGGAGCAGGAAACGATCCTGTTGCAACTGGCGCACTGCGGCTTCGACACGTTGCAGATACACTTCGCGCGTTGGGTAGCGCTCCTGAATGGAGGGCCTGGGATCGCGGGCGGCCTCACGCTCGTCGCGCGTGCGACGGAATACCACACTGGAGCCCATGAACCGGGTAAGCATGCCATCAGCCCCCCAGGCCGCTGCGCGTATGTTCCAACCGCTATTGGTAGCAATGGGCACACTGACATCGGGAAGATGGATGCCTGCTTTCTCGATGCCATCCGAGTCCACAGCAGGGACCAGCGTGCGGAACGCAGGCCCTACTCTGGGAGGCGCATGGTCGGCAATGCCCTGCGTGTACCACCGTGGACCGGGATCCAGACGCAAGGGTGTGTAGACCACTGCCGGTGTGCGCACTCCCGGAATGGACGGGAATCCTTTGGCGTAGGTAGCCACGTCGACCAACGTGCCATCGGCGATGCGCGGGTAACGACTGGCGGGCGGCTCCATGCCTTTGGTAACCCATTCATCCATGGCCGCGAGCAGGGCCCGGCTGACCGGTGCTCGACTCATGCGGTTGAGCGGATTGTCGTAATGGCCGCCCGACATGACGGTGTGCGGCGCGCCGGCAATGAAGTAGATACGCACATTGGCATCGAGCGGCACATCTTTCGTGCCCTGAACGTCAGTGTGCAGCAGGGAAGCCGCACGGGCCCAGTATTCCGTGGACGTTTGCTCGAAGAAAATCCTGGGCACCCGACCGGTACGGCGCGCGCGCGCAAGTACGTCATCGCTCTTGCCGGTCATGGGATCGTGCTGGGGCACGGAATTGAACGGGAAGAAATCCGACGCGTACAGGTTTTCCTCGTGCTGGCTGCCATGGCGAGTGGTAGCGGCAAAGCGGTAGTTGAACATGCCCTTCCCGCCACCCGGCACGTCCGCGATGATGCCGTCGAATACCCAACGGCCGCGCGTGTCATCGTTCATGCCTTCGTAAAGGAAATGGTGCAGGAAGCGGCCTGACTGGGAGGTGCCAAACGCGAACGCGTACCGGATGGCACCGGCCAACGGATTCGGGTTGCCTTCCTGGTCCACCGTTGCGTAGCGAAAGAACGAGACAGGATCGCGCACGGCGGCAAAGCCCAATCCGGTCACGCGCGGATTACGCGCGGTGAACACCAGGTCGTAAAGCCAGCCGATGCGGAAACCATCCTGCACGTAAACCTGGCTCGAGTCGGGAATGACGCGGCCATCGTCGAAGCGCGCGAACTGCCATTGGTCGCGCGGTACTTCCGTAGGCTGCGCCGCACGCGCCGGCCGCATGGTCAGAATGGCATCTCGATTGTCCAACGTGGCTGGAGGGTACGACCGGGATTCGCCCCAGTCCAAGGGCATGCTATAGAGCAGTTTGTCCGCTGACTCGCCATTGCGGAGCACCTGATTGTTGCGATAGAGCTGGTATCCGCTGCTCTCCAGTTCGGCGTAAATCCGACCTGTGATAGGCCGGCCGTTTTCCGTGGCTACCGGCACATCAATGGTCAGCCGGCCGGCGCCCGGCAGCACATCGCCACTCCAACCCGTCCACAGGATCGAATAACCGCGCTGCAGCAGAAATCCGCTGCCGCCGCTGGTTGGGTCATTGCCGCCGGCGCCGTTCATGGTGCCCAGCGCCACCTTGTTACCGCGGTTGGGAACATCGTACAACAAGCGCCCACTGCCGCGCGCAGGATCAACCGGCTTGATCAGGTAGAAGTCCGTGCGCACTTCGACCCGGCCTCGGCCATTGCGTGGCGCCCGTTTGATGTCCGTGATGCGCTGATTGGCCGGATGCTCCGGATCTACTTCCAGGAAGAGACTGCCAATGATCTTCTCGTAGGGGCCGACCTGGCCGAATGATTCGCCATTGCCCAATGGCTCACGCCGATCGATCTGAATGCGCCGGACCTGCGCCGTAGCCGGACTGGCCAGTGCCGACCAGAGAAGCACCGCGGTCACCACGGTACGTAAACGCGCCCGCGTCATTGCGCCTCCAGCATGAAGGAAACGAAAAAACCCGTAAGGAAAACGTAAGAAGAAACGTAAGAAAAAAAAACTCTACGCCTTTTCTTACGTTTCTTCTTACGCCTCTTCTTACGGTTTTCCTTACGGTTTTCTAAAAATCGTCGCGCTCTGTATCGCGCGTAGTGACAATGGGGAATACGCGTTTTTCGCGATCGGTGATGTCCAGCAGGCCATCGCGGATCAGCAAATCCTCAATGGCCGCAAGCGCGACCTCGCGGCGGACAGTTGCATCCTCGGGAGCGGTACGGGTCGCGTCGTCCAGGTCCAGCACGTGGCGCATGACATAGGCGCGCACGTCCTGGCGTGCCTCTTCCGTCCAGGCGCCGCCGCCAACCGGCTCGTACGCGCTGAGTACCTCATCGATATCCGCACTCTGGACTGCATAAGGCACAGGCTTCACTGAGTTTCTCCTTTGCTCCGCTGAAGCGCGCGCGGCTGCGTCACGGCGCGCCGCCATCTGTTAGGCCGCCGCGCGCGGCGCTTCGTCCGGACCCGTATCGCCCATGGTCTCAACGCGCCGCTGCATGGTTTTGGAGGTGCCGGCCTCCATCAGCTGAACGATCCCGAACACGATGGCCGAGATGCCGATCCAGAACGTGAGCACGGCCATAGTGACTGGTGGGAAAAGCAGCGCGAATGCGGCCGCGAGGATGCTGAGTACGCCCAGGACCATGTGCCAGCCCCACGGCCACTGCTGCCGTTTCTGCTGCAAAGCCGTGACAATCTCCATGATGCCATTGAAGAAGAACCACCATGCTGCCAAGACCATCAGGAAAGCGAGGGATAGCGTGGGGAAGCGGGTGAACGCGGCGATTCCGAAAATGAGGCTGATGATTCCGCCCACCAGCAGCAGCCACCAGTGGCGGGCTATGTGCCGCAGGTCGAGGGCATAGACAATGCCGACTATGCCGGTAAAAACGGCCCAGAACGCAACGAGTAGGGCCAGTATGGCCACAGTTTGCAGCGGTCGAATCAGGGCAAAGAAGCCAAAGGCAAGGGCGAGCAGCCCGCGCAGATTCAAACCCCAGCGCGCGCGTTTGAGCGCGTGGGTAAGTTCATCAAGCCGTTCAGGCATGGCTTTCATCTCACTGTTGTGGTACAACAAACATCCTGGGCGTCAGGACCCATCAACCGAGTATCACGGCGCGAGCGCACGATTCCGATTGGACCTTGGGACAGGTTGAGGCAATGCGATCGATCGTGGGCTGCCCGTCACAGCTCGAGTTGGCGCTGAGGGCACGACGCGTTCAGGCAAAAGGTCCGGCCCGACCCATCATGCTGAGAATGGCGAGCACACCGATGAGCAGGAGGAGCAGCGCGGCGCCCAGGGTCACGGAGAATGGAAAACGGTCGTGCGGGATGATGTGCTCATCCACCAGATGCGTGTGATCGCGGCGCAGTTCGACCATGAAGCGGATGTGCCCGACAATACCGAAGAAGAGCATCAACACACCCAGCAGGACCAGGGCAAAGCCGAAATTGCGGGCGGCTTCCGGGCGCAGCGAAGCGTTGACTGACTCGCGCAAGAACCGAAAAAACTGATAGATGGTGAAGCCGAACCCGAGCAGGGAAAGCGCTGTGCGGATGATGGACATGAGCGTGCGGTCAGCACTCATGCGCGTGCGCTGAAAAGACAGCCGCGTCCTGCGCGAAGACAGGAATACCGAAGGATCGTCCGGCATGAACTTGGGGATCGGACCCCAGTCCTTGTCTCTGGCCGGCTGTGCGCTCACTGCGGTGACCTCCGCGTTCCCAACAAGACAGATGGACTGGCCAACAATGCGCGGCTGCGCAGCACTGGTCAGTAAGACCTTGGTTGGAGCAGCGGGTCAGCCAGGACTGGCGAGTGGCGAGGCGGGCCACATATTCGTCCATGTAGTCTGGCCGCGCACACTGCTGCGGCTGCCGCCTCTGACAAACCCAGTGTTATGCCTGTTTCCCCATCGGAATCGACCGGTGAAGTGACCCGACTGTTGGCGGCGGTGCGCGCGGGCGATGCCAGTGCGCTGGATCGCATGATGCCGCTGGTCTATGAAGAGTTGCGCATGCTGGCCCGGCGCCAGATGCGCCGTGAATACGGCGCGCGCACGCTGCACGCCACCGCACTGGTCCACGAGGCCTACATCAAGCTGGTGGGCTCGGCCAACCTGGATGCCAACAACCGCGCGCATTTCCTGGCCATCATGGCGCGCGCGATGCGCCAGGTATTGATCGATGCCGCACGGAAACGCAACGCACAGAAACGGGGTGCCGGCGCCCGTCACGCCACACTCTGGGACGGCGAACACGCCGTGGAACTGCAATTGGATGAGTTGCTGGCACTGGATGCGGCGCTCCAGGGACTGGATGAGAGGCAGCGCCAGATCGTCGAGTATCGATTCTTTGCAGGTTTGGAAGAACAGGAAATCGCGGCCGTGCTCAACGTTTCCGATCGGACCGTGCGCCGCGAATGGGTCAAGGCTCGCGCCTGGCTGTATCGACACCTGTATCCGAGTCCCAGGTCGACCGAACCTGCGGAGCCGGCATGAGCGCCACGCGCCAACGCATCGAGGAGATATTCGAGGCCGCGCTGGAATTGCCGCGCGAGCAACGATCAGTCTGGCTGGCTTCGGCCTGCTCGGGCGATCTCGAGCTGCTCGGTGAAGTGATTGCACTACTGGAGGCGCACGAACGAACGGACGGCATACTGGAGCGCGATCCAGCACACATTGTGCACCAGTTGGAGGTCGAGAGCGATGAAGGCCGGCGCATCGGACCGTATCGCATCGCGCACGAGCTGGGTCGCGGCGGCATGGGCGTCGTGTACCTGGCGCTACGTGAGGATGGCCAATTCCGCCACCGCGTTGCCCTCAAGCTGCTGCGCGGCAGCGCGGACGCCGATGAGTTGTACCGCCGCTTCCTGGCCGAACGTCAGATCCTGGCCTCACTACAACATCCCAACATCTCGCAGCTGCTGGATGGCGGCGTGGGCGATGGGCGACTGCCTTACCTGGTCATGGAGTATGTCGAGGGTGTGCCCATCACGGAGTACTGCGATCGGCATCGGCTCACACTGACGGCGCGCGTGCGTCTGTTCCTCGAGGTTTGTGATGCCGTGCATCACGCACACAAGAACCTGATTCTGCATCGGGACCTCAAGCCGAGTAACATCCTGGTGACCAGTACGGGCCAGGTGAAGCTGCTCGATTTTGGCATTGCCAAGCTGCTGAATCCGGTGTTGGGCGGAGTCGAGCAGCCCATTACACGCACGGATCAGCGCGTGCTGACGCCCGAATACGCAAGTCCAGAACAGATCCGGGGCGATCCGCTTTCCACGGCCAGCGATGTGTACGCCCTGGGCGTTGTGCTCTACCAGTTGATAGCCGGGCAGCTGCCCTACAAGTTGACCACGCGCTCGGCGCAGGAATTGACCGATCTGATCTGCGTGCGCGAGCCGGAGCGACCCAGTACCGTGGTAGCGCGCGCAGCGAGTGCCGCCGGCGCGGCCGCGCGCGATTTGACTGCCCAGCGCTGGCAGCGTGCATTGCGCGGTGACCTGGACGCAATTGCCATGATGGCCCTGCGCAAGGAGCCTGCGCGTCGGTATGGATCGGCCGAGTTGCTGGCCCAGGACATGGCGCGCTTTCTGGATGGTCTGCCCGTGCTGGCACAACGCGGCAGCCGCCGCTACCGCATGGGCAAATTCCTGCGCCGCCACCGCATCGAGGCCGTGGCGGCCATGTTCGTGACGGCGAGTCTGTTGACCGGCGCCGGGCTCACACTCTGGCAGGCCTCGGTTGCGCGCAGCGAGCGCGATCGTGCTTCAACAGCACTTGCGGAATCGGAGCAGGCGCTGGCGCAGTCGAACCGGATCAGCGCCTTCCTGACCTCACTGTTCGAAGCCAACGACCCAACGCGTGCACTGGGCGGTGAAGTCACGGCCAGCGAGTTGCTTCGCCGCGGCAGCCGACAGGTGGACCAGCTCGAGGATCAGCCGATCGTTCAGGCGACCATGTTCGATGTACTCGGTCGCGTGCACCGGAGTCTGGGCGAATACGCAGAA
>JBOHRF010000007.1:0-49874 GCA_050732575.1 Longimicrobiales bacterium
GGCCAGGCCCTCCAACTGCTCGAAGCCCGGTGCGTGCGACGCGTCGAACGGGTCGCGTCGATAGACCATGCCCGGAATTACTACCCGGATCGGTGGTTGGTACTGCTGCATGGTCCGAATTTGAACGGGCGAGGTGTGACTGCGCAGCAGCAAGCCCGAGGTCAGATAGAACGTGTCGTGCATGTCCGCCGACGGGTGGTCGAGCGGCGTATTGAGCGACGTGAAGTTGTACCAGTCGCTTTCTACCTCGGGCCCGCGCGCGCGTGTGAAGCCCAGCTGCTCCAGCACATGGCAGATTTCAGCAACGACCTGCGTCACTGGGTGACGCCCCCCTTGCCACGTGCGCCGCCCCGGCAACGTCAGGTCTTCCCTGCTCGCCCCCGCTCCCTGTGCCGCCTCCAGTTGGGCGGTGCGTGCGTCGAGCAAATCCGCAATCACGCCCTTTACTCGATTGAATGCGGCGCCCACGTGCGGCCTGTCTTCATTGGACAATCCACCCAGCGCCCGCATCAGCGTGGTGAGCTGGCCCTCCTTGCGCCCCAGCAGTTTGATGCGGAACGCTTCCAGCTCCTGCGCAGTTCCAGCTGCGGGAATATTTGCCTTCGCTTCCCGCTCTACAGCTTCAAGTTGGTTGATGAGTGCTTGCGCCCGGTCATCCATTGTTTCGATTCCTCGCCTGCTGCCGGCCTCAAAACGAAAGGGCCGGCGAGTGCCGGCCCTTTCTGGTTGCCTACCCGAGTTGAGCCTTGGCTCGCTGAACGAGCTCTCCAAACGCGCTCCGGTCTCGCACAGCCAGGTCCGAGAGCAACTTGCGATTCACCTCGATCCCGGCCCGCTTGAGACCGTTCATAAATCGCGAATAGTTGAAGTCCGGCTCATGCTCGCGCACAGCCGCATTGATACGCGCAATCCAGAGTCGCCTGAACTCACGCTTGCGCTGCTTGCGATCACGATACGAGTACTGCCAACCGCGCTCGACTGCGTTCTTGGCGATACGCCAGAGTTTCGAGCGGCCGCCAAAGTAACCACGAGCCGCACGGAAATACTTCTTCTTCTTGCGGTGCCTCGGCACCGCATGTGTTACTCGAGTCATGTCAACCTCCTGCCAGCAACATCTTCTTTACGCGCCGCGCATCCCCCGGAGCGGCAATCTTTGCATCGCGCAAATGACGCTTCCGCTTCGGGGCCTTCTTGGTCAGGATGTGACTCTTGTTCGCCCGCCGCCGCTTGACCTTGCCCTTGGCCGTAATCTTGAAGCGCTTGGACACGCTCTTGTTTCTTTTCATTTTCGGCATTTCTACCTCCACACCGCTATTTTCGCGGTGCCAAAATCATGGTCATCGTGCGGGCTTCCATCATCGGCGCCGATTCTATTTTGCCGACGTCCTGCACGACTTCAGCCACCTTTGCCAGTACTTCCCTGCCCAATTCGGGGTGCGCCGCCTGACGCCCCCGGAACATCATCGTCATCTTGACCTTGTTGCCCTCTTCCAGAAAGCGCCGCGCGTGCCTGACCTTGAACTCCAGATCGTGAGGCTCTATACCCGGACGGAGCTTCACCTCCTTCACCTGGATTTGGTGCTGCTTCTTACGCGCCTGTCGCGCCTTGCGTGCTTCCTCGTATTTGTACTTGCCGTAGTCCATGATTCGGACCACCGGCGGCCGCGCCGTGGGCGCAACCTCAACCAGATCCAACCCCTCTGACTCCGCTCGTGACATGGCCTCTTCTATGGCCATAATGCCGAGCTGTCCGCCGTCCGAGCCAATGACTCGAACCGGGCTGATCCGGATTTGGCGATTGACTCTTACGCGCTTGTCTGTCGAGATGGCGATGTCCTCCGCTCAGGGAAACAAAAAAACGGACCTGCTTCTCACAGGCCCGTTCGAATACACGGAGCGACCCGCCGCCTCAAGTCGGCGCGTCGCTTCCGTCGTTTCAGAACCCGGCAGTGCTGCAAGAGCAGACCGAAGGGTGGGGAGCTCCTGGCTCCCGCTTCCCGTATTATGGCCGGCAAAACTAACCCCCGTTACACCCTAAATCAAGAGACCAGACAGACTTGAGGTGGATTGACCCCCTGATGATTCGGATGAGCCGTATGCTTCGGACGGGTCATTCGCCGCTTACAAGCTTTTCCCAGCCACCTCGGCCTCGAGTTGGGCAATGAAATCCGCGGCCGGCAGGATCTCCTGCTTCTTGCCCGCGCCGCGTATGCGCACGGCGACGGTATTGGCTTCCGCCTCGCGGGCGCCCAAGACCGCCATGTACGGCACCTTCTGGGTTTCTGCGTCGCGGATCTTGTAGTTGAGCGTGCCCGAACGGTCGTCCACCCAGGCGCGCAGGCCGGCCGACTGCAACTGGCTAATCAAGGATCGGGCGGCGGGCAGCTGGTCGTCCGTGATGGGAAGCACACGCACTTGCTCGGGCGCAAGCCAGAGCGGAAACGCCCCGCCAAAGTGTTCGATCAGAATGGCAATGAATCGCTCGAGCGAGCCGAATATCGCGCGGTGGATCACCACCGGCCGGTGCTCGTGGTTATCCTCGCCCACGTACGTGAGATCGAAGCGCTCGGGCGCGTTGTAGTCGAGCTGGATGGTGCCCAGTTGCCAGGTCCGACCCAGCGAGTCGGCCACATGAAAATCAATCTTGGGGCCATAAAATGCGCCGTCACCCGTGTTCTCTTTGTACGGCACTGCCAGCACATCCAGCGCGGCACGCAGGTCCGCTTCCGCGCGATCCCACAACGCGTCTTCACCAATACGCTGTGCCGGTCGCGTTCCGAACATGATGCGATACGGCAACCCGAGCGTGCGATAGAAATAGTCGACCAGTTCAGTCAGGCGCCGCACTTCGTCGGCAATCTGATGGTCAGTCACGAAAATGTGGGCGTCATCCTGTTGGAACTGACGCACGCGCGTCAGACCGCTGAGTGCACCCGAGACTTCGTTGCGATGCAGAACGTCCTGCGTAGCATAACGCAGAGGAAGATCGCGGTATGAATGTTTGGAAAAGCTGTACAGCAAATAGTGAGACGGGCAGTTCATGGGTTTGAGCGAGAAGTCATGCTCACCCGTCTCACTGTCCAGCACCAGAAACATGTTCTCCCGATATTTGCCCCAATGGCCCGATCTCTCCCACAGCATCTTGTTGAAGAGCAACGGCGTCTTCACCTGCTGGTAGCCATTCCGGGCCAGCGTGACCCGCATCCATTCGCCCAACTCATGGAATAGCGTGGTTCCGCGATCGGTCCAGAATGCAGAACCTGGTGCACTCGGGTGGAAATGGAAAAGGTCCAGCTCACGACCAAGTTTTCTGTGGTCGCGTCGTTTCGCTTCTTCGACCCGCTCCAGGTACTGCTGCAGGTCCTGTTCGGTGAACCAGGCCGTGCCGTAGATGCGTTGCAACATCTGGCGCTTCTCATCGCCTCGCCAGTACGCACCCGCGGTGTTCAATAACTTGAAGTGTTTGACTCGTCCCGTGGATGGAACGTGCGGACCCCGGCAAAGATCCAGGAACGGTCCATTCTGATAGACCGTGATGATTTCATCATCACCCAGCTCTTCCAATCGCTCGAGTTTGAGCGGATCATCCGAGAACAATCGTCGTGCTTCTGCTTTGTCGACCTGCCTGCGCTGAAACGACTGATCCTCCGCAGACACTTCCTTCATGCGCGCTTCGATTCGCTCCAGATCTTCCGGGGTAAAAGGCTCGGCCACAGCAAAATCGTAGTAGAACCCATTTTCGATGGACGGGCCAAACCCAATGCCTGCATGGGGACGCACCGATCGCACGGCCGTGGCCAACATGTGGGCTGCCGAATGGCGCACCACGGCCAGAGCTTCCTCGTTCTTCTCGGTCAGGATCTCGATGCGAGTGTCTGTATCCAACGGCCGCATCATATCCACCAGCTGACCGTCCAACCGCGCAGCCAGCGCCGCCTTGGCCAGGCGCGGGCCGATTCGCTCGGCCACATCGCGCACCGTAGCCCCGCGTTCCAGCTCCAGAACTTTCCCGTCCGGAAGCGTCACCTTGATCATTGTATCCTCAATAACACCTGGCTGAAGTGCCACCCGAAAACACCAACGGCCTCACTCAGTCGAGAGAGGCCGCCGCGTTCGCGCCCTGTGCATCCATCATACGCGATCAACCGGCCGCATCTCTCCCGAGATTGGTCGTTGTGGCTGTCAGCAGCTTGGCAAACGTCGTATTCATGAAGGCATCCGTGTGCACAGGGCACGCAAAGTATAAATACGCCTCGCTCGGCCCGTCAAGCACAGCTGCTTCCATTTCACCAAGGCCAATCGCGCTGGCGCACACTATTGTGCGCCCAACGCCCGGTTGATTTCTGCCGTGATCGCGTCCAGCTCCTTGCGCAACACCTGGTAGCGGGCGATGGCATCCCGGCCGATTTTCATGTCCACGGCGTTCGTCATTCCCCGCAAATACGTGATGTGCGCCTGGACGCCGGGCTTGCCATAACGGACCGGCTCGGTCAGGAGCTTGGCCGCCAGCGCATCAATCTCTGCTCGCTGTGGCGTACCCGCGCTGGCGCGCTGCTGCGCCTGTCGCACGCGACTGACCGCGGCATTCACGTCATTGACCAGCGCAGCCATACGCACGTTGTGCTCGAACTGCTCGACCAGGTCGGCTGCCGTTATTCCTTCTGCAGCCAGGTTGGGATCGACCAGTAAATTGAAGGGCTGCGTCTGCGTGGATTCGCCCACCTTCAAGCTTGCCTGGTACGCTCCCGGCGGTGCCGCCAATCCGTTCTGGTGCCGGGCATCCCACACGAACCGATTGTGACCCGCAGTGGCGGTGACCCGCGAACGTACAGTCGCGCCACCGCCGCGGCCCGACCGTCCTTCCATCATGTCATCATCCGGATCTCCGCCGCCACCACCACCACCACCACCGCCGCGACCTCCGCGGCCGCCCGGGGCAGCCACCGGCGCCGCACTCGAGTAGCTGTTCACCAGCTGTCCGCGGGCATCAACAATTTCCACTACCACGGGTCCAGCCGGTGCGGCTGGCAGATAGTAGTCGATGTTGGGACCAAGCAAGTGGGGCGCGACCCGGGTGCGGTAACCATCACGGGGCTTATAGAGCAGCGGCTGATCCGTACTGGCTTTTTGCTGACCGAGGTGATGCAGGGGCGTAACATTGTCGAAGATCCAGAAGGCGCGCCCCTGTGTACTCACGATCAGGTCTTTCTTATGCAACTTGAGATCGGTGATGGGCACGTTGGGCATATTGAGCTGGAACGGCTGCCAGCGCGCACCATGGTCGAAGGAAATGAACATGCCGAATTCAGTGCCCGCGTAGAGCAGCCCTTCACGATCCGGATCCTCGCGCACTACACGCGTTGGCCAGTCAGCGGGAATGCCGTTCTTACCGTCCGTAAGCCGCTTCCATGTGCGCCCGTAGTCATCGGTACGATAGATGTACGGCTGATAGTCACCCAGCAGATAACGGTAGACGGCGTAATAGGCAGAGCCGCGCCGGTGCGGAGAAGGCTCGATAAACTGGACTCGACCGCCCGTAGGCAAATCCTTGGGCGTGATGTTCGTCCAGGTCTTACCATGATCGCGCGTGACCTGGAACGGTCCATCATTGGCGCCCACCCAAATGACCCCGGCCTCCAACGGTGACTCACGAATCGAGTACAGCGTGCTGTAAAACTCCTCGCCTGTAATGTCGCGTGTGATCGGTTCTCCGCTGATGCTCTGGCAGCAGGCGGGCCTGGCCGTCAAGTCCGGGCTTATGGTTTCCCAGTTGACACCCAGATCGCGCGTGCGGTGCACATGCTGTGAACCGTAGTACAGAACGTTGGGATCGTGCGGCGATGTTTCCATGGGCGATACCCGCTGGAAACGCAGGATCAGGTCACGCGCAGGGTTGCCGTACAGTGATTGCGCGCCCACCCAGTACGGCTTGGTCTGTCCGGACTTCGCGTTGTAGACCTCGTATTGCCCTTTGCACGAGCCATACACAATGTCTGGGTTGCTCGGATGGGGCATGATGGGTCCGGTCTCACAGCCCGGCCCGGATGTGATGGAAGTTCGATCGAAAGGATCGGCCACGCTGGACATGATGATGGTGGAATTGTCCTGCTGAGCGCCGTACAACTGGTACGGAAACCGATTGTCTACCCAGACGCCATAGATCTCGGACGTGACTTGATTCATTTGCGTAGACCAGGTGCGTCCTCCGTCGAAGGATACATTCGCTCCGCCATCATTTGCCTGGATCATGGTTTGACCATTGTTGGGATTGATCCAGATGTCGTGATTGTCGCCGTGCGGCGTGCGCAGAGACTGCATGGTCTTGCCACCGTCGCTCGACTTGAAGAATCTTTCGGCGCCTGCATACACAACGTCGGCGTTAGTTGGATCGGCTCCCAGCGTGGTGTAGTAGAACGGCCGCTGCACGAGTGATCCCTGCGGATTTACCAGCTGCCAGCTCTGGCCCGCATCGTCGGACCGGTACAGTCCGCCGCCGGGCTTCGCCTCTACCAGAGCGTAAATGCGATTCGGGTTGGCCGCAGTTACCGCCAGGTTGCCCTTTCCAATCAGCTCGTTGGGCAAGCCCGTGGTTATGCGCGTCCAGGAATTCCCGCCATTCGTGCTCTTGTAAAAGCCGCCCAAACGTGAGCCGCTGATGATGCTCCACGGTTTCCGTTCAATACGATTCATCCAGGCATACACAACATTGGGATTGCCCGGCTGAAGCTCGACATCCATGCCGCCCACGCTGTCAGCGACAAACAGGGTCTTCTTCCAGGTCTTACCGCCGTCTGTGGACTTGAAGATGCCGCGTTCTGCATTGGGCTTGAAGATGTCGCCGTACGCTGCCACCCAGACGATGTCCGGATTGGTGGGATGAATGCGCACACCACCGATCTGGCCCGCGTTGTAGAGACCGGCAAAGTGCCAGGTAGTACCAGCGTCCAGCGTCTTGTACACACCGCGACCCGTAGAAACATTGCTGCGTACTCCGTCGGAGCCCGTGCCGAGATAGATGATGTTGGGATCGGAATCAGCCACGGTAATTGCACCCATGGAACCGACCGGTACTTTGCCATCCGTGAGCGGTTCCCAACTCTCTCCGCCATTGGTCGTGCGGAACAATCCGCCGCTGGCTACGCCCATGTAGAACGTGCGTGGCTGAGAGGGTACGCCCGTGACCGGGGTTACACGGCCGCCCCGCGGTGGCCCTACCAGTCGATAATTGAGTCCCTTGAACATCACCGGATCCACAGCCGGCCCGACGGTTTGTGCGGTTGCGTGTTGGCCTATCGGCCCGACCAGCGCAAGCAGCATAGGAATGAGTTGTCGACGCATGGTTCAAATCCTGAGCGCGGGATGGTGAGTTCTGCCTTGCAGTCAGGGAGCGGAACCCTGTACGTGCTACGACATTTGGCGACGACCCGCAAGGGGTAATCGACGGTACTTCGGCGCCGTAACGAAGCGCAAAACAAAGGACCCACCGATGGCTCGGCAGGTCCTGTTGTCGGCCAAAAAGTTGGGCAGGCCTCAATCAATACATGCCGCCCATACCGCCGCCGCCCGGCATGGCCGGCGCCTTTTCTTCATCCTTCCTTTCGACCACTACGCACTCGGTCGTGAGCAGTAGGGAGGCGATTGATGCGGCGTTCTGAAGAGCGTAACGCGTCACCTTGGTTGGGTCGATTACGCCGGCCTCGACCAAATCCTCCCAGACATCCGTCTGTGCGTTGTAGCCGAAATTCGGGGCGGGGTTCGTGCGGATCTTTTCCACCACGATCGAGCCTTCAATGCCCGCGTTTTCCGCAATCTGGCGGACCGGCTCTTCCAACGCGCGTCGCACAATCTGGACGCCAATGTTCTCGTCTGCATCGTCGACTTTCCAATCCCTCAACTTCTGCCCTACGCGCAGCAAAGCCACGCCACCGCCCGTGACGATGCCTTCCTCCACTGCGGCGCGCGTTGCATGCAGTGCATCTTCCACGCGCGCCTTCTTTTCCTTCATCTCGGTCTCGGTAGCCGCACCCACGTGGATCACCGCAACGCCGCCCGCCAGTTTGGCCAGCCGCTCTTGCAGCTTCTCCTTGTCATAGTCGGACGTCGATTTGTCGATGGCGGCACGAATCTCGTTGATGCGACCCTTGATCTTGTCCACATCGCCGATACCACCCACGATCGTCGTGTTGTCTTTGTCGATTACGATCCGTTTGCCCCGGCCCAGGTCGTTGATGGTGGCATTCTCCAGCTTGAGCCCGAGCTCTTCGCTGATCACCTGGCCACCGGTCAGCACGCCAATATCCTGCAGCATCGCCTTGCGTCGATCGCCAAAACCAGGCGCCTTCACGCCGCACACGCGCAGCGTGCCGCGCAGTTTGTTCACCACTAGCGTAGCCAGCGCTTCACCCTCGACATCTTCGGCAATGATCAACATGGGCCGGCCCATCTGCGCTACTTTCTCCAGGATGGGCAGCAGATCCTTCATGGAGCTGATCTTCTTGTCGTAGATGAGAATGAGAGCATCCTCGAGGACGGCTTCCATGCGCTCGGGATCGGTTACGAAATAAGGCGAGAGATAGCCGCGATCGAACTGCATGCCATCCACGGTCTCCAGGTACGTTTCCATCCCCTTCGCCTCTTCCACCGTAATCACTCCATCCTTGCCCACTTTCTCCATCGCATCCGCAATCAGGTTGCCGATCTCTGGGTCATTGTTCGCCGAGATCGCGCCCACCTGTGCGATTTCCTTCTTGCCCTTGGTCGGCGTCGATATCGCCTTCAGCTCATCGACCACCTTGATCACGGCCTTGTCGATACCGCGCTTCAACGCCATCGGGTTCGTGCCCGCGGTCACGTTCTTCAATCCCTCGCGGAAGATCGCCTGTGCCAGCACGGTCGCCGTGGTCGTGCCGTCTCCGGCCAGATCACTGGTCTTGGTCGCGACTTCCTTCACCATCTGCGCGCCCATGTTCTCGATGGGGTCCTTCAACTCGACTTCCTTCGCCACTGTGACCCCGTCCTTGGTCACCGTAGGTGAGCCGAACTTGCGGTCGATCACGACATTTCGGCCCTTCGGTCCGAGCGTGACCTTGACCGCCTGCGCCAGCTGGTCTACGCCTCGCTTCAGCGCCGCGCGCGCTTCCGTATCAAACTGCAGTTCCTTGGCAGCCATTGGCTCTTTCTCTCCTGGCCGTGATTAGCGTACGATCGCGAGCACATCCGACTCGCGTAGAATCAGGTACTGCTCGTCGGCAACCGTGACTTCCGTGCCGCTGTACTTGCCGTACAGCACCCGGTCGCCCTCTTTCACTTCGGGCGCGATCCGCTTGCCGTCATCCGTGACCTTGCCCGGCCCCACCGCTATCACTTCGCCCTGCTGCGGCTTCTCTTTCGCGGTATCCGGGATGTAGAGGCCACCGCGCATGGTCTCGGTGTCCTCGAGCGGCTTAACGACGATCCGATCCGCCAGCGGCTGGATCTTGGTCGACGCGGCAGTCGCCATAAGGGAATCCTCCGTGTTGTACTGGTGTCTTGGTGGGCCCTTAGCACTCGCTCACTTGGAGTGCTAACGAGCCGGTGAAAATGTAGCGGACATCGCCTGCGCGTCAATGTCCGTCCGAGACAGCCGCTGAGTAGCAGCGGACATGTTGTCGGAAAATAAGAACCGCCCGCGACCTGGCTGGTCCGGGCGGCCGAGTATTTTGAGGAATTCAGAACGTTACTGGCGAGTCAGGTTGCGTCGAGCCCTGGCGCCGCGCCTACGAGCGGCAGCGGCCTTGCGCTTCTTGGCTTCACTGGGTTTTTCGTAGAAACGGCGTTTCTTGAGGTCCTTGAGCAGCCCGGAGCGGATCATCTTGCGCCGAAACTGCTTGAGGGCCCAATCCAAGCGATCGTTTTCACCCAGTGTGACTTCAATCATAGACCTGGCCTGACGTTGCAAGCGGTTTTGTTAAACTACCGTAAACCTGAAAGATAGGGGGCGTTATGGGAGTCTGGCAAGCCGCTGAGGGTAGCCGCAATGCCGGTATGGACTTGGGGCGTTGAGGTCGGTTATGCGGGCCTGCCGCCGGTGCGTTTTACGGGAGTGACTCGGAGGCCGGAATCCTTTTCTTCCAGGAGTCGGTAAGCCAGGTCCAGACCGACCAGCGTGAGAAACGGCTCGACGCGTTCAACGGTTCGGCAATGCGGCCCGATGACGGTGGCCAAGCCGCCGGTGGCCACGACCAGCAGATTGGGACGCAGCCATTCTTTTTTGATGCGCTCGACCAGGCCGTCGATGGTATCCACGGCACCATAGAAAATGCCGCTGCGCAGACAGGTTTCCGTGCGGGTGCCGATGACTTTGGGAGGCCGCTCGAGGTCGACGCGCGGTAATTTGGCGGTGCGCCGAACCAGCGTTTCGGCCGCAGTCGTGACGCCGGGCGCGATAACGCCGCCAAGGAAGACGCCGTCAGCCGTAATGCAATCGAAGGTGGTGGCGGTACCCAGATCCACGGCAATGGTATCGCGGCGGTACAGGTGGGACGCCGCCAGGGTGTTGACAATGCGGTCGGCACCGACGGTGAGCGGTTCTTCGACTTCGAGTCGTATGGGTAAGGGACTGCGTGCGTCGATGACCGCCACGCGGACGCCGAGGTGGCGTTCACAGGTTTCGATCAGAATGGGTGTAATGGGCGGCACGACCGACCCGATCGAAGCCGCGCGCAATGTATCGATGCTGAATCCGGATTCGCGGATGAGTCCGCGAATGAGGAGGCCAAACTCATCCACGGTGCGCTCCGGCTGTGTGGCGATGCGCCAGTGGTCGATGAGCTCGCCGCTTTCAAAGAGGCCGATGACGGTTTCGGTATTGCCGACATCGAAGACCAGGATCATGACTGGGAACCGCGCTGGAGGACGTAAGCAAAGGATAAGCGTGCGGGCTCGGTCAGGAAATGGCGTTGTCCGTGCGAACCGTGCCCGTGTGTATTGGGGTGACGCCTCGAGCCGAACGCACGAGCAGCGCGCCTTCCGGGTCAATGCCGATGGCCGTGCCGGCCGGCCGGCCATCAATCTCGATCTCACGCCCGCGCAACACATCACACGCTGAGAATGTATCCAGCTCGGATTGTGTGAGCCGGTCAGCAATTCGGTCCGCTCGAGCGAGAAGCTGGAACGCGAATGCACCCGCGATGTCCGTGCGCTGGCAATCGGTACCAGTGGCCAGTGTTATAGAGGTGGCATGGGCGCGCAAGTCTGGCGGAAAGTCATCCTCTTGCTGGCCAACGTTGATGCCGATGCCCAAAACAAGAAACGGTCGTTGGTCGAGCACGCTTTCGCAAAGGATGCCACCCAATTTGCGTTCGTGGACCTGCAGGTCGTTGGGCCATTTCAACTGGGTGTGCAGGCCCACCTGCTCGCGCAAGGCATGCACGAGGAGGAGCCCGACGCGTACGGGCGCCGCGGTCAGGCAAATGAATCCGGCCGGAGGCGCGCGCAGAAGCATGGACAACTGAAGTGACCGTCCTGGTGCATCGATCCAGGTGCGCCCGCGGCGGCCGCGGCCAGCCGTCTGCTCTTCCGCGATGACCAACGTGCCTGTGGGTGCGCCCGCATTCCCGAGCGCGCGTGCGTCGTCGTTGGTGGAACCCGTGCTGCTCAGGATGTGCAGCTGGGGAGTGCGCCAGCGGCCTTGCCACTCCTCCACGGTTTTGCCTTCCCAGGCGGCAAGCTCGTGTGCCAACCTCATCAGCTGTGAAGCCGGAGCGACAGATCGAGGGCCACCGCCGAGTGCGTGATGGCACCCACGCTAATGAAGTCGACGCCTGCATCGGCCACTGCGCGCACGCGATCGAGCGTCATGTTGCCGGAGGCTTCAATTTCAATTCCCGAAGCACGCTTACGCACGAGTTGCACAGCCTGGCGGATCTGTTCGATCTCCATGTTGTCGAGCAGGACGCGATCTACACGCCCATCAATGGCCGCTCGCAATTCGGCCAGATCGTGAATCTCGACCTCGATGCGCAGGTTTCGTAAATTGGCATCTTGCACGCGGCGTATCGCTTCGGCAACGCCTCCGGACACTACGGCGTGGTTCTCTTTGATCAGGATCATGTCGAAGAGTCCGGCGCGATGATTCTCGCCGCCTCCGGCTCGTACCGCTGCCTTCTCGAGGGCCCGCCAGCCGGGCGTGGTTTTGCGCGTGTCCAGAATGCGGGCGCGGGTGCCGCTTACGGCATCGACAAAACGGCGCGTTGCGGTAGCCACGCCGGACAGTCGCTGCAGGAAGTTGAGCGCCGTGCGCTCACCCGTGAGCACGGCGCGTGCGGGCCCGCCGATTCGCGCAACCACCTGCCCCGGCTCTACGCGCTCGCCATCGGAGCAGGCCGCTTCGAACTCGACGCGCGGGTCCAGGCGCAGGAAAACAGCCGAGCCCAGGGCGAGGCCGGCCACGATGCCGTTGTCTTTGGAAATAATGGTACCGCGCGCACGGGCCCGGGCCGGCGTGATCCAGCGTGTGGTCCAGTCACCCGAGCCCCGGTCTTCGGTGAGGGCCAGGTCAATGAGGCGTAGGGCGGCGTCATCCAGTCGAATCACTGACCCAGGACCTCGCGGTAACAGGACTCGTAACGTGGCACGACCAGCTCGGCACTGAACCCTTCAGCCGCGCTGCGTGCGGCCGCACTCATCGATTTCCAAAGCGGGTCATCGGTGAGCGTGCGAATGCCATGATCGACCATTCCATCAATGTCTCCGATGGCAGCCAGCCAGCCGGCCACGCCTTCGGGCACGACTTCGGGTACACCGCCCACGCGCGTGGCGATGACGGGCACACCACACGCCATGGCTTCCAGCGCTACCAGTCCAAACGACTCGGTGGCGCTGGTCAGCAGGAAAAGATCGGCACAGGCCAGCAGTTCGGCCACGGACTCCTGCTTGCCCAGGAACAGCACTCTGTGCGCAATATTCAACTCTTCGGCCAGTTGCTGTACGCGGCCACGTTCGGGACCGTCGCCGACCAGAACGAGCCGCGCGGGCACGCGGGCCGCGATGCCGGCAAAGACGCGCACTACATCATCCACGCGCTTGACGGGGCGGAAATTTGAAATGTGCATGACAATCTTCTCACCTGGCTCGCTCAGCTTGCTGCGGTGGCAAGGCTCCAGGTCGCGCCGATACATGGCCAGATCGACAAAGTTAGGAATCACACGGATGCGCTCGGCCGGCACATCGAAATGCTGCACCGTTTCCCGTTGCAGGTACGCGGAAACCGCAGTCAGAATGTCAGAGCGCTGAATGGAGAATTCCGTGATGCTGTGGTAGGAGGGATCCTGTCCCACCAACGTGATATCGGTACCGTGCAGCGTGGTCACCACGCGTACATTGCGAGCCAGCATCTGCTTGGCCAGCCACGCAGATGTAGCGTGCGGGAACGCATAATGTGCATGCAGGATATCGAGGTTGTGTTTTTCCGCCGTATTCTGCATGGCTACCGTAAGTGCCAGCGTGTACGGTGGGTGATCGAACAGCGGATAGGCCGGAATATCAACCTCGTGATAGAACACGTTCTCCACGTACGAGGAAAGACGGAACGGTTGCGCGTACGTGATGAAGTGGACTTCGTGACCGCGTTTGGCCAATTCCAGTCCCAGCTCCGTGGCCACCACACCGGAGCCGCCGTAGACAGGATAGCAACTAATGCCGATGCGCAGAACTCACCTCTTCTTGCCAGTGTTGAACGATTTGCTGCACGAGCGTTGTGCGCTCCTGGTGGCCATCGAGATGGATGGCACCCTCCGGAAGCTGATGACGAAACCAGGTGAGCTGACGTCGTGCGTAGCGTCGAGTGGCGCGCTGAATTGCGTCGATAGCGCTGGCCAGTTCTGTCTCACCGCGCAGATAGGGCAGCAACTCGATGTAGCCCGTTGCGTTCAGACCGGGTGAGTCCTGGTCAAAACCCTGGCACTGGAGGGCGCGCACTTCGTCCACCAACCCAGCGTCTATCATGGCCACCACGCGTTCATTGATTCGGCGGTAGAGCGCCTCGCGGGGAAGCGCCACTACAAAGGTGCGCAGCGGCAGCGGCTCGCGGCTATTGGGTGCCTGCTGATGCCACCAACTCAGCGGGTATCCGGTGAGCAGCGGAATCTCGAGCCCGCGCAGCCGTCGCTGACGACCACCTTCCCGCGCCAAACGTTTTGCCAATTCCGGGTCCAGCACACTCAACCAACGCTGCAGCTCGGCATCCGGTTTCCGCGCCAGCCAGTGGGCGAGAGCACGCCGCTCAACGCGCGGAAGTTCGGGCTCGTCAAACATTGGATGGGTGAGCGCTCTCAGAAAGAACCCGGTGCCGCCGGTTAGGATGGGCAGATGACCGCGCGCACGGATCTCGGCCATCCAGGCGCGCGCATCCCGGGCAAAACGTCCCGCACTGTAACGTTGATCGGGGGAAATCAGATCGAGTGCGTGGTGTGGAACGGCCTGTTGCTGTGCGGTGGTGGGCTTGGCCGTGCCGATGTCCATTCCACGGTAGACCTGGCGCGAGTCCACGGAGATGATCTCACCCTTCAGCGCGCGGGCCACTTCGATGGAAAGTGCAGTCTTGCCCGTGGCCGTGGCACCCGTGATGACGATGGCGTCCGGCTCCCGGGAATTCTCAGCCATGCCTGCCGAAGCGGCGCTCCAGCTCACTCAAAGAAAGCCGGACCACGGTAGCACGCCCATGCACATCGTGGTAAGGCAACTCGGTCGTGAAAAGCTGCTCGAACAGGTCGAACATTTCACGCTCGCCAAGTTTCTGACCCGCCTTGATGGCACCTTTGCAGGCAAAGGTCATGGCTATGCGTTCGTGTTGATTGCGTGCGGCACGCGTGAGCTCGCTGCCTGCGGCAAGTTCGTTTACCATCTCGCGCAGGCAGCGTTCCGCATTGAAATATGGATGGGGTGCGGGCGCGCCGTGAACAATGATGGTGCGGCCGCCGAACGGCTCGATTTCGAATCCCGCCGCGCGCAGCAGATTACCCGCATTCTCAACCACGCCATACTCGGCGGGCGAAAGACGCAGGGTCAGCGGGAACAGCAGGCGCTGACTGTTTTGGCCACCATTGCCGAACCCGCGCATGAGCTGCTCGAAAAGGATGCGTTCGTGAGCCGAGTGCTGATCGATGATGAGCACACCCGTGCGGGTTTCAGCCATGATGTACGTGTCATGCAGTTGCCATAGCCGCGCAGGTGGTGTTTCTTCGGCCACAGGTTCAGCACTGGCCATGGACAGGGTAGCCGGCGCGGCCTGTACGCCCGGCTCACGGGCCGCAACGAAAAAAGCCAACTGACCGGCATCGGGCAGGGGCGGCGCTGATGACGTAGGAGACGCGTGCGTCAGCTGCGGCAACATGGGCCGCCGGTCGAGCGTAGCCGCACTCTCGACCGTAGCGAGCGCCCGGCGCACCGCTTCCTCGATGGCCAGCTCCACTTCGTTGCGCACGCGAAAGCGCACTTCGGCTTTGGTGGGATGCACGTTTACATCAACATCACCCGTCGGCACATCCAGGTACAGCAGCAACGATGGCCGGGCACCGTAAGGAACGGTGGTGCGATAGCCGCGCTCGGCGGCAAATACCAACTCCCGATCGCGGAACGGTCTGCCACACAGGAACAAATGAACGCGGCGCGGTCCGGTCAGCGCTGCGTCGGGCCGTTCGATCACGCCCGCCACGGTCACTCCCTGGCGCGTGTGCGCCAGGGCAACCAATCGGCGCGCAGCATCATCGCCCCAGAGTGCGGCCACGCGCGTAATCAAATCGGTTGCCTGCGGCAGCTCGAGCAGCACGCGGCCGTTTGATTCCAGGCGGAAAGCGGCCGAAAGGTGAGCCAGTGCCAACGTGGTGACTACCTCGGCTACGGCCCGGGTCTCCACCGCCGTAGTGCGCAGGAATTTTGCGCGTGCCGGCACGTTAAAAAACAGGTTCCGCACGATCACGCTGGTGCCGGCCTGTCGCGCACAGTCTTCCACACCATGAATTCTGCCGCCGGCCACGCGCACGCGTGTACCGACACCGCCCGGTTCCGCCGTCTCCAGGGTGAGTCGGGCTACCGACGCAATGGAAGGCAGCGCTTCCCCGCGAAAACCGAAGCTGCGCACGCGCTGAAGATCGTCGGGCGTGCGAATCTTGCTGGTGGCGTGGCGATCCAGACAGAGCAATGCGTCGTCGCGGTCCATGCCACAGCCGTCGTCGGCTACGCGAATCTCGCTCTTGCCGCCGTTCTGGATCGCGATGTCGATGCGAGTGGCGGCCGCGTCCAACGCGTTCTCGACCAACTCTTTCACCACAGAAGCCGGTCGTTCCACCACCTCGCCGGCGGCGATTTGGTTGGCCAGCGCATCCGGCAGGATCTCGATGCGGCGGGTCACGCGGAGGGCTCTGCGGTAGCCAGATTCAACTCGGGTGCGTTCGTGCCCAAGCCGTAGAAGCGCAGTGCATTGGCCGTGGTCAGAGCCGCCAGCTCGTTGAATTCTATTCCGCAGATGTGTGCCGCGGCCTGGCAGACATCACGTATGAATCCCGGCTCGTTGCGTTTGCCGCGATTCGGCACCGGGGCCAGGTAGGGACTGTCCGTCTCGATCAGCAGCTGCTCGCGCGGCACGGCGCGCAGCAGCTCACGGCCCTCGTAATTCTTGAACGTGATGAGTCCGGAGAAAGAGACCATCCAGCCCGCCTCGATGCCGGCTTCCAGCAGGTCGGGGCCACCGGCAAAACAATGCAACACTCCCAACACCTCACCTTCCACACTGCGGATCATGGACATGATGTCCGGATCTGCCTCACGCGAGTGCACGACCACGGGCAACCCCAGGTCGGCCGCCAATTGCATGTGATGGGCGAACAGGCGGCGCTGAACGCTGCGCGGTGCATTGTCGTAGTGGTAATCCAGGCCGGTCTCTCCCACCGCGACGACTCCGGGCTGCTCCAGCAGATCGGCTATGCGATCGAGATCGTCGCGCCGCGCCTCAGCAGCCCCGTGTGGGTGTATCCCGGCCGTATGCCATAGGCCGGCATGAGCGCCCGCCAGCGCGTGTGCGGCCGCACCATCATCTGCGTCCGAGCCAATGGTGACGGCGCGCGTGACGCCCTGGGCGGTGGCTCGGGCGAGCACCGCGGCAAGATCGGCTGCGAACTGCCGATCGGTCAGATGACAGTGCGAATCGAAGAGCATGGCGAAAGAAAGGCCGCACCAGACAATGCTGGCGCGGCCGCTACAGCCGAGTCAATCCGAGCTCAGTCGGCCGCGCCCGCGCGCGCGGGTTTGCTGTTCTTGACTTTGGCTCGGTCGCCCCAGCGCTTGTTGATCTCGATCAGAACGACAGGCGCCAGGAACATGGATGAAAACGTGCCTACCACAATGCCCAGGAACATGATGAGGGCGAAGTCGCGGATGGCAATACCGCCCACCAGGAACAGCACGGCCAGAACCGCAATCACGCTGCCACCGGTCATCACCGTCCGCGGTAGCGTTTCGTTGACCGATCGATTGATCAACGGTGCAAATTCCTCGCGGCGGCGCACTTTCAGGTTTTCCCGCACGCGGTCGAAGACCACGATCTTGTCGTTTAGCGAGTAGCCGATGATGGTCAGCAGAGCGGCCACCGTCGTGAGCGAGAACTCCAGGTGACGGAACGTGGCAAGTACGCCCAGCGTGAACAGGATATCGCTGATGGTGGCGGCAATCGCGGCAACACCAAATGTCCATTCGAGTCGAAATGCCAGGTAGATGAGTGTAGCGGCAAAGGACAGCAACACGGCAATGGTGGCGCGTGTCTGGAGCTCACTGCCCACCTTGGGTCCCACCGCCTCGGTACGACCTTTCGTGTAGTTGGCGCCATAACGCGCGCGCAATGTTTGATCGATCTGATCTGCAATGCCCGTGGTTGCAGCACCGGCTGCGTTCTGTGCTCGAATCAAGAACTCGTTCTTGTCGCCGAAATCACTGATGGCTGCACCGGGAGCGATAGGTTCGACCACACCGCGCAATTCGGCCACGGTCATGGGCTGCGTGAAACTGACCTGCACCAGTGTGCCGCCCGTAAAGTCCACACCCCAGTTGAACCAGCCGCGTGAACTCAACTGAAAAACGAGGCCGGGCAGGAGCGCAAACAGAGCCACGCCCAGAACGACCATGTAGGTGAGGCGGCGCTTGCCGATGAAATCGTAGTTGGCGTTCTCGAACAGTCGCATGGTCGTCAGATGCTGATGGGCTGGGTCTGTGAGCGCCGACTGATGTACACCAGGAACAGTGTGCGCGTCACGTACACAGACGAGAAGAACGAGGCCAGGATTCCGATGGCGAGTGTAACCGCGAAACCCTGGACGGGCCCGGTGCCCATGGAGAACAGAATCAGGGCCGTAATGAGCGTGACCAAATGCGTGTCGATGATGGCGCCCATGGCGTTCTGGAAACCTGCGTCCACCGCCGCTCGCATGTTGCGCCCGGCCGCGATTTCCTCACGTATTCGCTCGAAGATGAGGACGTTACCGTCCACGCCCATGCCAATGGACAACAGGAAACCGGCAATGCCCGGCGCCGTGAGCGTGGCGCCGGGGAACGCGGCCAGTAAGCCCAGGACCAGCAGCACATAGGCCACCAGCGCCAGGCAGGCCAGCACGCCGGCAAACTTGTAATAAGCGACCATGATGATCACGATCAGCACGATACCAATCAGGCCGGCGATCCGGCCCTGTTCGATGGAATCGCGACCCAGCGTGGGACCCACGCTGCGCTGCTCGATGATTTCGATTTCCGCGGGCAATGCGCCCGAGCGTAATACCAGCGCAAGATCGCGCGCTTCGGTCATGGGCGCGTTACCCATCTCGATTTGACCGCTCGAGGCAATTCTGCTTTGCACCGTGGGTGCACTGATGACGTTCTGGTCCAGTGAGATGGCAATGCGCTTGCCGATATTCTGGCTGGTTTCGCGATCGAAAATGCGGCCGCCCCGGCGGTCCAGCTGGAAGGTCACCACGGTGTAGTTGTATTGCGGATCTTTGCCCGCCTGCGCGCCCTGCACTCGGTCGCCCAGCATGAACGGGTTTTCCCGCAGTACGAACAGTGACCGGTAAAGCGTTGCGCCCTGTCCGGTGGAATCCGCGCCCCAGCGCAGCGTGGTATTGCGTGGGTACAAGCGCTTCACTTCGGGGAGCGCCAGGAACGTGTCCACGCGCGCTTTGTCATCGAGCTCGACCAGGAACTCGCCATCCTGGCCCGAGGCGCGCAACAGCGACGTGAGTGGCCGGTCTTCCGGTTTGATGGAGACCGCAGCGGTATCTGCTTTGACCGTGTCCGCTGCCGCTGTGCTATCGCGCCGGGCAGAATCACGCCCCATGAGCAGATCCATGGGTGAGGGCCCGCGGCGCACGACCGCTGTGTCCGTTGGCGTTCCTGGTCGGGCAGCTCCCGGAATTGTCCTCAGGATTTCGCGGTCAATACGGGGCAGCGCACCCTCGAATTCGGTAGTCGCCAGTACGTTCTGGAACTCGAGGAATGCGGTTTGGCGAATGATGTTCTTGGCGCGCTCTTCGTCATCGATGCCGGGCAGCTCGACGATGATGCGCTCGTTGCCGAACTTTTGCACGTTCGGTTCGGCCACGCCGAACTGGTCGATGCGATTGCGAATGACTTGCAGTGCCTGATCGGTGGCGTCACGACGAGCCTGCGCGGTCAAGGTGCCCTCCGGATCCCGCACCTCGACAGCCAGGTACATACCACCCTGAATGTCCAACCCGTAGTTGATACCGTTCTTCAAAAGGAAGAACAGGGCCAGCCCCAACACGATCGCAATGACGGCGAAGCGGCGGACCAGATTGCCGGACATGAACCAAACTCTCAGCGGAAGGCCTGAAAAAAAGCGATCGTCGCGCGGACGTCGTCTAACCCAGACAAGCCTGTAACTTCGTCGGAAATCAGAGGGATGTCAATTCAACGGGGTCTGGAAACTGACCGAACACGGCGTTGACTGAAACGAGGATCGGACCGACCGAAGCCGGCCCGATTTGCCGTCAGCGGCCCGTGTAGAAGATCCTGTAAATACGGCCACCTACGTCCGTGGTGACGTACAGGCTGCCATCGGGCGCCATAGCCAATCCAACCGGACGGTGAGTTGCGCGGCCCTCGGCCTTGCCCGGGCCGGCAAAGCCATCGGCAAATACCTCGAAGGCGCCTGCCGCGCCACCATTTGTGATCGGTTGGAACACCACGTTGAAGCCTTCCTGGGGCAGCGGGGCTCGATTCCACGAACCGTGGAAGGCGATCAGGATCCCGCCGCGATACTTGGCCGGGAACTGACGTCCCACATAAAAAAGCAATGCGTTGGGCGCCCAGTGACCAGGGTATGTCACGAGCGGCATTTTCTTCTCGGCACAGCGCCCTACCTGCTTACCATCGCCGCCGTATTCGGGCGCCAGCACCTGCTGTTTGATTTCCAGCGAGTACTGCGTGGCGAAAAAGCAGTACGGCCAGCCGTAGTCATCACCGCGCTCGATGCGAACCAGGATTTCGGCTGGGTTTTCCGCGCCATAACTCTGGTCGAATTGCTGACCCCATTGTTGGGCCAATCCGTCCCGACCGTGCTGCACACCGTACAGCTGGCCGTCGGGCCCAATGGTCAGACCAACCATATTCCGCAGTCCGGTGGCGAAGCGGCTTCCATCGCCTTGTGACTGGCCCGTTCGATTGGCATCAAACAGCCAGATGCCGGCCCGTTGGTCCAGCTCGGTACACGGGTCCTGGCCCGGCGAAGCATTGTCACGGTCTTGAACCTGACAGGAGTTGCTGCGCGAGCCGATGTTGACGAACAGGTCCGAGCCGCGCCCCAACACGATGGTTTTGGCGGCGTGGCCGGGACTGCCCGGCAGACCGCGCACAATGGTGTCGGGTGCGTCGCTGGGCGTGAGTTGGCCAGCAGTTAGCGGATAGCGGAGCACGGCATCATCGGGCGCGAAGTAGAGGTGGCCGCCGCGCAGGGCAATGCCGTTGCCACCGTTCTCGCCGAATCTCTCACGCTGATCAGCCACGCCGTCGCCATTGCTATCACGCAATGCCAGCACGCCACCGCGACCACCACTGCGGCCCGCATTGGACAGGGCGACGAACACATCGCCGTTGGGCGCAACTACGAGTTGACGCGCGCGGCCCACGGAATCCGCAAAGATGGCCGCACAAAAACCTGCGGGCAGCGTGAGACCCGCGTTCTGCGGGTGGCACGCCGGCCGGGTGTTCTGCTGCGCTACAACAGGCGCCGACCCAATGAACAGGCAAAGTCCGATGAGAGCGAAGGGCTTGGTTGTGCGCATCATTTCCTCGATGCTCAATCGCCCGCTGCCAGGGCGCTGGGAACGAACGGCGCTTCGTTAACCACCTGCGGCCGGCGCCGGGCCAGTACCAGGTACCATTCGCGCAGGGACGCCGCGATGACCAGAATGACGACCGACATGAACAGGCTTGCCATCACGGCATTCAGCCGATCGTTGAAGAGCACACGACGAGCCGCTTCGAGGGTCGCCATTCCGGCAGGCAACGCACCCTGCTCGAGCGTGTTCCTGATCATTTGCGCGTGAGACAGGAAGCCCAGCTTGGGATCGGCCGAAAAGACTTTCTGGAATCCCGCCGTCAACGTGACCGTGGCCAGCCAGGCCAGAGGCATGAGGGTCACCCACGCGTAGCGGACTTTGCCACTTTTGATCAGCACGGTAGTGCCCACGCACAGCGCCACTGCGGCCAGCAGCTGGTTCGAGATCCCGAATAGCGGCCAGAGCGAGTTGATGCCGCCCAATGGATCGACCACGCCTTGATAGAGGAAGTATCCCCATCCTGCCACGATAAGGCCGCTGGAGATCACGACACTTGGATACCACGACGTGCGGCCCATGGGTTTCCAGATGTGCGCGGCCAGCTCCTGCATCATGAAACGGCCAACGCGTGTGCCCGTGTCGATGGTAGTCAGGATGAACAGGGCCTCGAACATGATGGCGAAATGGTACCAGAGAGCGAGCAGGGCACCGCCGCCAATCACGCTGGAAAAGATGTGCGCCATGCCGACGGCAAGTGAAGGTGCGCCGCCCGTGCGATGCAGCAGTGTTTCCTCGCCAATAGAGCTGGCCAGCGCGCGCATCTGCTCGGGTGTGACGATGAATCCCCAGCTGGAAATGGTTTGCGTGGCGGCATCGAGGCCAACACCCACGGCTGCTGCAGGCGCGTTGATGGCGAAATAGACACCCGGATCGAGCACGGCGACTGCGATCATGGCCATGACACCCACGAACGATTCCATGATCATGCCCCCGTAGCCGATCATGCGTGCATGGGACTCTTTCGAGACCATCTTCGGCGTCGTGCCCGAAGACACCAGCGCATGGAACCCGCTGATCGCGCCACAGGCAATGGTAATGAATGCGAACGGGAAGAGTTTGCCGGCAAACACCGGTCCCGTGCCGCTCACGAAGGATGTAAGCGCCGGCATCTTCAGAGGTGGCAGCGCGATGAGAATGCCTGCTGCCAGGGCCAGCACGGTGCCGATCTTGAGAAACGTCGAGAGGTAGTCACGGGGGCAAAGCAGAACCCAGACGGGCAGCACGGAAGCCACGAACCCATAGCCCATCAAAAGCCAGGTGAGCGTGGTGCCGTTGGCGGTGAAGAAGCGAGCCCAGGTCGGCGAGTCCGCCACCCAGCCACCGGCCACTACCGCGAATAAGACGAGCACTACGCCAATCGCGCTCGCTTCACCGACTTTGCCCGGACGGAACGAGTGCAACCACCAACCCATGAGCAATGCAATCGGGATGGTGCAAGCAATGGTGAAAAGACCCCAGGGGCTATCACGCAGTGCGTTTACCACGATCAAGGCCAGAACAGCCAGCAAGATGATCATGATGAACATGATGGCGATCATGGCCAGCATGCCGGCCAGGCTGTTGATCTCATCACGCGCCATCTGACCCAGTGACTTGCCATCGCGGCGCATGGAAGCGAACAGAATGATGAAATCCTGCACGGCCCCGCCCAGCACCACGCCGACAACCAGCCAGAGTGTGCCGGGTAAATAACCGAATTGTGCGGCCAACACAGGCCCGACCAGCGGACCCGCGCCGGCAATGGCGGCAAAGTGATGCCCGAACAATACCCACCTGTTGGTAGGCACGAAGTCAATGTGGTTGTCCAGGCGTTCCGCCGGTGTGGCGCGCTGGTCATCGAGGCCGAATACCTTGTAGGCCAGGAAGCGCGAATAGAAGCGGTACGCAACCAGGTAGGTGCATACCGCCGCGACCAGCAGCCAGGCTGCGTTGATGGACTCGCCGCGGCTGAGAGCAAGCATGCCAAAGCCGGCTGCACCCAGCGCAGCAATGGCAGCCCAGATCAGGATGGAAAGCAGCTTCCGCATAGTCCCTTCATTGAGCACGATCTGCGGTAAGAGACTGAATGTTGCGGGCGCAGCGGGCCGCCCGTCAACCGCCGTTCTCAGTTCAGCTTGACGGCGCTTACCAGCCGGTTCAGTGATGCGCGCGCATCACCAAATAGCATACGGGTATTGTCCCGGTAGAACAGCTCGTTGTCGATGCCGGCAAAGCCCGGGTTCATGCTGCGTTTGAGCACGATTACATTCTTGGCCCGATCCACGTTCAGGATGGGCATGCCGTATATGGGACTGCTCCGATCGGAACGGGCTGCGGGGTTGACCACGTCGTTGGCGCCAATCACGAGCACCACGTCCGTGTTGGGGAACTCGCCATTGATGGAGTCCATTTCCGTGAGCTGCTCATACGGCACGTTGGCATCGGCCAACACCACGTTCATGTGCCCGGGCATGCGACCGGCAACCGGGTGGATAGCGTAGCGGACGGTGACCCCCCGCTTGATCAGCTCGTCAGACAGCTCGCGCACGGTCTGCTGTGCCTGGGCAACGGCCAGACCGTAACCCGGCACGATCACCACGCTGCGAGAATAGACCAGTGCCACCGCCACGTCTTCGGCGCTCGCCTCACGGATCGATCCCTGGAATCTGCCATTGCCGGCGGCAGCCACGCTGACCGTTCCGAAGCCGCTGAACAATACGTTGGAAATCGGTCGGTTCATGGCGCGCGCCATGAGAATGGTTAGCAAAGTCCCGGACGCACCCACCAGCGCGCCCGCCACGATCAGGATCTGATTTTCCAGCACGAAGCCGGTGAGTGCCGCCGCAATACCGGTCGCTGAATTGAGTAGGGCAATGACAACCGGCATGTCCGCACCGCCGATGGGCAGGACCACCAGGACGCCCAGCAAACCTGCCAAGAGCGTGACCGCCACCACGGCCCGCGTGCCTCCCATGCCGGCCACGATGAGCACACCGAGCAACACGGTCACGGCGGCCAACACGCCATTGAACATCATCTGGCCGGGGAAACGCACGGGGCGCTCGGAAAGCAGTTCTTGCAGTTTGCCGAAGGCCACGATGCTACCCGTGAACGAGAGCGCGCCAATGATGGCCCCCAGGACCGCGGAAAAGATCACTCCTGCAGAGCCGGTGTGCGTGCCTTTCATGAATTCAGCCACCGATACCAAAGCGGCGGTACCGCCACCCATGCCGTTGAAGAGCGCTACCATTTGCGGCATGGCGGTCATTTTCACCGTGCGACCGTAGTAGATGCCGATGGCGGCGCCGACCAGCATGCCGACCGCAATGATGCCCAGATTGCCCACGTTCGAATCGAGGAAGGTTGCCGCCAGTGCAAGAGCCATGGCGACCGCAGCCAGGCCGTTGCCGCTGCGCGCCGTGGGCGGCGCACTCATGCGCTTGAGGCCGAAGATGAAAAGAAACGCGGAAATGAAATACGAAATGGCGATGACCGTGTCGCGCCAGTCGCTCATGATTCAGTCTTGGAATCGGGTTTACGCGACTTGAACATCTCGAGCATGCGATCGGTCACGACAAACCCGCCAAACACGTTGGCCGCGCCCAGCGCCACCGCGATCAAGCCCATCCCTTTCATGAGTGCTGAATCCGCCGCGCCCGCAACTACGACTGCGCCCAGCAATACGATACCGTGAATGGCGTTGGTTCCGGACATGAGCGGTGTGTGCAGGATGGAAGGCACACGCGCAATCACCTCGAAGCCCACCAGGATGGCCAGCAGGAAGACGTACGCGCCCAGTAGAATCTCGGAAGTCATGGCCGGTTATGCCCCAGCGTGACCGTGCTCAACCAGTTTTCCACCCACGCGTTCGGCACCCGGGATTTCTCCTGCAACCGGGTGCACGGGAGCGTTGGGATCATATTCGCCCTCCCAGCGCGCCATGACTACGGTGGCCAGACAGTTTCCAACCAGATTCACGGTGGTGCGGGCCATGTCCATGAGCTCGTCCACGCCGAGGATCACCGCCACGCCTTCCAGGGGCAAGCCAAACGTGGTCAGCGTGCCCGAGAGGATGACCAGCGAAGCGCGTGGCACGGCGGCCACACCCTTACTCGTGATCATCAGCGTGAGCATCATGGTCAACTGCTGTCCAAAGGTCAGGTCAACACCCGCCGCCTGCGCCACAAAGATGGAGGCCAGTGACAGGTAGAGCGTGGTGCCATCCAGGTTGAACGAGTAGCCGGTGGGCATCACGAACGCCACGATGCGGCGCGGTACGCCGATCGATTCCATGGCCTGCATGGCGCGCGGTAATGCCGCCTCCGATGACGTGGTCGAAAAGGCAATCAGCGCGGGTTCCTTGATGGCACGCAGGAAACGGCGTAGCGGCACTTTGGCGATCAAGGCAACAGGCAGCAGCACGCCAAATACCAGAACCGCCAGTGCGCCATAGAGAGTCAGAATCAGTTTGCCCAGATTGATCAACACGCTGAGCCCACTGTGTCCGACGGTCACGGCGATGGCCGCCCCAATGCCAATGGGAGCGAAGCGCATGATCAGGCCCGTGAACTTGAACATGATCTCGGCCAGCGACTCACAAAAATCGAGCATGACCTGCTTGGGCTTGCCCCGCAGAGCCGAGAGCGCGACCGCGAACAGGATGCTGAAGAAAACGATCTGCAGTACTTCGTTTCGGCTGGCGGCCTCGAAGAAGCTCTGCGGTACCAAATGCTCGAGGAAGCCGCTGGTGGTCGGCCGGTTCTGTGCCAAAGCCGCGCCCGCTTGTGCGTCGCCACTCAGCTGCACACCCACGCCGGGTTTTGTGATATGAACGGCCGCGAGTCCAATGAAGAGGGCCAGCGTGGTGACGATCTCGAAGTAGATGATCGACTTGAAGGCCAGCCGCCCCACGCGCTTCATGTCATCGCCGTGTCCGGCAATACCAATCACGAGGGTTGCGAAGATGATGGGCACGATGATCGACTTGATCATGCGCAGGAACATGGTGGAGAGTGGGCGCAGCTGTTGCGCACCCTCCGGAAAGGCCCAGCCGATCAACACGCCGATGGCCATGCCGATCAGGATCCACTTGGTCAGCGAGATTCGCTTAAGCCACGCCCACATATTTGCGTTTTCGGTTGTGAGGGATGGGATCCGGCCGTCTTCGGGCGCAGTGCGTGCACGGCGGGACAGCGCCCGTCTCGAATGCGCACAGCTTCCGAACGGGGAAAATGGGCCCGGCAGGTCTCGAACCTGCGACCGTCGGATTATGAGTCCGCTGCTCTGACCAACTGAGCTACGGGCCCGTCACTGCGGAATTTACCGGATCAGCGGGTGCCGAACAACCGGTCACCGGCATCGCCCAGGCCGGGCAGGATGTAGCCCTGGTCATTGAGCTGCCGATCGAGTGCAGCCGTGTAGATGTTGACGGCCGGGTGCTCATCCAGCATGCGCAGGACGCCCTCGGGAGCGGCGACCAGGCATACAAAGCGAATGCGCGTGGCCCCGCGTTTACGCAGAAAACTCACGGCCGCAGCGGCGGAACCGCCCGTGGCCAGCATGGGGTCCAGGACAATGAAATCGCGATCCACCACGTCGCCTGGAATCTTGAAGTAATAGTCGACCGGCTCGAGCGTGACATGATCGCGGTACAGGCCGATATGGCCGACGCGCGCCGAGGGCACGAGCCGCAGCACACCATCGGCCATACCCAGACCGGCACGGAGCACGGGCACCAGCGTCAGCTTCTTTCCGCTGACCTTGAACGCTGTGGTGCCCTCGAGTGGTGTTTCAATTGGGACCGGTTCCAGTGGCAAGTCCTTGGTAACCTCGTACCCCATGAGCATCGAGATTTCCTCGACCAACGCGCGGAACGTTTTCTTCGACGTGCGGCGGTCACGCAGCACGGCGAGTTTGTGTTGGATGAGCGGATGCGTGATCACCGTAAGATTGGAGAACGTGCTCATAGTAGACTGGTTAGAGCCGACCGATGCCATCGCTGCTGACCCATCCTGATTCGCCAGAAGGTGTGCGCACACGGGTCCAACCGTTCTCATCTTCGATGATGGTGACGGCGCTCATCGGCTGCAGCAGCCGCACCACGTCGGCGTGCAAGTTCTGCCCCGCGAGTAAGGGCGTGCCGTGGTCCAATACGAGCGCGGGCGGCGGCAGTACGCGTTCTCCGGCCCAGAACAGGACTACGAGTCCCGCCAGTACGAGCGGCGCTGCGCCAATGCGTGCCAGGCTGCGGCTCCGTCTGGTTACGGCCAGAGCCAGAACGAGCGCGGCGCCCCACCACAGTGCGCTGGCCAGAAAAAACGTTTCCTCCGTGTTCAGTCTGAGAGTCGGCCGCACGCGTTCACCCATACGGGCCGCGCCCAGCCGCGTCAAATGCGCTCGTACCTCTCCGGCGCGTGGTTGCAACTCGAGCGCATGCAACCAGGCCCAGGCAGCGCGCGCCGGTTGGCGATCCGCTTCCAGGGCAACGGCAAGATTGTACCATCCGGCCGGGTCGTCGGGTACTGCCTGCACATAACGTTGGAATTGCTGTATGGCGGTAGCCATCTCCCGATGCCGATAGGCCGCCAACCCTTCCTCGAACGTACTTGCGGGCGCCGATGCCTGGCTGAGCACCAGTGCAATGGGCAGCAGAGCGGCGTGTACGCGGGTGCTCGTGCGTCCATGTTGCCAGGCGGCGTCGAGTACCACATCCAGATCGTCGAGTATTCCCTTGCGCACGTCGGTATCCAATTCACCCGGAGCGTAGCGCGCATTTTCCAGCCGTTCCAGGAGTTGCGCCACCTGTTCGGCGAATCGAGCGGAAACCAGGCGCTGCAGATCGCGGTGCAATTCCGCAGGCGAGCCGCTGCGCACGCGCGCACCGGGCACGATTTCAGCCAGGGCATCGCGCAACAGGCGCTCGGCATGATGGAGCGGATTGGAGCGGACACCGCGCAACGCGGCCAGTCGTTGATCCCAGGCACGCTTCAGACGCGGTGCCGGGCCGGCGCGGTTGCGCCGCAGCAAGAACGCCATGGCCACGAAGGCCGCAGGCACGACCTGCAGCGTGATGAAGAGCGGGGAGCGTATCCAGCCCATTGGATTCGCTTCCGGCCGCGCGCGCAAAACAGGCATGGTCAAAGGCGTATTGGCGCCGGCCGGCAGCACCGTCAGCGCGCCCGGATCGACCACGTGTGTGCGAAACGTGCGCAATTCAGGATCGAATGAACTGTACTCAATGGGCGGCAAGTCGAACGTACCCTCGCGCTCTGGCACGATGACCCAGGTGAATTGTTTGGTCCCCGCCAGTTTTTGTGCGCGCGTGTCCACCTCAGCCGCCTCTGATGGATCGAGCACATCGAATCCGGATAGCGGAGGCAGCTGCGGCGCGGGCAGTGCCTTGACGTGTCCGCTGCCGGCCAAAGCAACGATCAGGGAAACCGCATCACCGACCGCAGACTGGCCTGGTTCCAGATGTGCACGCATGGACAACGTGCCCACGGCACCGCGGTAACTGCGCGGCCGTCCCTGCTCGGGCACGGGCAGCACCGTGAGTTCGGGCGCACTGCTGCGCAGTTCTCGCGTCTGCGGGGCGAATAGGAAACCCTGTCGAGCTTCGTAGGTGACGCGCGCAGGCGCAAAGGCAAAGCGGCCGGGGGTGAGCGGGAAATACGCGCGATAAAAGCGCTGCACAATGAAGCGTTGCCCGTCGATTACGCGCATTTCCGTGGCCGGATCAGGCCGCAATTCCTGGATCCAGAAATCGACTGGAGCCGGCGCGTCATACGATGGAGGCCGGGTCAGCCGCATCTGCAGATCGGGCGTCAGCAACACTTCACCTACCAGTGTAGACTGCTGACCGACGTACACGGTTTCGGGTTCCATGCGAACCAGTACGCGCGCGTCCGCCGTGCCGGACGCAGACTCGTCGTGGGGCGCAGCGTCCGAGACGCGCAACGACATGGGTTCGGTGCGCAACACGCGTCGATCCAGGTTCACGCGGATGGCAGGGATGGAGAATGTTCCGGGCGCTTGCGGCAACAACACGAATTCGCGCCGCGTTGTTGTGACCCGACCACCGGAGCCGAAGCTGGTCTCAGTGAAATCCTGGGTTCCCACCAGGTGCAAATCCGAATGGAGGGCCGGCGCCTCGACGCGGGGTGAAACGCTGCTGCGCGACTGCACGCTCACGCGCAGGATGACGGCCTCGCCTACGCGCGCGGTGCGCGGTACCAGCTCGGCGGTCAAGATGGGCGCGTTCTGAGGCGGCACTGCACACAGCAACAGGATCAGGTGGGCGATCATGCTACCAATCGCGGGCGACCGGCGTGCGCCGCTGTCCCTTCTTCAGTTTCTCGCGCGTCAGGTCGCGCTCGTCTTGCTCGATGGCGCTCAGGATACGGTCTGCCTGTTCCTGACCCATGGGGCGCTGCTCGAAGCGCGAGCCCTGTTCATTGCCCTGCCCTGCGGATGACTGGGATGGTGTCGAGCCGGCACCACCGCCTCGTGCTCGCGATTGCTGCTCATCCTGTGCGCCCTGTGACTCCGGCTGGTTCTGCGGCGACTGCGGCGATTGTTGCTGTTGGCGTTCCTTTTCTCGAAGCGCCAGCTCCAAATTCCATTTTGCATCGCCATCGCTCGGGTCCAATCGCAGCGCATGTTTGTAACTCTCAATGGCCGCATCCAGCAGTTGCGTGGCGTTGTTACCGCCCCGGCGCCCGGGTACGAGTGTGCGATAGCCGGTGTTGAAGTAAACGCGCTGGCGCAATTGTTCCTCACGAGCGAGCAGCGCGCGCTGCAAATGGGGCTGGGCCTCTTCGAAACGACCGAGCTGCAGCAGCGCCGTACCGAGGTTGTAATGCAACTCGGGTGAATCGGCCTGTTCACGCAAGGCCGCCTGATACTCCTGCACGGCCTCCGCATAGCGGCCGGCGCGATAGTGTCGGTTGCCGCGCTCGAGCGCACCCACGCTCCAGCCAACGGTAGCCAACAGGAGAAGGGCCAGAGCGGCGCGAGCAGCAACGTTCACATTCATGGGCTTCATGGCCGTACGTGCTTCTGCGCGGCGAGCGAGCACGTGATCCAGGGCTAACAGCAGCAGACCCAGCGCCAGGAACCACACCGTGCGATCCTGACGCTCCGTCCGCGAACGTTCATCCGCACTAGTGCGCTGCAGGTCGCGTAGTGTGCGCAACAGTCCGTTGGCGCTACCTGCCTGCTCCGCCGCGAAATACTGACCGCCCGACTCTTCTGCAATTCTGCGCAAGAGCGCCTCGTTCAAACGTGATACTACCTGTCGACCGTACTCATCGACTTTGTAGCCCAGGATCCGGCGCGTGTTCGGATCGATGTCCGGAATTCGCTCGCCGTTTGGCGTACCCAATCCCATAGTGTGAATCGGGATGCCCAGTCTGCGCGCCCGCTGCGTGGCCTGGAGAATGGCGGCCTCCTCTTCCAGCGCTTCACCATCACTCAGCACCACCACGGCGGCGCCGCGCGCGCGTCCATCCGGCCCGCGTGCCAGATCCGCGGCCTGGGTAATGGCGGCGGCCAGCGATGATCCGCCCTGGCTGACCATCTCGGGATCGAGCGCATCCACGTACAGCTGCAAAGCGCCATGGTCGGTCGTGAGCGGCGATAGGATATAAGCACGGCCCGCGAAGACCACGAGTCCAATGCGATCAGCCGCCAAATCGCGCAGGATGCGCCGTGCCATGAGGCGTTCGCGCTCCAGCCGATTGGGCTGAACGTCGCGCGCGAGCATGGACTTCGAGATATCGAGCGCCAGTACAATACTGCGTGTACGCGTTTGGTTTTCTACGCTGCGCATACCCCACCGGGGCCCGGCAGCGGCCACGCCCAGAGTTGCGGCAGCCAGCAGAAGCAGCAGCAGCCTGATGCCCGGGAAGCGCGTCAGACTTTCACCACCGAGGCGCGCCAGCAGGCCCGGATCGCCCAGCGTCTGGGCCACGCGCTGCCGTCGCCTGGCATAGCGGAAGACCAGAAGCCCCACCAGCAGCGGCAACAGCAGCACCAGGAAGAGCAAGTTCGGTTGCGCAAAACTCATGGCAGGCGTCCCCAGCGGCTTGCGCGCAGCAACCATTCGCCCAGCAACAACAGCACGGCCAGCAGCAAGAGCGGTTGATGCTGCGGCGTGTACTCCGTGTAGCGACGCACGTTGACCTTGCTCTTCTCCATGCGATTGATCTGGTGGTACACGCTGTCCACTGCCTGGGGTGTGGTCGCCCGGAAATAGCGCCCGCCCGACAGATCTGCGATCTGCGTCAGCAACTCATCATCGATGTGCACGGGCAGATTGGCGTACTGCACGCCGAACGGACCGGTCGCCACCGGAATCGGCGCAATACCTTCCGTACCAATGCCGATCGTGTAGATCTTGATGCCAAACGCAGCGGCCGCGCGTGCCGCTGTGAGCGGATCGATTTCGCCGCGGTTGTTCTCGCCGTCCGTCATGAGGATCATCACGCGCGATTCACCAGTCGTGCGGCGCAAGCGGTTGGCGCCGGTCGCGATGGCCGTGCCAATGGCGGTGCCGTCCTCGAGCAGACCGCTGCCTGCGCGCAGCTGGTCGACGGCTGCATAAATCACCGGATAGTCCACGGTAATCGGCACCTGCGTAAGCGCCTCGCCGGCAAAGGCGACCAGTCCAATTCGGTCATATTCGCGACCGCGCACAAAGGCTTTCACATTGGCCTGGGCTACCTCGAGTCGATTGTTGGGCGCAAAATCTTCGGCCAACATCGAGCTCGAGATGTCCAGCACAATGACAATGGCAATGCCTTCGGCGTCGAAATCGACGAGCGATGTTCCCGTGCGCGGTCCGGCCATGGCGACAACGAGTGTCGCCGCGCACAGCCCGCGCATCCGCTCCGGCAAATACGCCAGACGTGCACTGCCCGCGCCGGCCAGCCAACCCAGCAATGACGCGCGCGAGAACGTTAGTGTGCGCCGTCCACCGTGACGCGTGAGCAGCGCATAAATAGGCAGGATGGGCAGCAACAGAAGCAGCCATGGGTGCGCGAAGCCGAAACTCATGCGGCCTCCGCGAAGGCAAACGGCTTTTCGAACGTTTCTACCCACACGCGCGCGGCCGTCAGATCTGCACGCGGCCGCTCACGGCCCGGGTCCTGGCGCGCAAACTTGACCAGATCCGAGCGCTGCAGGATGGCCTCCAGCTCTTTGGGATCGGCCCCGATCAGGCGCACGCGCGCACTCAACTCTGGCGTGGTAAGATCGGTGCTCCAGGCCCCGTCCAGCATGGCCACGTAGCGGCGCAGCGTTACGCTCAACTCGATGTAGAACCGGCGATACTCGTTTCGCTCCAGCCAGCCGGCCTGCCCAATGCGAGCCAATTCCTGAAGCGCCCATTCCCGCGGCGGAATGACCGGCAAGGGCGCCTCAACCGGACTCTCCGTGGCCGAGCGTCGTCGTTGGCGCCACCACCAGAACAGGGCGCCCAGAGTTATGGCCGCCAGTACGGCCAGGAGTACAATCGGCCACCAGAGCCGACTAGCGCCCCAGACATCGCGGGGCGGCCTGGCCTCCACACCCGCGGTATCGGCCGGCAAAACGCTGAGAACGTCGAGCTCTGGTAGGGTCACCGTGATGGGCTGCTGCTGCCCGGCCGTACGCAGGCTCAATTGGAGGGTCGGCAACGCGTGCGTTCCCGGCCGCCATGCAGTAATCGGGAACGTCACCACGTAATGGAGCGTGCCATCGGCCAGAGAATCCAGCCGCACTCGCCGGCGTGCTGCGTTCTCCAGGTCGCCACTCAAATCGAGCGTGTCGGGTACGATCAACTCGGCGCCCGCAGGCGCGCTCACCTGCACCGCTACGCCCACAATGTCTCCCACTCGAATCGTGTCCGCGGTGAGACCGACCTGAACCTGCTGCGCGGCCATGGGTGCGCCCATCAATAGACACAGAGTCGGGATCACGAAGCGCGAGCGCATTAGCGTGTGCGCCTGCGCACGCGCGCGCGCCGCCGGAAGAAGGCCAGTAACGGTCCCACGAATGAGCCATCGGTGCGAACGTCGATCTGATCCACACCCAACCTTCGAAACGAGCGATTGAGGGCTGCGCGTTCCTGATCCAGGAACGATTGAAAGCCTTTGCGCACATCGGCTCGGTGGGTATTCACGACCACCCGTTCGCCAGTCTCGGGATCGCGCAGTACAAGCAGACCCAGGTCGCCCAGCGTTTGCTCGGCCGGATCGCGCACGATCACGGCCACCACATCGTGGCGGCGCGAAACCAGGCGAAGCGTCTTTTCCCAGCGCGCAAAGGTGGCTGATTCCGGTCCCGTGTCTGGCGGGTAGAGCAAGGCAAAGTCACTGAGCAAGAAGATTACGGACCGGTGAGGCAACACCCGGGCCGCGTAGTCGAGCGCACCGGCCAGATCGGTGCCCGTACCATGGGGTCGAAAAGCCAGCACGTCACGAATCAACCGCAGGACGTGGCGCCGGCCTTTCTTGGGCGGCACCACGTGCTCCACCGTGTCGCTGAAAATGAGCATGCCTACGCGATCGTTGTTACGAACGGCGGAAAGCGCGAGTACGGCGGCGATCTCAGCCACGCGCTCGGCCTTGAACCGCTCCCGCGTACCGAACTGTTCGGAGCCGGACAAATCGACCAGCAGGAGCACGGTCAGCTCGCGCTCCTCGACATGTTTCTTGATAAACGGATGGCCCACACGTGCGGTCACGTTCCAATCGATGTGGCGCACGTCGTCACCGGCCTGGTACTCGCGAACTTCGGAGAATTCCATGCCCTGGCCGCGGAACACCGACTGATACTCGCCGCCAAAAATCGAATCCACCAACCCGCGCATGCTCAACTCGATGCGCTTGACCTGACGTAGAATCTCGCGCGGCACGGACTTGCCATCGCGGGTCGTTTCGGCGGCCAACGTTGCTTCCATGACGCGCGCAGGACGGAACCATCGATCCAGCAGTGTGGGCATACCTTTAATCAGGGCACGGGGACCGCCTCAAAGACACGCGCAACAATGTCCTCGGACGTCACTTCCTCGGCCTCGGCCTCGAAGCTGGTCAGGATGCGGTGCCGCAAGACGTCGGGGCCGATCGCCTTGACGTCATCGGGCAAAACGTACCCGCGGCCGCGCAGGTAGGCATGCGCGCGCGCGCACATTGCCAGGTAGATGGTGGCGCGCGGGGATGCGCCATATTCGATCAGCGGCGCCGTGGAGGTAAGACCATACTGGGCCGGCTCGCGTGTGGCCTGGACCAGGTCCACGATATAGTCGCCGATTTTGTCATCCATGTAGATCTCCACGATTTCTCGCCGCGCGGCAAACAACTCCTCGAGCGTGGCTACGGGCTGCAACTGGGCCAGCTCCCGGCCCGCCATGCGGCGCATGATCTCTTTTTCCATCTCGCGGCCCGGGTACGTGATGCGCAACTTGAGCATGAAGCGGTCAACCTGCGCCTCCGGCAGCGGATACGTCCCTTCCTGCTCGATGGGATTCTGCGTGGCTAGAACCAGGAACGGCTCGGGCAGCTTCATGGTTTCGCCACCCAACGTGACCTGATGCTCCTGCATGGCTTCCAGCAGCGCTGACTGCACTTTGGGTGGCGCACGGTTGATTTCATCGGCCAGTACGATGTTGGCAAAGATGGGCCCGCGCCGAGCCGAGAACTCACCCGTACGCTGGTTGTAGATCATGGTGCCCACCACGTCGGCGGGCAGCAGGTCAGGCGTGAACTGGATGCGCTCGAAGCTGGCGTGGATGGTCTCGGCCAGGGAGCGCACGGTCAGCGTTTTGGCCAGGCCCGGCACACCCTCGAGCAGCACGTGTCCGCCAGACAGCAGGCCGACCAGCAGCCGCTCGATCATTTCGTCCTGACCGACTACGCGTTTGTGCAGCTCATCCTTGATTCGGCCGGCAAGCTGGCGACCTGTTGCCACGTTCGTCGGCGCGGTTGCGTGTTCCACCCCGCTCATCCTCGTCTGGTTCGATTCTGCCTAGCGTTTTGTACGTTGGCCATGGTCCTCGCGCCGGAATACCCAGGCTACCAACCGTGCGGGACGGATCCGGCCCGTCTGGCTGCCTGGCTCACTGTCATGGCGTGAGCCCTGATCTGGACCAGGAAAGTCGTTCCCCTCACGCAACATGCTGGCCGCCCTCTCCCGCCATTTACGCCAGTTTTGCGCGCGGAGATCCACCCACCCATTATCGGCCAGCCGCGGATCCTCGGGAGACTGCCCAGGGTCAGGGCTGACTTTGACTTCGGGCCCGCGCAACAGCATGCCGTCGGGCAGCACTATGGGCAAACCAATAGAAAGGATGCGGGTGCGCAGATCAGCGTCTGCGCCGATCAGTTCGTGCGTGCGGCGCGCAGTTTGTTCCACATCGGCCCGGGCCAGGGAACAGAGATCGGGGAATACGCGCGCCAGGATCGCTGCCTCGAAGAGCAGCTTGGAGAGACGCGGCGGTCCCAGCATCTCGAAGGCCACGGATTCCACGCCGTGCTGCTGCTCCAGCTCGGCCATGCGGTCCAGCGCCGTTTCGCGCAGCACGCCCGCTCGATAAGTCGGCCCCGATGTAGAAGCGTCCAGGGCGGCAACCACGTCACGACCTGTGGCAAACCCGCGAATTTCGCGCACCACGTTTTCTGCAATTTCTTCCGGGGTGATGTACTCCATCAGCCCGAGCGCCGTCAGTACCTCGAATTCACCCGGGCTGAACAGGCCGTTCTCACCGGCGTCGAGGTATACGCCCTGTAGAGGACGGCCGCAGGCACGCGCCATCTGGCCCGCATGGTCGGCAAACGCCTCGCGCAGATGCAAGGGCCGATCGGCATCATAAACCTCAATCGGCTTTCCTTTGCGCCGCACCAGGCCATGAGCAATGCGCTTCCAACTGATGGCCGCCGTGGGCTTGATCTCTTTTACTGCAGGCGCACCTGGTGTACGAGCCATCAAATAGAGCAGCAAGGTATGGGCTCCGGCCACACTGGATTTGGCCAGAAGCATGCGACTCGGTCGTTCCTCCGAGTGGGTAAACGGAATGTTCAGCCCCATTCCGCCAGTTCCGGCCGTGCCCACCTTGATGTAACTGACCGTGCCGGCGCGGCGCAGCGCTTCGAGAGTGAGTTGCACGTGCCGGATGAGTTGCGGCAAGTACAACAAGGCCAGATGGTGTTCTACGTCATCCAGCGTGGCCACCCCAGCCGCGGCCTTGCCGCGCAGGAGCGCCGCGCTGTCAAACACATTCTGATAGGCAAACGCGGTAGCCGTGTTCACACAGTCCACCACGATTTCCGGTTGCCAACGCACGAGCAGTGTAACCAGGGCGGATCGTTGGATGCCCTCCTCGGTCAACTCGCCGTAAATGTCATCGAGCAAGCGCGCTCGGGCGGAGGCATCCGCCAGGATGTCTGCCCGGCCTCGATCTTTGAAGGGCGCGGGCACGAACAGGTCACCCCACTCGGCCTGCAGAGCAACGGAATCAAAAATGGCTTCGCTCTTGAGTTCGGCTACGGCACTTTCGGCTTCGCCCCTGCTCAGCCCACCCACCACGATCATGCGTGGCGCATGAGCGGCCAGTTCACGGGCCACGGCCATACCGACCAGGCCGGATCCTCCCAGCAGCAGCACCGTCCGGTTTTCGATGTTCATGGGGCGAGGTCCGACTCGAGTGCGGCAACCTCACTGGATGACAGCGGGCGCCATGCACCGGGGTTCAGGGTGCCCAGCTCGATGGGGCCATAGCGGATGCGACGCAAACGCATCACTTCATGACCGATGGAAGAGAAAATGCGGCGCACCTCGCGTTTGCGGCCTTCGGCCAGGGTCACCCGCATCGTCGTCTGCTGTGGTGAACGCGCCAGAACCGCCGCCTCCTGCAGGCGCGCAGGGCCATCTTCCAACTGCAGGCCCCCGAGCATCTGCGTCACGCGACTATCTGCCACCTCGCCATTCACGGTGACTTCATAAAACCGCTGTACACCATAACGCGGATGTTGAAGTCGCTGGGCGAGGTCTCCGTCATTGGTCAGCAGCAGCAATCCTTCAGTCTCGGCATCGAGCCGCCCTACGTAAAAAAGCCCCCGGTGCGTGGACGGGAGCAACTCGTAAATCGTGGGCCGGCCATAGGGATCGCCTCGCGATGTAAGGTATCCCGCCGGCTTGTGCAACGCGATCCATTGAGGTGCCGCGGGCACCACCGGACGCGAATCCACGGCGACCCGATCCCGCTCAGGATCGACGCGGGTGCCCAGCTCGGTCACCGATGTGCCGTTCACTGTGACGCGCCCAGCCAGGATCAAGGCCTCGGCCTTGCGGCGTGACGCTACGCCGGCATTGGACAGGAATTTCTGCAGCCGCACCGGCCCGGACACAGCCAAATCAGTCGAACGGTCCGTGGTCGGGACGGTCCTCCAAAACCACCTCGTCGAGTGAAGGCGGATGAGCGCCATTGGATTGCACCTCCGGCACGTCGTCCACCTGCACTGCGGTGGAAACCGCCTCAGCCAGCTCGGGCGAGGCCAACGGGGTGGCGCCCCGCGTCCGTAACACGACCGGCAGCTCGTCAGGACGCGGCAGATCGTCGAGCGCGCGAAACCCGAAATGCTCGAGGAATTTCGAGGTCGTGCCATAAAGCAACGGCCGACCGAGTCCCTCACCGCGCGCCGTGATTGCGATCAGCCCGCGTTCCAGCAGCGTTTTCAGTGCGCCCGTGGACCCAACACCGCGGATTTCCTCGATTTCGGCCCGGCCGATCGGCTGCCGGTACGCGACGATGGCCAGCGTCTCCAGACCCGGGAAAGAAAGGCGAGTGGGTTGCGGTACTGTTTCGTAGCGTTCCAGAAACACCGCGAAATCGGGCCGGGTCAGCAACTGGTAGCCGCCCGCTACTTCATAGACCTGGAAAGAGCGCTCGGACTGTTCGTATTCGCCGCGCAGCTCCTGGATCACCGCTTCCACAGTATCCTCATCCAGGCGCTCATCGATGCGTGCAATATCGGCCGCACTGAGCGGAGCGTCACTGGCAAACAGCAGGGCCTCCACGATTTGCGTGAGTCTCATGCAACGCTGCTTCCTTCTTCAAGAACTTCAGGATGCGCGGCCACTGGCGGGTCGGCTTCCATCTCATCAGCCGGTTCCGGCTCTTCCGTGCGATAGAGCCACAGATCGGCGAACGGCTCGCGCTGACGCAGCGCGACTTGACGTCGCTTGGCCAGTTCCAGTCCGGCCATGAACGTGACCACCGTGTGCAGCCTGTCCGCAAACGGCTCCACCAGGTGCCGAAACTCAATGCGGCTCACACGCGCCAGCGCCTGTGCAATGAGTCCTATTTTTTCTTCGATCGGCACCGGCCGTGTGGCCACGTGATGATCGATTGGCTTACGCTCGCGCGCCACCAGCGCTAGCGCGACGGTGAACAACTCATCCCACGTGGTTTGTAATTCAGCAACTACAATCGGCTCTGCTGCCCGACGAGGCGGAACGTATCCTCGGGCAAAGTGGCGAGCTCGTTCTGCTTCCGCCTGACTCAGATGTTGCGCGGAATCCCGAAAATGTTCGTACTCGAGCAGACGGCGCACCAGTTCCGCGCGTGGATCCTCCATTTCGCCGCTTTCCAGCGCACGGCGCGGCAACAGCATCTGTGACTTGATGCGGATCAACGTGGCAGCCATTTCCAGGAATTCGCCGGCCTGGTCGAGGCCCAACTGATGCACGCGCGAGATGGCCGCCAAAAACTGCTGTGTGATCTGTGCGATAGGAATGTCGAAAATGTCGACGTCCTGCTGCCGAATTAGATGGAGCAGCAAGTCGAGCGGCCCCTGGAAGCGCTCCAGCTCGACGACGAAACCGTCATCGCTCGCGGGCAGTTGCGTGTTCAGGTCCACAGGTTGATCAGCGCCTGGGCCCAGCCCTGCAGAACCGTGACCGGCCACAGAAAGGTGCGCAGCACGTTGGGCGCCAGCAGCATGAGCCCCAGCAGAATCAACATCCCAAAACGACCCAACTCGCGATAGCGCATGCCCAAACGCGCCGGCAGCAAGTAATACATCACGTGCGAGCCGTCGAGCGGCGGTATCGGAATCAGGTTGAAGAAGGCCAGCACAAGATTGATGATCAGGCCATACCGTGCCATGTCGAGAAGCAACTCGAGAAGCGGACGGGCCCCGGGCGCCATCCTCGAGATATGAATCACGATTACGATCAGCGCGGTCATGGCCACGGCCAACAGCAGGTTGGCCATGATGCCGGCCAGTGACACCAGGATGTCACCTCTCTTGAAGTTTCTGTAGTTGCGTGGATTCACGGGCACTGGCTTGGCCCAGCCGAAGAGCACACCCGCGTTGGAGAGGTGCAAAATCAAGGGGAAAATGATGCTGCCGAACAGATCAATGTGTGGAATGGGATTGAGCGTCAGCCGCCCCAGCATGTAGGCTGTCTCATCGCCCTGCCGTTTCGCCATCCAGCCATGCGCGTACTCGTGCAGCACGACCGAGAACAGCAATACGGGCAGAAACAGAATGATATCCATTGGGGCGGAAGCTAACGCGCCGACCTGCGCCCGGGCCACCCTGGCTGGCCCCGTGTGTACCCTCGAGATGACGCCTGCCGGGGTTGACGATGCCACGCTACGCGGGTAGGTTTTGTGGCCATTTTTGCACGTAGTTTCCAGGTTCCAGATGGAGGGCCGGCTTGGCCAACACTGCTAGCGCACAGAAGCGAATTCGCCAGGAACGTAAGCGGACAGCGCACAATCGAGCGCAGCGCTCGCGCATGAAAACCGCCATCAAACGGGTCAGTGCTGCCACCGATACGGCAGAAGCTCAGAGTGCGCTACAAGAGGTTTCGGCCCTGCTCGACCGTCTGGCCACGCGGCGCATCATCCATCCCAACAAGGCCGCCCGCAAAAAGTCACAGCTGGCGCGCATGCTGAACGAGCGCACGGCGTAGTTGCAAACTTTCCACTGATGGAGCATATGGCCACGGGCAGCCGGGGCCTTTTTGTTTTCAGGCGGGCTCGCCAGGCATGCGCCAGACAACGACACCGCCCACTACCGTCAACGTGGCCTGGCCGCGCAATGTCCACTTGGCAAATGGTGTGTTGCGACTCTTGGACAGGAACTGTGCTGGATCGACGGTCCACTGCAACGTCGGATCGAACACGGTCAGATCACCGGTGGCGCCCACCTTCAGGGTGCCACCCTGGAGATTGAAGGCGCGAGCCGGCGCGCAGCTCAATCGTTCCACCAGCTCGGCCAGGCCGATCACGCCTTTTTCGACCAACCCTGTGATGACCAGACCAAGCGCCGTTTCCAGACCGACCAGCCCAAAGGGCGCATCTTCGAAGGCCTGTTCCTTTTCGTCGTAGTGGTGCGGTGCGTGGTCGGTGGCAATGATATCGAGCGTGCCGTCGCGCACTCCTTCAATCACGGCCAATCGATCCGCGTTCGCGCGCAAGGGCGGATTCACCTTTGCTTCCGTGCGGTAACCTTCCACCGCCTCATCGGTCAGGCTGAAATGGTGCGGTGTGGCTTCCGCCGTGACGCGCACACCGCGCGCCTTGGCCTGCCGAATCAGTTCAACGCCGAACCGGGTGGAGACGTGCTGGATGTGCAAGCGCCCAGCAGTGAGCTCGGCCAGCATGAGATCGCGGGCAATCATGACGTCTTCGGCGGCATTCGGAATGCCGGTTATGCCCAGCCGCGTGGATACCAGTCCCTCATTCATCGAGCCATCGCGGGAGAGACTCTTCTCCTCACAGTGATTGGCCACCGGAATGTCGAACGTCTGCGTGTATTCGAGCGCCAGGCGCATGAGCCCAGCATTGCCCACGGGACGGCCATCATCGGAAATGGCGACTGCGCCCGCCTCCACCATCTCCCCAATTTCAGTCAGGCGCTCTCCCTTTTGCCCGATGGAAACGCAGCCCACCGGATACACACGTGCGCCACCGCTGCGCAAGCCAGCTGCGCGCACGAAGCCCACGCTGGCCGGATCATCAATGGGCGGATCCGTGTTGGGCATGGCGCATACCGCGGTGAATCCGCCGGCGGCGGCCGCGCGTGTCCCCGTGGCAATGGTTTCCTTGTGCTCACCGCCCGGTTCGCGCAAGTGCACATGCACGTCGATCAGGCCGGGACAAACGATCTGGCCACTGGCATCGTAAATCAGCGTGCCATCAGGCTCAGGCAAACCTCGGCCCAATTGCGCCACCGCGCCGTCGACCAGCAGAACATCAACCGCTTCATCGATGCGTTGCGATGGATCGATGACTCTGCCGCCGCGCACCAGCAACGGCCGCACGCTCATGGGTTCGCCTCCAATTTGGCGGCCTCGGCCCGCTCCGGAACGCCGCCTGCCAGGAGATAGAGCACGGCCATGCGCACAGCCACACCATTCGTTACTTGATGCAGGATGACCGAGTGCGGCCCGTCGGCGACGTCACTGTCGATTTCCACACCCCGGTTCATGGGTCCGGGATGCAGGATCAGCAGGTCTTGGGGCGCGCGCTCCACCCGTTCGCGCGTGACGCCGTACACCCGGTTGTACTCGCGCAGGCTGGGCACATAGCCCGCCTGCATGCGTTCGAGCTGCAGGCGCAGCACATTCAGTACATCCGCCCATTCCACGGCTTCCTCAATGCGCGTGAATACGTGGACGCCCAGTTCGCCAATTTCGGCGGGCAGTAATGTGCGCGGCCCGCAGACGGCCACCTGAGCGCCGCAACGGAGCAACCCCCAGATATTGCTGCGCGCCACGCGCGAGTGCAGCACATCACCCACCAGGCAAACGCGCACACCGTCCAGACGCTTGAGCTTGTCGCGGATGGTCAGCAAGTCCAGCAGGCCCTGGGTGGGATGCTCGTGTTGGCCGTCGCCCGCGTTGATCACGTTGGACGGAATGCGGTCAGCCAGAAAACGCGCCGCTCCCGAGGAGCCATGACGAATCACGACCATGTCGATGCGCATGGCTTCCAGGTTGCGCGCGGTATCGACCAGCGTCTCACCTTTCTGTACGCTAGAACCGCTGACCGCAATGTTGACCGTGTCTGCGGATAAGCGCTTCTCGGCAAACTCGAACGAGATGCGCGTACGCGTGGATGGCTCGAAAAACAGGTTGACGATGGTCTTGCCGCGCAGCACGGGGACTTTCTTGATGGCGCGCTCGCTGATTTCCTTGAACGGCTCGGCCGTGTCCAGAATCATGCGAATGCGTTCGACGTCGAGCGGCTCCAGGCCGATCAGATCCTTACCCAGATAGATCGGCGGCTTCACGCGGCTGGTTGGTTGCGCGTGAGCAATTCAACGCCCAGCCGGCCGTCTATCTCGGGCACGCGCACTTCCACCAGCTGATGCGGCCCCGCGTTGATCTGACGGCCTACAATGTCAGGTTGGATGGGCAGTTCGCGGCCGCCCCGGTCGATCAGGACACACAGGAAGATGCGTGCGGGCCGCCCGAAGTCCGCCAGCTCGTCCAACGCAGCGCGCACTGTGCGTCCCGTATAGGACACATCATCCACGATGACCACACGCTTCTGGTCGATGCTGCCCGGCAGACTCGTTTCACCCAGCACGGGACGCGGGCCTATGGTGGTCAGATCGTCACGATAGAGCGTGATGTCGAGAGTGCCGACCGGAGGCCGGATGGATTCGGCGCGCTCGATTTCGTCAGCCAATCGCGCGGCCAGTTGTACGCCTCGGCGCTGCACGCCGATCAACACGAGATCGGTCAATCCCGGATTGTGCTCGACGATCTCGCGAGCCATACGCGCGAGCGCACGCTGCACGGCGCGCTCGTCCATCAGGAGCTCTCGCGTGGGCTCGCTCATCAGTACCCTTGAAGTGCCGGCAAAGCGGCCGGAAGCTTATCACGCTCACCTTTCCTTTACAACGGCCGCGGCCGTTTCGTACTTTCGGCGCCCACATCCTCTAACCGGAACTCGCCATGTCCGGCCTATTCGCCCGCAAGACGATCACCGAGCTTAAGGACGAGGCCATCCCCCTGGAGACGGGGCTGCGGCGAGTGTTGGGACCGTGGCAGCTCACGGCGCTCGGGATTGGCGCCATCATTGGCGCCGGCATCTTTTCGGGCGCCGGTACTGCCATTGCCGGCGGCGCGGATCATCTGGGCGCCGGACCCGCGCTCATGTTGTCCTACGTGCTGGTGGCCATTGCGTGCGGGTTTGCCGCGCTTTGTTACGCCGAATTCGCGGCCATGATCCCACAGGCCGGCAGCGCGTACACCTACGCGTACGCCACGCTCGGCGAACTGATCGCCTGGATTATTGGCTGGGATCTAATCATCGAATATGCGGTCGGCAACGTAGCCGTTGCCGTCAGCTGGTCCGGCTATTTCCAGGAGCTGTTGCGCGGATTTGGGCTGGCTTTTCCGGAGTGGATGGCCACCGACTACCGAACCGCGTTTCAGGGTGCGCGCCAGGTAGCCGAAGCCGTGACCCAAGGTATCGATCCGGCCACCCTCGGCCGCCATGTCATGCAGGCCGCCGATGCGGCCAACCACGCGCCGCAACTTTATGGACTGCCCATCATTTTCAATCTCCCCGCCGTCTTGATCGTAGCACTGGTCACGGTCGTGTTAGTAGTCGGCGTGCGCGAGAGCGCGTGGTTCAATACCGGAATGGTCATTGTCAAACTGGGTATTCTTCTGTTCTTCCTGGCCATTGGCATTCGCTACGTGCGGCCCGAGAACTGGCAGCCCTTCGCACCCAATGGGTTTCAGGGAATCTGGACCGGCGCTTCCCTGATATTCTTTGCCTACATCGGATTCGATGCGGTATCCACCGCGGCGGAGGAAAGTAAGAACCCCAAACGTGACATGCCCTTTGCCATCCTCACATCGCTGCTCATCACTTCCGTGCTCTACATCGCCGTTACGGCCGTGCTCACCGGCATGTTGCCCTGGAATCGGCTGGGCACCGCCGAGCCGCTGGCCACTGCTTTCAGCGAGCGCGGCTTGAACATTACCGCCGGCATCATTTCTTTTGGCGCGGTCATCGCCACCACGTCGGTCCTGCTCGTATTTCAACTCGGGCAGCCCCGCATCTTCTACGCGATGGCCAGGGATGGATTGCTGCCTTCCTGGGCCGCCTCGGTGCATCGCAAGTATCGAACGCCTCACGTCATTACCATCATGACCGGCGCGTTCGTGGCCGTGTTCGCCGCCTTTGCGCCCATTGCTGAGGTCATCGAGCTCACCAACATCGGCACCCTCTTCGCTTTCGTACTGGTGGCCGCAGGTATCCTGGTGTTGCGCCGCATCGAACCGAATCGTGAGCGTCCTTTCCGCACGCCGCTCGTACCGCTCGTGCCTATCCTCGCCATCCTCTCCTGCTTTTGGCTGATGGCCGGACTCCCGCTCGTCACTTGGGTTCGGTTCGGCGTTTGGCTTCTGGTGGGGATCCTGATCTACTTCGCATACGGACGGCGCAACAGTACGCTGCGCAATGAGCAAAGCGGAACGCGCTGAGGATTTCGGGTCCGTCTTCCGATCAACGACGCGCGCGAAAAAAACCGCGCAGCAATGCGCTGCTCTGCTCGGCCAGCACACCCACGGTCAGCGCCACGCGGTGATTCAATCGCCCGTCCTGAACGAGATTGCCCAGTGAGCCGCACATCCCGGCTTTGGGATCGAGTGCACCCAAAACAAGTCTTTCTATTCGAGCCAGTACGATGGCGCCCGCGCACATTGCACACGGCTCCATGGTCACGTACAGCGTGGCATCGAGCAGGCGCCATCCGCCCAGCTTTTCGGCTGCCTTGCGAATGGCAACCATTTCAGCGTGTGCTGTGGGATCTGCGTGTATGCGGGTCTGGTTGTGGGCTTCGGCAAGCAACCGACCTTGGTGCACGATCACGGCACCGATGGGGACTTCATCCTGCGTAGCCGCAGCAAGCGCGAGTTCCAGCGCTCGCTGCATCCAAAGTGGGTCGTGTGGTTGAACGGGAGATTGATGCGCTGCCACGTCACTCGGCAGGTGCACCAACTCGACCTGAAGGTGCGCGCAACCGCCGGACCACGCTCACCACGCGGCCTGCGGGTGCAGCCACCGCGCGCCGGCTTGGGCCGTAGCGCTCCACACTGGGATCTTCCTCACCGTGGAGGTAGCAAACCAGATCGCCATCTTCGAATTCGGCCGCGTCAGTGGGCTCGACCAGCAGAAGATCGCCGTCCTGAATGCCATCACCGGCCAGGCCATCGCCGTGCATGGCAATGCAGAACGTCCCACTGGCGCCCGCCAGCTGCCGATCCAGCTCGAGTGCAACCGGCACATCGCCCGCGGCATTGCCGTTACCCACGCGTGGCACGGTCACCGTTTCGGAGCCCAGCTCCATGCCGATCAACCGCACACCACGTGATCGGGACGGATCGCGCTCGATCCAGCCTTTGTCCGCCAAAGACTGAAGATACTCCGAAACAGTCTTCGTACTCTTGATGCCGAATCGCTTGCCGATTTCACGTATCGACGGCTGGTACGTGTTCTTCCGCAGGTACTCTACGAGGTAGTCGAGGATTCGGCGCTCAAGGCTCGTCAGTGGCTTTGGCATCATCGCCTCTGGATGCGCACGTGTTGTGGAGGGATCCGCGAGAGTCGGCATGCATGGTATTCCGTGTTGCCTCCGGTTGTCAAGCCGGAGCCGTCAATTAGGGCCGGCACTCAGTTTTTTGAGTGCCGAATCGATGCGTTGAAGCGACACTTCCCGGCCCAGCACTGCCAAAACGTCAAAGATCCCCGGCGATGCAGCGCGACCGGTCAATGCCACGCGAAGCGGGTGAATCAGATGGCTGGCTGGTTCACCCAACTGCTCCGCCAATTCACGCAATGTGGCTTCCATCTGATCGCTTTGCCAATCCGGGAGCCCGGCCAAGCGCGTGCGCAGCGCGCTCAAGCGTTCGGCTACGGCTGTCGCATCCTGCCAGTGCTTCTGAACAGCCTCGATATCGTAATCGATCGAGTCGCCGACGTACGGGCGAGCCTGCTCGGCCAGCTCGATGACGCTGCGCGCGCGAGGTTTGAGCAATTCAATCGTCCGCGTCAGTCGCGCGTCCGCCGGCAGGGCCGCGGCCAGGTCAGGATCTGAGTGCGCGAGTTGCTGGAGCACCAGCGGCACCAGTGCCGGCGCGTCCGCCCCATTGATGTACTGCCCGTTCATCCATTGCAGCTTCTTGGCATCGAACACCGCGCTCTTCTTGTTGATGGCTTGCAGTGAAAAGCGATCGATCATCTGCTCGAGGGGCATGATTTCCAGGTCGTCCCCCGGCGCCCATCCGAGCAGAGCCAGAAAATTGCGCAATGCTGCGGGCAGGATGCCCAGCCGCTCGTATTCGCCGACCGCCGTTGCACCATGCCGCTTGGAGAGGCGCTTGCCGTCGCCGCCCAGAATCATGGGCACGTGTGCGAATACGGGCAATGCCGCACCCAGCGCCTGGTACAACAGGATTTGCTTGGGTGTGTTCGAGATATGGTCGTCACCGCGGATCACGTGCGTGATGCGCATCTCGATGTCATCGCTCACCACGGCCAGGTTGTAGATAGGCGTGCTGTCCGAGCGCATGATGATGAAGTCATCCAAACCTGCGTTGGTCGCCTCGAGTCGTCCGTGCACGGCATCGTCCCAGACGGTAATCCCATCCGGCACACGAACACGAAGCGTGTGAGCTTGCCCCGCGCGCGCGCGCGCCTCTGACTCCTCCGTACTTGCCTGCAACAGGCACTTACGATCGTAGCGGTAACCCTGGCCGGCTTCCGTACGTTTCTGTTCGATTTCGGCAGCGGTGCAAAAACAGCGGTATGCCGCTCCGCTGCGTAACAGCTGTTGTGCATCACGCTGATGCCGAGCCAGGCCATCCGCCTGGTGAAGCGGCCCCTCATCCCACTGCAGGCCCAACCAAAGCATGCTCTCCAGAATGGCATCGGTCATGGCCGGACTGGAACGTTCGCGATCGGTATCCTCGATGCGCAGCACGAACGCGCCCTTGTGCTTGCGTGCAAACAGCCAGTTGAAAAGCGCAGTGCGCGCGCCGCCCACGTGCAGATAACCAGTGGGCGAGGGGGCGAAACGAACGCGAACGCCAGCTGAGGACTCCATGCGGCCGGGAAGCTAGGCCGCATGACGGGAATGCGTCAATGCACTGCTTTCAGGACACCAGTGCGGGCTCCGCTTCGGCCGCAACGGTGGCCGCTGCACCGGCCTTCAGACGCCGCTCTCGCCTGCGCTCGAAGAGCAGGTACAATGCGGGCGTTACCGTGAGTACGAGAATGGTGGAGCTGCTCAAGCCGCCGATCATGGCAAAGCCCAGTGCGTTCCAGATGTTCGAATCTGCGGTTTGGCTGAACAGCACGAGCGGCAGCATGGCCAGGATGGTGACCGCACTGGTCATCAGGATGGGCCGCACGCGCTCGGCCGATCCTTGCACCAGCGCTTCCACCAGATCAAAGCCTTCTCGTCGGCGCAGCTGGTTGACGTGGTCGACCAGGAGAATCGCGTTGTTCACGACCACACCGGCCATCATGATCACGCCAATGTACGCCTCTCGCGTGAAGCTTGCCCTGGTGAAATAGAAGATCAGGAACACGCCGATGAGCGCCATAGGCACGGTCAACAGCACACAGATCGGCTGGCGCATAGATTCAAAGAGGGTGGCCGTTACCATGAAGATCAGGATGATGCCAAAGCCAATCACGCCCCAGATTTGTTGCTGCTCCGCGCGTGACCAGTAGTAACCCTGGTCCTCAGCCAGCGTGAAGCCCGGCGGGAGCGTGGTGGCATTCATCACCGCAGCTTTTACACGATCCCCCAACTTGTTGGGCCCGCGGAACTCGTAGGCCACTAGCCGCTGGTATTGCTGGTTCTCCCGAATGATGCGGCCCATCACTTTGCGCTCTTCCAGCGTGGCCACATCGGCCAACCGCACCATCTCACCGCCCGGCGCCGGCAGGAGCAGTTCCTTGAGTTGCACCACGTCGATGTAGCGGTGCCCTTCCAGCTTGAGTGCGTAATTGACTTCCTCGCCGCCCACGCGGATGGCGCTTTGCCGATTGCGGCCGCGCACCGACGAATTGACCTCCCGCAAAAGGTCCTGCACGGTCATGCCGTGCAGCGCCAGCCGCTGCCGGTCAATGCTGAGTACGATCTCAGACGCGCGGTCACGGTCGAACCCGCGGCTGGCCGAGTTGGTGTCCACTTCACGAACGCGGCTGAAGCGGCGCAACTTGACTGCCAGGTCCTCGGCGATTTCCCGCACTTTCTCGTAGTTGTAGCCCAGGATCTTGATGGAGTAGTTGGGTGATCCGCCACCGCCCAAGCCGCCGCCACTGAAGGCCGGGCCATAGCCGTACACGGAGATATTGGCCCCGCCAAAGACTACTGCGTGCTCCGATAGCTGTTCCTTGAGCACAACCGGTGCGTCCGTGATTTCAATGGAATCGGGGAACGTAACGTGGATGCGTGCGGACAGCGGTGTGACATTCGTGGTGAAGCGCTCTACGAAGTCCACGTCGCGCAGCCGATCCTCAAAAAAGCGCGCAATCTCATCGGTGCGGTCCAGCTCTTCGCCCCGGGGTTGACGTACGTTGATGTCGATATAGGTCTGTTCACCAAAACCCCAGTTTCGCCACAACACGCCCGTATTGACGTACTTCTTGAACAGGAAATACGAGCCGCCCAGCATGACCGTGGCCATGACCACAGTGATCCAGGGCCGGTTGAGCGTACGCCGAATGAACCAGAGGTAGCCGCGTTTGTAGAACGGGTCATCGCGTTCTCCGGCAGTCGCCGAACCCCAGGCAAACTTACCGGAGCGTAACGCGCGCGCGGCCAATGCGGGAATGAAAGTGAAGCCCACCACCAGGCTGGCCATCTGCGCAAAGCCGACCACCAGCGCCAGCGGCACGTAGTACAACTTCAGCTCACCCTGCAGATACACAAAGGGCAAGAGCACGATCACGTTGACGATGGTGGCGCCCAGCACCGGCACCAGCACCTCGGCCGTGCCCCGCTCCGCCGCTACCTGGGACGCATCTCCGATTCGTCGGCGCCGATAGATGTTCTCCAGCACCACGATGGCATTGTCGATCATGAAGCCAAAGCCCATGGCCAGGCCCATGAGTGTCAGCACGTTCAGCGTGAAGCCGCCCCAGTAGATCAGGTTGAGCGTGATGAGCACGGAGAACACGATGGTGGCAAAGGCAATGGCGGCCGAGCGGAAGGAGCGCAGGAAGAGCACCAGAACCGCAAACACAATGACCGCAGACAGAATGGAACGGGAGCGCAGATCCGTGAGCTGCAGCTTGATGGCCTCGCTCTGATCCGTATCCAGGATCAGCCGTACGCCGCCCTTGAGGTGAGGCTCCAACTCCGCCACGCGCGCCTTTACCCGTTCGGCCACCTCCACCGTGTTAGTTGCGATAGATTTGATCACTACAAAGGAAACCGCGGGCCGGCCGTCAATGCGGTAATACTGACTGGGCTCCTCGAAGGTATCGTGCAGTGT
>JBOHRF010000008.1:0-48398 GCA_050732575.1 Longimicrobiales bacterium
CTATTGGCCCGGGGGTACGACCGGGCTGGAGGAGGCACTCCTGCGTGAGGCGGATACCTCCATTGTTTACGGCAGCCGCGACGTCGTGTCATTGGCCAGGACCTCGGCGCCACTCAACGCCCGCCTAGTGATTCACGGGCCGCGTTTGTCTCTCGGGCTGGTTCTGGGTCAGAACCTGGATCTGGATCAAATCGACGCAATTGCCGCCGACGCCGCCGGCGCTGTGGCCACATTCGACCAGCAGGGCTGCGTATCGCCCCATGCGATCTTCGTTCTGGGACCCATGGCAGCCGCCCATGACCTGGCCACCGGGCTGGCTCGAGCTCTCCACCAGCTCGAGCACCGACTGCCCCGCGGGCGGATGACCCCGGGTGAAGCCGTGGCCATGCTCGACGCCCGCGCTCGAGCCGAATTCCAGGCCATAGCTGGCCGAAATATCGTCCTCTACTCGGGCCGCGAAGCCCCTTATACCGTGGTTCTGGACGCCGATGAGGGCTTTGAGGCCTCCTGTCTCAATCGCTTCATTACAGTGAGGCCGCTGGCCGCAGTGGAGCGCCTCACCGAACTGCTGCGCCCCCTGGCAGACGTGCTTCAATCCATTGCCCTGGCAGGGTTTACAGAAGAAGAGACGATCCGACTGGCCCCCGTCCTGGGTGGACTCGGGATCTCTCGAATCACCTCGTTTCGGGCATTACCCTGGCCCCCACCGGCCTGGCACCATGACGGCAGCGAGCCGCTGCGTGAGCTGATTCGATGGATCGATCTGGAGATCTAACCACCGTAGGCTGGATCAGCGCATTACGGTGTCAAGAATTGATGCAACACGTGTCACGTTATTGCCACCCGAAAGCACCCGAAGCCGGGGCTCCAAGTCATTAGGAATCATTAAATTGGCCAGCGGGGTACACCCTTTGCACCAGTTGGAGCCCCGTCAGGTCCGAAGCATCCGAACGTTGTTATCGTGAGGAGGGAGGAGACCATGACTCGTCAGCTCCACTATTTCTGGAGACTGAGTCGGTCGGTCTTCGGTCAGGCAAGACCGATAGGCCGGCGCCTGGGCGTCTTAGCTGCAATCCCCGGAATAGCCGTGATTTTGGTGTTGGTTACGGCAGCATTGCGCACCCCAGCCACCGCGCTGGGTGCATCTCTGGGGCGCGGCGAACGTACCCGGGCCGACGTACTCATGGAACGCACACGGGTGGTTAACGCGTCGTTCCTGCAGGTGCAGTCGTTGTACAGCCAGGAAGTCGAGCCCCTGGAAAGGGTGCTCATGTACTACAGCAGCGATCAGCGGCTGGTGCGCCGGGTAGCGGTGGCACTGGTGGGCGAGGGCAGGCGGGCCGGCATCTCGCCGGACATTCTGCTGGCGGTGCTGTTGGTGGAGAACCCGGACATTGACCCGGAAGCCACCAGCTTTGTTGGAGCGCGCGGACTCATGCAGGTCATGCCACTGCACCGCGGCAACTGGCGGGCGTGCGCTGGAAGCATGGACAGCATCGAGGGCAACATCTGCTACGGTGCACAGATTTTCCGATCCAATTTACATGCTACAAACGGCAACATCGAGAAGGCGTTGCTGCGCTACAATGGTTGCGTGAACGGCACCAATACGCCCAACTGCGGGCAGTACCCGTACCACGTTTTTGCTCGTGCCGGTCGCGCCGTTTTTCTCACCAAGACAAACCGGACAGGTCCCTAGGCATCAAACTTTGTTCGAAGCGCTCCAAATGAACTGGGGAGCGGCACCTGAAGAGCCGCTCCCCAGATTCTTTTCAGTTCGATCAGTTGCCGCACGAGCCGACGCATCTCTTGCGTTTGCGTAGCACACGTCACAGGGTCACCCCGCTACGCCCGCCACGCCCGGTCTGCCCTAGAATTTCAGGTAAACGGCGTTGCCCGAAGCAACCGAGCGTTGCGCAGCAATTTCCACGGCGCGTATGACGGTCATGCCGTCCGCACGGATGATACTGTTGGCTCCCAGCCCTGCGCGGCGCGGAGCCGCACACTGCACTTCAATCGTCATGGGCGTGACGATTTTGAAAAGTTAGAGCGGCCACCAGGCCGTTCAGGAAAGACAGCTGCGTGTCAACTTTCGCGACACCATCCGGGCATTGCTGGGCGGTTTCCATTGTCTTCGGTGGAACCAGACCGTAGATAAAGCTCATGGCCCACGGCTGTTTGATGGACTGCCAGACGGCGTAAGACCGGTGCTCACCGTAGCGTGGTAGCATGCACTCGTACTCAATGCGACTACCATCAGCATGGCTGTGTACGCTTCTTCACGTTTCCTCGGTGGCGTTAAGAATGCATGCGCACTGGCGTTCCCTGTTACGCCGGAGCGCGCGCGGGAATAGTAAGATGCCCACGCTTCCACGGCACAGCGAAAAAAAGGGCGCTGCATTTGCAGCGCCCCCCCGGAGCGTTCCAAGCCCAATCCTTACAGTTTTTGTTTTTCCAGGGAATCTACTGGGGCGGCAGGGCTCGAACCTGCGACCTGGCGGTTAACAGCCGCCCGCTCTGCCAACTGAGCTACACCCCAAATATGGGTTTGCGGCGGATAAGTAAACCAAACCTGCGGCAAAGTTCAACGATGGTCTGGTTCGGCGCCCACGATTGCGGGTACTTCGTCAGACACGGCAGTTGACTGGCGAGTTGGAAGCTCGATGCGGAACGTGGTTCCCACGTTTTCAATGCTTTCCACAGTAATCTGACCGGCGTGCGCTTCCACGACTTCACGCGCAATGGCGAGTCCCAGGCCGGCGCCCTGGCTGCGCGCTTCCTGCCCGATTTGATAGTACTTGTCGAAGACGTAGGGCAGCTCTTCCGGCGACATTCCTACACCGGTATCGCTGACCTCAACCCGCAGCACATCATCGTCGCCCCAGATGCGCACGCCTACGTGACCGTTGACGGGCGTGAACTTGAGCGCGTTCGAAAGCAGGTTACCCAGCACCTGGTCGCGCAAGCGATCGGGATCTGCGTAGATGGTGCGTGGTACGTTGCCCCCTTCGGCAAACGTGAGCGTAATGTTCTTTTCCTGCGCCAGGATGGTAAAAGAGCGCTCCAGTGACTCGAACAGGTCCTCGGTCACAACAACACGCATGGACAGGTGCAGCCCGCCCGCTTCGAGGCGACTGACATCGAGCAGTTGATTCACCAGTCGCGTGAGCCCGTGCGCCTGATCGCGGATGGCTTGCAGAGCATCGCGCTGCCCTTCTGTCAATTCGCCGTAGACGCCTTCGTCCACCAGTTCGGTGTAACCCGTAATTACGTTGATGGGCGTTTTCAGTTCGTGCGTAGCGATGCTCATGAACTCGGCCTTCATCTTATCCAGCCGGGCCAGGTGCTGCGTCATCCAGCTGAACGAGCGCGCCAGATCGCCGATTTCGTCCGTGCGTCCGTAGGGCAGCCCTTGAGGCACCACGTAACTACCGGCAGCCACATTCGCCATGGCACCACGCAGGCGCCGTACCGGGGTCGTGATGGTGCGGGTGGTCCACCAACCGATGATGAAGACCGCGGCCAGCGCGGCGAGCAACGCCGCCAGGGTCGTATTCCGAGCGCCGCCGCTGATCTCGGCTGCCGTAACAAGTGCTTCGCGACTTCGGGCATCGACGGCGTTGGCGATGGCTTCGAGCGATGCAGATGCATCCAGCAGCAACGGCTTTACTGACTCGAAGTACGTTGTGGCGTCCGAGCGCTTGCCGGCCGAGACCAGCGAAAGGATATGTCGAGTCGCTTGATCCACGGCATCGAAACGCTGACCGGCCAGACGGGTCTCGGTCTCGTAACCACGCTCGCGCAGTACTTCCAGTGCGCGCCGCGCGTCCGCCAGTGACTGCTCGATTCCTATGTACTGATCAGCGCCACCCACGGCGATGTACCCGCGTACGTAACGATCCAGCGATGCCAGAGCGGCCTGCAGCTGACCGGCCGCCAGAAACGCAGTACCGTGTTGCTCGCGTTGTTGATCCGCAATGTCGCGCAGGTTGGCCAACTGGGTCGCGCCATAGGCGGCAGGCAGCGTCAGCAACAACGCAATGCCGAAGATGGTGAGGAGGAGTCGAGTTCGGACGGTCATAAACTCGCTCGGTGTCTCAGGATTTCAGCGTCTTGCGAATACGCTCGAGCTCCTTCTCGGTCTCGCCCAGCTTCTTGTCGCGTTCCGCGAGCTGCGTTTCGAGCGTCTCCACTTTGCGGACCAGGCGATCGCGATCTTCTTTCATGGCCCGCAGCCGTGCGGGCAGGGTCGCTGATGGATCGGGCGACTTGGGCATGTCACGCTCGACCTCCTCGAGAAGACGCTCGACTACCTGCCTTTCCGCTTGTGCCTGGGCCGCGCGTTCTTCGGCTGCAACCATTTCCATTGACATCAGGTACAGAGTTTGAGCGGCAGGCATGACCCAGTCAGGATGCTCGTCGAGACGCAGATACGAGCCGATCAATTCCGCGCCCAGCGCCAGCCGTCGCTGCGGATTGCGCGGATCCATTTCCACGGCTGCAACGGCCAACAGTGCCTGACGTCCAATCCCTTCATCGCCATATCGCTCGACCACCCAGCCCAGTTCCTCGTTGGCGGTCACGTAGTCGCCGCGCTGAAAAGCCTCAATTCCCACTGCCAGGCGTTGATCCGCACGCGAATCGAAATACGTGCTCAACGTGGCGCACGCGGGCAGCAGCAATACCAACAATCCTGCCGCTACTGGAGAGTACTTAGCAAACATGAACGAATACCTCCGCAGAATTGGCAGTTCCGCGTGTTGTAGCCGTAAGCCGGGCGTGAGCATTAGTGCAACTCGCGCGCCGCCTCCCGTCAATTTGAGTCGCTGCAGCAGCCCGGGAAACCCGTAAGATGACGCCGCAGCTTCTTATACGATGCACGGAACACCCATTCAGTGGGATGGTGCTGGGCCGTGATACGTTCTCGGTGAACTTTCGTTCAGCCAATTCGAAAGACGATTGGTGCGGGCCAGAGGCCACTGTCTTGCATTGGTTTCAACAAAATGGAGCGTATGGAATACCCCGGCGGTTCCTCGCCCCATGGTGAGCCGGTCGCTGACCTACCCGTTCGGCCGGTGATATCATCGGCGGGAAGTTCGGGTTCGAGCAGTCTCGACCGCCTGGCTTTTACGCTGAGCGCGGCCGTGTTCCTGTTCTTTACGGAAGCGCTACGGGCGTTGTTCGGGGCACTGTTCGCCGGGTTCTACGACGGTCTTTTCCCGACCCTCCAGAAACTCGTGTTGCGGACCGGCCTGGCCCCAGCCGTTGCCGTGTTCGTACCGGCGTTGCCCCTGAAACGCTGGCTGGAGCGGGATCGCGTGGCCGTATATTCGGCCGCGACCGCAGCGGTCCTGCGCGTGGGATTATGCCTGCCCCAGTTGTCCGTGCGGTCGGTCTTCAGTGCGGCGCTCATCGTTTGCTGCGCAGTGTTCATCCTGGCAGCCACCGGTTCCTTCAGCCGCCGCGTGCACGCTGCCGGAGCCGCAACCGGGCTGGTTCTGGATCAGATCCTCCGCCTGTTCGGGCGCAGCTATGATCTGACGCTGCGGCCGCAATGGTGGGTGGCCCAGCTGGTGGTGGCCGCCGTAATTGTCGTGGTCGCTCTCCGGTACCTGGGTCATCCTCAACGACTCAGCCCGACCGCAGGGGAAGATCGGTTGGAACGACGCGGGGGCGGGCTGCGGCTGAGGGGCGCTATCGGCATCGCCTGCATCCTGTTTCTCGAAAGCTCAGTGCTGGGCATGCCCGAAGTGGCCGCCCGCCTTACGGGCGTTTCGTACGAATCGGTTGGGCTGGTAATGGTGCTGGCCGGCATGGCGGCAATCGCGGTCATTCTTGCTTCTCGTGGGCCCATTGGTCGGCATCGGCCCGGTGCGGCCGTGTTATCGGTGATGGCCACGCTGGCCGCCGCTGCGCCCTTCGGATTCGATGGCTGGCCGGTGGCCATGCTGGTGGCCGCGGGACATTTCGCGGTACTCGTGCTCATCTACAGGACGCTGGCGCCCGCAGGTGGTCGCCGAGGCGGCTGGGTGCTCTCAGTCGGTCTCGCCACGTTGATCTGCTTTCAGATCATTTATGGCCTGACCTTTTTTTACGGCTTCACAATCCGCGGATTCCAGGACCGCGCGCCCTGGTTAATGACGCTGGTCGGAACCATGCTCGCGCTCGCCATGGTGCTCACACCCCGACCCAATGAGTCCCGATCGAGACGAATACCATGGCCCGCATACGCGCTGGCTGGGGTCGCAATTCTCGCCTTGATGCTGCGCCTGAGTTGGCGCGCGGCGCCCGCGCCAGTCCCGACCAACAGCGCGAGCACCTTACGGGTTGCCACGTACAATGTGCATTACGGATTCGATGGTGCCTGGCGATACGACCCGGAAGCCATTGCGCGCGCACTCGAGTCGGTTGCTGCGGATGTCATAGCCCTGCAGGAAGTGCCGGTGGGCATGCCCGCCGCGTACGGGACTGACCTGGTACTCTGGCTGGGTCGGCGCCTGAGAATGGAAAGCTATTTTGCGCCTTCCATCAACGGTCTGCTGGGTGACGCATTCCTGACCCGTTTGCCTGTGCTGGCGTTCGACGCGCTGCCCTTGCCACCTGATTCGGTCGATCGCAAACAACTCCTTCGACTCACCGTGCGCACGCGGCAGACGATCATAACCGCCTTTGGTCTGCATCTGGGTGTGAACGCCGATGAGCGACGTGCGCAGTCCACGGCCGCCATTCAACTGATCGGACAAACTCCCAACGCAATTCTGGCCGGTGATCTCAATGACCAACCCGGCTCCGAAACGCTGGCCCGTTTCACGGCCGCCGGTTTCAACAACGCGTTTCACGTGCTGGGGTTGGCGCAGCCCATGACCGCGCCCGCGCTGCAGCCACGGGAAGCCATCGATTACGTACTCGTGCGCGGTATTGACGTCGACGCGGCTTCCGTTCTGCCGTTGTCTGCATCAGATCACCTGCCGGTGCTCGCGGTGTTGCGCTTGCGATAAAAAAGACGGGCCGCTCGCGCGACCCGTCTTTTTTCATTGCCTTTCCTGCTGCCGCTAATGGGAGTCGATCAGTTCGGCCGGTGCCGATGTCGTTCCAGCAGCCCGCGCCCGGGCGGCCGCGCGTGCACCGTAGAAGAAGTAGATGGCCAAACCAATGGCCAACCAGATCAGGAGACGCAACCAGGTCTCGGTCGGCAAACTCGTCATCAAGTACACGCAGAAGAGCACGCCTAGAATCGGGATGACTGGCATGCCTGGTGTCTTGAACGGCCGATCGATGTTTGGTTCCTTGTAGCGCAACACCAGCACGCCCGCCGACACGATCGCAAAGGCGAGGAGCGTGCCGATGGAGACCATGTGTCCGAGCGCGCCGATCGGGAACAGACCGGCAGTGAGCGCTACCACGACACCCGTCAGCATAGTCGTGACGTGGGGCGTACGGAACTTCGGATGAATCTTCTTGAACATGGGCGGCAGCAATCCATCCCGTGACATCGCATAAAAGATGCGAGGCTGCGCCATGATCATGACCAGGATCACGCTCGACAAACCAGCAATGGCGCCAATCTTGATGAGCGGCCGCAGCCAGGTGAGACCAATCGCATCGACGGCCGCTGCCACGGGCGCCGCGTTGTTGAGCTGCGAATACGGCATTATGCCGGTGAGTACCGCCGCCATGATGATGTAGAGCACCGTGCAGATAGCGAGTGAAGCGAGAATCCCGATGGGCATGTCTTTCTGTGGATTCTTGGCCTCCTGAGCAGCCACCGACACGGCGTCGAATCCTATGTAGGCAAAGAACACGACTCCCGCACCAGTCATGATGCCGCTAAAGCCAAACTCGCCCTTCACTCCGGTGGGCTCGGGAATGAACGGTGACCAGTTGGCCGAGTTGACATAGGCGGCGCCAAAGGCAATGAACAGGAGTACCACGGCAACCTTGATGAGCACGACCGTGGCGTTTGCGCTGGCAGACTCACGAATGCCCAGCACCAGCAGGCCGGTCACCAGCAGCGCAATCACCGCCGCCGGCAGATTGAAGATGCCCTGGCCCAGCACTGCGTTGGTTGCACTATCCACGATGGGACCGCGCGGGTTCACCCACTCGATCGGTAGGTTGATCCCCAGGTCGTGCAAGAAACTCACGACATACCCGGACCAGCCAACTGCCACCGTGGCCGCTCCCAGCGAATACTCCAGAATCAGGTCCCAGCCGATGATCCAGGCCAGCAATTCGCCCATGGTTGCGTACGCGTACGTGTACGCGCTGCCCGCCACCGGGATCATGCTCGCGAATTCCGCGTAACACAGGCCTGCAAATCCGCAAGCCAGCCCGGCCATCACAAACGACAACACGATCGCCGGTCCCGCATGCTGTGCAGCCGCCTGCCCGGTCAGCACGAAAATCCCCGCACCAATGATCGCGCCGATGCCGAGCGTCGTGAGCTGCACCGGGCCGAGGGCCCGTCGCAGCGTCCCCGACGCGGCATCCGCGCGCAGCTGGTCGACGCTCTTCCGCCAGAACAGATCCATGGGTCCTCCGCGTGAGATGGGGCCTGCTTCGTCTTCTCGGGAACGCGCTAAGTTCGTGACATTGCTGGGAAGTGGCAAGCGGAACGGGCCCTGGGGGGCGTGTGAACCGAATGCGGATTGACTCGGCGGTGATGGGATGAACGGGAAAATCTCGGTTGAATTGGGGTGAAAGCAGGGTGAACCCGGGCCGCAGGATCGGGCACGCAGGTTCGGCTGACCAACGCTGAGCTGTGGTGAGTCGGGCGCGCCCGGGCGGGCTCAATCGAGGTCGCTTCCGGGATTGTTGGGCGTGCTCCACTGCTCCCAGTAGTCCGCTTCAACCGGGGCGCCCCACTATCTGAACTATCTGGCTATTGTCTTGACTCCCTGGTTTGTCCCATTTACGGCCCCATGAGCCTTGGTCTGACCGTGGTTCCTGATTCACCTCGCATCATCCGATTTACACCCGAGTCACTCTTACAATTCGATTTGTGCGCCGAGCTCGACCACCTGGTTATACGGGATGCCAAAGAAAGCGGTCGCGCTGCGCGCGTTGCGTGACATGATTTCGAACAACCCCTTACGCCAGCGTGCCATGCCTTCGCGATTGGTCGAGATGATCGTGTCATGACCCAGGAAGTAGGTCATTTCCATGGGCTTGAGTACGATGCCGCGCGCGCGCACGAGCTTGATGATGTCAGGCACGTTTGGATCCTGCATGAAGCCGTAGAACGCTACCACTCGATAAAAACCATCGCCCAGACGTTTTACTTCAATGCGGTCCGCTACCTCGACATGCGGTATCTCGCGCGTCACCACGGTCAACAGGACGACCTGCTCATGAATGACTTTGTTGTGTTTCATGTTGTGCAGAAGTGCGGGAGGGATACCCTCGGCAGTGCCCGTCATGAATACGGCGGTACCGGGCACACGTTTCTGGCCGCGCTTGGCAACGTCGGATAAGAAAAGATCGATGGGTAAGGAACGCTGTCGCTGCCGCTCGATCAGGACGACGCGTCCGAGTTTCCAGGTGGACATGAGCGTGTAGATCGCAGCAGCCAGCGCGATCGGGACCCAGCCACCCTGCCAGAGCTTCAACGCATTCGCACCCAAAAACGACGCATCAATGAACAAGAAAATCAGGAAGAAGAGCAATACGTAATGCAGCTTCCAGCCAAACCGCTCACGCGCAACAATGGAGAAGATAATCGTAGTAATCACCATTGTGCTGGCCACCGCAATACCGTACGCGGCAGCCAGATTGCTCGACGAGCGGAACGCCAGTACCAGCGTTATGGTAGCGATCAAAAGAAACCAGTTGACACCGGGTATGTAGATCTGTCCGATCTCTCGGGCCGAAGTGTGCTCGATGTGAACGCGTGGACAATAGCCGAGCTGGACTGCTTGGCGGGTCACGGAAAACGCGCCGGAGATCACTGCCTGCGAGGCAATGCTTGCTGCGGCCGTGGCCAGTACCACCAGGGGCACGGCAAACCACGTGGGTGCAAGGCGAAAGAATGGATGTTCGGCCGCGGCCACGGGATCGTTCAACATGAGCGCGCCCTGGCCGAAGTAGTTGAGCAGCAGCGCCGGCAAGACCACAACAAACCATGCGAACTTGATAGGTCTCTTGCCAAAATGACCCATGTCAGCATACAACGCTTCGCCGCCGGTCACGACCAGGAAAACACTGCCGAGCACGACAAAACCTTCGAAGCCGTTGCGCAGGAAAAACGACACACCATAGCTCGGCAGAATGGCGCGGAGTACACCGGGTGAGTGCACGAGTTGCCAGATGCCCAGTGCGGCGATGGTCACAAACCAAAGCAGTGTGAGCGGGCCGAAGATTGCACCTACACCAGCGGTGCCATGTCGTTGAACCAGAAAGAGCACGACGATGATGACAATCGTGATCGGGATGACGAAGCTGGCAATGCGCGGTACGGCGACCTGCAGTCCTTCCACGGCACTCAATACCGAAATCGCTGGCGTGATCATGCCGTCACCGTAGAGCAATGCGGCGCCGAACAGGCCGAGTCCTATGACAAACGGGCGCCAGCGGGCCGTATCGTGACGGAGCAATGAAACGAGTGACAAGATGCCACCTTCGCCGCGGTTGTCAGCTCGCATCACAAAGGCCACGTACTTGACGGAAATGACGAGGATGAGGGACCAGAAGATCAGCGAAAGCACGCCCAGTATGTTGGCCGTCGTGACGGCTATGGCGTGGGGTCCGTAGAAACACTCGCGCAGCGCGTACAGCGGACTGGTACCGATGTCGCCGTATACCACACCCAGCGCGCCCAGAGAAAGCAGGTAAAAATACCGACCACGGCCGCCGGCATGGGGAGCCGACGAACCCGCAGTGCTGTGTTCCGCTGGAATCTGGGTCTCCGGCGGCTCCGCTTTCCCCTGGTCGTCCATCACCGCCCGTGAAGAATGCGACCCGCCAAGATCAGCGGGGTTGGGGGGCGCGGCAAGGCTTGCGGACCACCACCGCGTTCCCCCGTTTTGGCGCATCGCAACATTTAGACATGGGCTGCGAGGCGGTATACGCCGGGCCAGGCACCGGTCGAACCCGCGCTTGCCATGATGCCATGTGCGATCGGGTCAGTTCGGGAGAACGTGGTGGTGGTCCGGGGCGGTCCGGGCGCTCACGCGCCACGCAGCAGCGGTACGTCAGAAGATGAAGGTTACGTCGAAGAAGGTGGCGACGGGCCGATTCTGGACATCGCGGGCGGCCCTGAATTTCCAGCCCAGGGCAACGCGGCGCAGCTGCGAGTCGTATTTCCGGTCGCCGGTGGATGGGAGGACTTCGGCCGATCGGACAACACCTGTGGAGTCCACCTCGAGGCGCACGACCACGCTCTTGCCGCGCACGCTGCCAGGCGCGGGCGGCGGGATCAGCAGGACTTCGGGCGAGGGCGCCAAAAGCCGGCCGCGTCCGGTGCCCGGGCCACGGCCCGAGCCAATGCCATCGCCATCACCACCGCCGCTGCCGGTGCCGGATCCGCCGCCCGACCCGGAGCCATTTCCCGAACCAGAGCCGTTGCTCTGGCCCGTACCATTCCCGCCCAGCGGCGTGAGCGTTGGCCTGGGCAGCGAGTCGAAAACCGGCAAGGCTACGGGCGGAATCACGACCTTGATTTCCGGCTCGGGTACCGGGACCGGAACGGGCACGGGCACTTCCACTTCGGGCTCTGGCGGTGGCTTGGGCTCCTCACGCACGGTCAGGATCACTGGAGCGTCTTCGCTTCCCCCACCACCGCCACCACCGGCCACGCCGGCACCGATTCCATCGCCGGCCCCCAGCTCGGTCGCTACGGCCACCACGGTACCACCGCCAAGGCCGATGAACAGGGCAAGGGCGAGAAGATGGGCCAAAACCGATACCGTGACCGACGTTGTCTCGTCGCGCCGGTCTTTGGGCGGTTCGGCATCGAACAGGTGGGTTAGCAGCTTGTGTGACATCTCATGCCGCCCTACGGCTGCCGGCCGGCTCGGGGTTCACGCGCACGGTCGGCCCGAGGTTTTCGGGGCAAGAACGACGCCCTGGAATATACCCGCGCGCAGGCATGCCTGCTCCCGTATTGCTGGAGATCACGTAAGGTTCGCTCCAGAGCTACCCGGCCGGCCAAAGAAAAAGGGTCGCAACCCGCTGGTTACGACCCCTCGACGCCTGGTCAGGTCACAGCTCAGGCAGCGGCATGAATCCGCATGCCGTAGAACGAACGCCAGATGAAAAAGGCGGAAGCCAGGAAGAACAGGACGGCCAGGGCTGCCGATGTACCCCGCGTCATCTCAATGGCCAACTCGACCGCCAGCAGTCCAAACAGCGTGGTGAACTTGATGACCGGATTCAGGGCCACCGAGGATGTGTCCTTGAATGGATCCCCCACCGTATCGCCCACCACGGTGGCGGCGTGCAAGGCCGTGCCTTTCTCCTTCAACTCGACCTCGACCAACTTCTTGGCATTGTCCCAGGCGCCGCCCGCATTGGCCATGAAGATGGCCTGGTACAGACCGAACACCGCGATCGAGATCAAATAGCCGATGAAGAAGTACGGCTCCAGGCAAGCAAAGGCGAGCGTGGCAAAGAAGACTGTGAGGAAGATGTTGAACATGCCGCGTTGTGCGTAGCGCGTGCAGATCTCCACCACCTTCTTGGAGTCCTCGATCGATGCCTTCTCCGCGCTTTCCAGTTTGATGTTGCGTTTGATGAATTCAACCGCTCGGTACGCGCCCGTGACCACCGCCTGCGTCGATGCGCCGGTAAACCAGTAGATGATCGCACCGCCCGTGATCAATCCGAGCAGGAAGGGCGGGTGCAAAATGGAAAGCTGTTCGATGCCCTCGGTCAGTCCATTGGTTAGCAACACAATGATCGAGAAGATCATGGTGGTTGCGCCGACCACGGCCGTCCCGATCAACACGGGCTTGGCGGTAGCCTTGAAGGTGTTGCCTGCGCCATCGTTTTCTTCCAGGAAGTGTTTGGCCTTGTCGAAGTTTACATCGAAGCCAAAGTCGCGCTTTACTTCCTCCTTGATGTTGGGCAGGCTCTCGATCACAGACAGCTCGTAAACGGACTGCGCGTTGTCCGTGACCGGGCCATAGGAATCCACCGCAATCGTGACCGGGCCCATGCCCAGGAAGCCAAAGGCAACCAGGCCGAACGAGAAGACCGCGGGCGCAATCATCAATTGGCCCAGTCCCAGTGTACTGACTGCGTAGGCAACGGCCATGAGCGCGACAATGGCAATACCCATCCAGTAGGCGCTGAAATTGCCCGCTACCAGGCCGGACAGGATGTTGAGCGAGGCACCGCCCTCTTTGGATGAGTTCAGCACTTCGCGCACGTGTGCGGATTCTGTTGATGTGAAGATCTTGACCAGCTCCGGGATGACCGCGCCCGCCAGCGTTCCACAGCTGATGATGGCGGAGAGTTTCCACCACAATGAAGGATCGTTGCCCAGATTGGGAATGAGCAGGTACGAGACCAGGAAGGTCAACACGATGGAAACAATGGAGGTCAGCCAGACCAGTGACGTGAGCGGCGCCTCGAAGTTCATGCGCTCGACGTTCTCGTAGCGCGCTTTGGCGACCATCTCATTGACGAAGTAGGAACCGATGCTGGCCACCACCATCATGATGCGCATGGCGAAGATCCAGACCAGCAGCTGCACCTGCACATCGGCACCGGTCACCGCGAGCAGTATGAAGCTGATTAACGCAACACCAGTCACGCCGTAGGTTTCGAAGCCGTCCGCGCTCGGACCCACCGAGTCGCCCGCGTTGTCACCCGTGCAATCGGCAATCACACCCGGATTGCGCGCATCGTCTTCTTTGATGTTGAAGACGATCTTCATCAGGTCCGAGCCGATGTCCGCAATCTTGGTGAAGATGCCGCCGGCAATGCGCAGTGCGGCCGCACCCAGCGATTCACCAATGGCAAAGCCAATGAAACAGGGTCCGGCCAGGTCGCGCGGCACGAAAAGCAGGATCACCAGCATGAGCGCCAGCTCGACGCTGATCAACATGGTGCCGATGCTCATGCCCGCTTTGAGCGGAATGGAGTAAGTCGGGAACGGTTTGCCTCGGAGACTGGCAAAGGCCGAGCGCGAATTGGCAAAGGTGTTGACGCGAATGCCGAACCAGGCCACACCGACACTGCCCAGGATGCCGACCACGCTGGAGACCAGGATGACCACCACCTTGTACATCTCGAGATCGCGCAGCACGAGGTAGTAGAAGGCAATCACCAACCCGATGAAGGCCCAGAGAATCGCTATGAACTTGCCCTGCGTGACCAGGTAGGTCTTGCAGGTCTCATAAATCAGCTCGGAGATCTCACGCATGGAACTATGCACAGGGAGATTCTTGAGCTGCTGATAGATCCACAAACCAAAGACCAGACCGACCATACAGACCAGCAAGCCCAACGAGAGCAGGGCCTGACCGCTCATGCCCAGAAACGTGGACTGCGTGAAATCGGGCAGGATGAGCGCGGCTTCGCCGCCCGCACGCTGCACCGGTTCCTGCGGTGCTGCGGCCTGGAGCGCAGACGCAAAAATGGGAAGAGCCGCCCCTATCATAGGGCCGCTCCTTTCGGGCAACATGGCATAGGGAATTCCTCTCGAATGAAGACTCTGCCCTGGGCTGGACAGCGCGGGAGAATGAGGGCCAACCCACCAAAGGTCAAGAGCGCGCAGGCCTGAAAAGACAAAGAAAAGGGCCGCTCGGCAGTCCGGGCGGCCCTCGTAACGCGAGACGCGGAACGGCTAGGGCGTACCACCAACTACGGCGGCCACCGCGGGCGCCAGCATGGCACCCACCACGGTCACGCCGGCAGCACGCGCCGTGTCGATATAGTTGATGACATCGCCGTACACCACGTCAGGTGCCGCCTTGATGAAGATGACCTTGTCCGGCCGGTTCGTGTAGATGTCGCGCAGAAACGACTCCAGAGCCGCAGGCTGGACTTGCTGTGTGTTCACCTTGATTACGCCGCCGGATTCGATCTCCAAGATGATGTTGGTATTCTCTTCCGGTGGCGTTTGGTTCTTGTTGTCGATCGGCAACTGAATGTCGAACGTGCGCTGCATGTTCATCTGCACGATGATGAAGATCACCAGCAGCACCAGCAGCACGTCGATCATGGGGGTCATGTTGATGTCGGAAACTTCAGTGCTTCCGGTTTTCCCCATTGAAATGCCCATGGAAACCTCCTACTGCAGCTGACTGCGAGTGACTTTGTCGTCCACGATATCTGTGCTGCACTGCTGACCGGACCTGCATTCGGTCACGGCCGCAATTACGAATGCCCCGGCTTTCTTGGCCAGCTCGTACACAATCAGAACTTCCTTGTATGCCACGCGCCGATCGGCCTTGAGGAACAGCACTTTGTCATCGGGGTGACGCTTGAACTCCGCTTCCAGCAGCGGCAATGCATCGGCCTTGTTGATCGGCTGCTTGTTCAGGTAATAGGCACCGTCAGCGGCCAGCCCGAACGTAGTCCGCTCGGGATCGTCCTTGCGCGCTTTCATGTGCACACCTTCCGGCATCTGGGCCTGGAAGCCGGCTAGCAATGCGGGTGTTACGATCATGAAGATGATGAGCAAAACGAGCATCACGTCCACGAGGGGTGTGACGTTGATGTCCCCCATCACGTTTGTGTCTTTTACATCATGCGATTCGGACATGGATCATACTCCCTGGTACGTGTCGCTCAGGACATGCGCGCGCGCTCGAGCACGCCTACCGATGTATCCTGGCTGTGACCACCGGGCGGACGAGGACCGCCACCCTGCGTCAGCCGCGCCTCGTACTTGAGCAGGAAGTCCATGAACTCCTTGGTGGCGTAGGTCATTTCCATGGACACGTAGTCAATACGGTTGATGAAGTAGTTGTACAACCACACGGCCGGGATGGCGACCAACAGACCGAACGCAGTCGTGATCAGCGCTTCCGCGATACCCGCGGCCACCGCGCCGAAGCCCGAGCTACCGGCGGCACCCATGCCCTGGAAGGCTTTGACCACGCCCATGGTGGTGCCCAGAAGACCCACGAACGGCGCGGTAGCACCGACCGTGGCCAGCACGCCCAACCCGCGCCGGAACTTGGCCAGCTGCTCGAGCGTGTTCAGGTCGATGATACGCTGCACGGAGGCGACTTCCACCGCGGAAAGAGCCTGGTCCTGGGAAAGGAATGTCAGGCTCGGGAAAACGCGCCGAAATGCGGACGCCAGGTGGCTGTGCGGATGCTTGTTGACCAGGTCTTCGGCCACACCGAAGTCCTCGCCCGCCAGTGCATCAGAGAAGGGCTTGGAAAATTTGAGCGTCGCCTTACGCGCGCGGTTGAGCTGGATCAGTTTGCGCACAACGATGGTCGCTACATAAATCGACATGAGCAAAAGCGTGATGACAATGCCCTTCGCGAACCACCCCATGTGCTGATACATCTGTGCCAGCGTTACTTGACCTTCCATTGCGATCCCCTCTTTCGCTTGGTGTAAAGCCCCGCAATCGGCGCGCGGCAACCCTCGTTGAACAGGTGACGGTGAAGGGTGACGGTGAAGGGGTACCGGCTACTCTCACCGTCCCCGTCACCTCACCTTTCTGCTGTTACTGTGATTTGAACACGATGGGCATGTCCACCCAGACCTTGACCTTCTGGTCGCGGTTGAGGGCCGGACTGAAGACCATCAGGCTGGCCACTTTCTCGGCGGCATCATCGAGCGCGGCGTGGCCGCTGCTCACCTTGAGCTGTGTCTTCACGACTTTGCCCGTCTCATCGATGAAGAACCAGAGATTGACCGTGCCGCCGATGCCGGCGTCGCGCAAGAGCGGCGGATAGTAGCGCTGCAGCGCACGCGAAACGGCATCACCGTTCTGTAACGCAGGCCGTACGGTATAGGGCGTAAACACGGGGGCGGCCTCGATGTTTTCAGCGGTTACGGTTGTGACTTTGCCCGTCGAGCGGCCACCCACGACACCTTCACCCGAGAAGTCACGCTCATTGATGACAGCACCGGTGGACGGCGGCGGAATGTCAGGCGGTACGATGGTGGGCGGCGCCAGCGTCTGGAAGCCCTTGGGCACATCCACCACCTCAGCCTGAACCGGCGGGGGCTCGTTCTCCGGGGGTGGCGGCGGCGGTGGCGGCGGCGGCGGCTCCTCTTCCTGAACAGTGAGGAGCTGTGCAACGGGATCATCCTCGGCAATGACGTGCTTGACCGTTGTGCTGGCCCAGATGGCCAGTGCAATCAGAATGACGTGCAAAACGGCAGATGTCATGACCGCGGTTGGGCCACCCTTATCCTTTTTAGGCTTGCTCGCGATGAGGTTGGTGAACATCTGCTGCTGCCCCGCGGGTTTGGGCGCGGGTGGTGTCGTGTTGCGTGCGGGATCCTTTGCCATGTGGCGTACCCCCTGAAAAATTGCGTTCGGCCTCAAACGCAACGTGCGGAGAGGTCGACGCAACGAAGCCTATTATGTAAGACGTTGAAACTCGCGCCAGGCCCACCACCGAGGCAAACGCGAGTGTGTAGTTCGGGTCCTAACAGGGCGCCGTGCAGCGCCGGTAAGGAACGACAGCGGGCAAACATTGCCCACGCAACAATCACCGGAATCCGGGGCGCAATCTAGCCGAGCCCCGTTGCAAGCGTCAAGCCACTGTATACACTGGGAAAAGCGCTGCGTTACAGCGAATCCGCGCAGTGCGGAGCGACATGCTCCGCGAGCAATGCGGCAGGCGTTGGAACGCGCGCTTTTCGTTTGTGTCGCATGGTCTACTCACCTGACGCTGCGACGTTCCATCCCGAGCGTCGCACATGCAACGGTCGCGGTGCTCTACGCCTAGCGCGGCCCACGCACGGGCCGTATACTGGCGCGCCGCGGAGCCCAGGCTCTGCGCCCGACAAAACATCGCGCACATCATACAGCTTCCTCGGGTGCTTGATGGGACGATCGAAGTGGCTGGTGATCGGGGTCGTGGCCGCGCTAGCGGTGGCTGCAGCCGCGGTGTACGCGGTCATGCAGGGTCCCTTGGGCGTTGCGCGAGCTCCCGAACAACCGATCGCCTTTCCCCACGATCTGCACGCCGGGGCCAACCGTATCCCCTGTATGTACTGCCACACCTCAGCAGATCGTTCCGTTGACGCAGGAATTCCCGCGATTCAGGTCTGTGCCGGCTGCCATTTGCCGGGAGGCGTCCCGCTGGTCCGGGCCGACCGGCCGGGGGTGAAGCAGCTGGCGGCCTATTGGCAGCAGCAGCGGCCCATACCCTGGGTCCGCATCTATGACCTTCCGGACCACGTACACTTTCCGCACATGCGTCACGTCAAGGCGGGCCTCCAGTGTCAGCAATGCCACGGTCCGGTCGAGACCATGCGCGAAGTACGGCAGGAGGCTTCGTTGCGCATGGGCTGGTGTCTGGACTGCCACAAACAGCGGAATGCCCGGACGGACTGTACGGTCTGTCATTACTAGGGCGACGTCGAGGGTGAGGGCGAGGGAAATGACGCGAATCGTTGCTACAGCGGTGTGGAATCGAACCAACGGAAGGGCGACAACAGGGTGTTAGCAGGAGCTTTCACGAAACCGATGCATTGCGGGCAACGTCAGGCCGGCCGCGACACCCTCGCCGTCGCCCTCGTCGCCCTCAGCAGGGGCGCGCATGGGCAATAGACGGGAATTTCTGAAGGTGATAGGCGTGAGCGGGGCGGGCGCGACGCTGGGCGGCTGCTCGACGGGCGCGGAAAAACTGATCCCGTATGTCATACCGCACGAAGACATCGTGCCGGGCGTGTCTACCTGGTATCGCAGCACATGCCGGGAATGCCCGGCCGGCTGCGGTCTGTCGGTACGCACGCGCGAGGGGCGCGCGGTCAAAGTGGAAGGCAACGTGCTTTCGCCCATCTCGCATGGGCGGGTGTGCGCGCGCGGCCAGGCATCGCTGCAGGGGTTGTACGATCCGGATCGTATTCCGCAGGCGCTCCTGCGCTCGGGCCCGTCGTGGGACAAGATCACCTGGGATGATGCCGAGCAACGGCTGTCGGCAGCACTGGCGCAGCATCGCGGTCGCACGGTTTTTCTGACCCAGGCGTTCACCGGTACGCAAGATGTTCTGGTGGCCGACTGGTCCCGCGCGCTGGGCATAGAGTGGATCCGCCATGACACGTTCGACTGGGGTCCGATCCGCGCCGCCAACCGACTTCTTTTTGGTGTCGATGCCGTACCGGTCCATGATTTTGCCAATGCAGAAGTCGTGGTCACCTTCGGCGCCGACTTCCTGGAGACCTGGATCTCGCCCGTCGATTACACGTTTCGCTGGGCGCAGTCGCACGCCTACAACCAGGGTCGGCGCGGCAAGCTGATCGCGGTTTCGTCACACCAGTCGTTGACCGACATGAATGCGGACGAGTGGCTGAGCATTCGTCCGGGCACGGAGCACCTGGTTGCGCTGGCCATGGCCCGCATCATTGCCGAGGAGCGGGGTGGTCAGGCGGGCGCGGCCGCGAGCACGCTGCAGGCCGTAGACCTGGCGCAGGCCGCGCTGCTCTCGGGCGCATCGCTCGATCGGATTCGCGCCGCCGCTAACGATTTTGCGCGCAACGGAAGGTCGTTGGCGGTAGGACCGGGCGTGCAGTCGAGCCACAGCGCTGCCACCGCGGTGGCCGCGGCGGTTGCCATCCTGAATTCGGTGGCGGGCAACATAGGCCGGACCGTGCGTCTCTCCGAGCAGGAGATTGCGGTTGGCCCGCAGTCCAGTTATCGCGATTTGCAGAACCTGATGGCGCGCTTGCAGGCTGGTCAGGTCACGGCGCTGCTGGTGCATGGCGTTAACCCGCTGTACACCATGCCGGAACAGGCAGCCGTACAGGACGCAGTGGCGCGCGCAGGTTTCGTGGCCTCCTTCACGTCCTTGCTTGATGAAACGGCGCAGCACGCGCATCTGCTCCTGCCCGACCATCACGCGCTGGAAAGCTGGGGCGACTACCAACCGCGCACGGGCGTGCGCGGCCTGATACAGCCCGTGATGACGCCCGTGTTCGCCACCAAACAAATGGCCGACGTGCTGCTCTCCGTAGCACAGAAGTCAAACGTCGCACTGCCCAACGTGACGCCCGCTGCCCAACCCAACCAGGCGCCCACGTATTACGACTACTTGCGTGGTGTGTGGCAGCGCGATGTGTATCCGCAGGCAGGTGCATCGAGCAACTTCGATGCATGGTGGACGGAAGCGCTCAAGGCCGGTGTGGTTGCGACCACGGACGCGGGCGTGAGCGCGGGCGCGGGTGCTGCGATCAACGGTGCCAATCTTTCGCAGATTTCGTTCAATGCGCCAACGTTTTCGGGTGAGGGTGAGTTCCATCTGGTGGTTTATCCATCAGCGCGCTTCTGGGATGGCCGGCACGCGAACAAGCCGTGGTTGCAGGAATTGCCTGACCCGGTAAGCAAGTTCACCTGGGTGTCGTGGGTGGAAGTCAATCCGGTGGTGGCGCAGCGGCTGGGGTTGGACACGGGTCACATCGTGCGCGTACGCACGGCATCAGGCGAGGCGGAGCTGCCGGTGTGGATCCATCCGGGCGTGCGCGAAGATGTGATTGCCATCCAGCTCGGTCAGGGACACACGGCCATGGGCCGTTATGCGCGTGATCGCGGTGTGAATCCTGTGCATTTTTTACGGCCCGAAGTGGAAGCGCTGAGCGGCTCGCTGGTCTGGTTCCAGACCAGGGCAGGTTTGGAGCCGACTGGCCGTTGGGTGCGTCCACCCAAACATGGGTTGAGTGATACGCAGGAAGATCGCGAGATCGCGCAGCACATGTCGCTCAACGACGCGCGCGGGGCAGACATTGAGCGTGGACTATTGGCGGGTGTGACGCCGGCCGAATCGCAGCACGCGCCCGCTGCGCAAGCCGAGGGCGGACACGGCCAGGTGCATCCGCAGGATGCGGTTGTGCAGCAGCTGCAGTCGCATGGTGGTCTGCTGCCCGCGGCGGTGGAAGCCACGCCGCAGGGTTTTCCGCATGTGGGCATGTTCTGGGGCGAATACACGGAGGCCGCGCCGCGTTGGGGCATGGCCATCGACCTGGATCGCTGCACGGGCTGTAGTGCGTGCATCACGGCGTGTTATGCGGAGAACAACATCGCCATCGTCGGACCGGACCAGGTGGCCATGGGCCGCATCATGCACTGGATCCGAATCGAACGATACTTCGAGGTCGACCCGCAGGGTGAGCTGCACAAAACCAGCTTCCTGCCCATGATATGCCAGCACTGCGGCAACGCGCCCTGCGAGCCGGTTTGTCCGGTGTTTGCCGCGTATCACACGCCCGATGGTCTGAACGCGCAGGTTTACAATCGCTGCGTAGGCACACGTTATTGTGCCAACAATTGCCCGTACAAAGTGCGCGTGTTCAACTGGTTCACTGCCGAGTGGCCGGAGCCGCTCAACTGGCAACTGAATCCGGACGTGACCGTGCGCGAAAAGGGCGTGATGGAGAAGTGCACGTTCTGTGTGCAGCGCATCCGTGAAGCTCAGAACCACGCGCGCCTGGAAGACCGCGCTGTACTGGATGGTGAGATCGTGCCCGCCTGTGCGCAAACCTGTCCCGCCGATGCCATTGTGTTCGGCAACATGGCCGACCCGAATTCGCGGGTTCGGCGCATTGCTGAATCGGGCCGCGCCTACCGCGTGCTCGAGCCGCTCAACGTGCAACCGGCGGTGTCCTATCTGAAGAGCGTGGTCCTGGAGGCGGAGGCATAGCGAAGAATGGCAACACAGCTCCGCTCTGAGACCCATCCGGCAGTCGAAACGTACGCCGAAGTCAACCACGACGTTTTTCGCTTGCTGACGCCCTGGGGCAAGGGCTACACGCTCTTTTTCCTGATTGTCATGGCCGTGTTGGGCTTTGGCATTTTTGCCTGGATGGTGCAGATCGTCCTGGGCATCGGCATGTCGGGCCTGATCAACCCGGTCGGCTGGGGCGCGTACATCACGACCTTCGTGTTCTGGGTCGGCATTGCCCACTCGGGCACGCTCATTTCCGCAATTCTCTATTTATTCCGTGCGCGCTGGCGGCAATCCATCTATCGCGTTTCGGAAGCAATGACCGTTTTCGCGGTGATGACGGCTGGCTTGTTCCCCATCATCCACCTGGGCCGGCCCTGGATCTTCTATTATCTGATGCCCTATCCGAACCAGCGCGAGCTTTGGCCCAACTTCCGCTCGCCGCTGGTCTGGGACGTGTTCGCGATCGGTACTTATCTCACGGTAAGCGCGACCTTCTTCTTCGTGGGCATGGTGCCTGATATTGCCGCCGCGCGCGACATGACCACGGTACCCTGGCGCAAGAAACTCTACAGCCTGCTGTCATTTGGCTGGCGCGGAACCGATCAGGAGTGGCGCCATTTCTCACGCGCGTACCTGTATCTGGCCGCACTGGCCACGCCGCTCGTGTTGTCCGTGCACTCTGTGGTGTCCTGGGACTTCGCCATGGGCATCGTGCCCGGCTGGCACACGACCATTTTTGCCCCCTATTTCGTGGCCGGCGCCATTTTCTCCGGGCTGGCCATGGTGATCACCATCGTGATCCCCATCCGCAAGATCTTCCGCCTCGAGAATTACTTTACGATCAAACATTTTGACTCGATGGCGAAGTTGATCCTGCTGACCGGCATGATCGTGTTCTATGCGTATCTCACCGAATACTTCATTGCCTGGTACAGCGCGGAGACACCGGAGCGAGCCGCGTTCTGGTGGCGCGCATTTGGAGACTACTGGTGGGCCACGTGGATCATGCTCACCTGCAACGGCATCATCCCGCAGCTGCTCTGGTTCAAGAACGTGCGCCGCAGTATTCCGGCGCTGTTCGTGATTTCGATCTTCATCAACATTGGCATGTGGTTCGAGCGGTTCGTGATCATCATCGTGAGTTTGTCTCACGAGTTCGAGCCGTGGCAGTGGCGCAACTACCAGCCGTCCTGGGTGGAGATGGCGATCCTGGCCGGAAGTTTTGCCTGGTTCGCCATGTGGTTCCTGCTGTTCCTGCGCCTGCTGCCGGCCGTCAGCGTGCAGGAGTTGAAGGAAGTGTTGCCCGCGCCGCTGCGCAGCCATGGGCCAAGGCACAAGGGCGTTCGGACCGTGCCGGGCAACAACATTGGCCCGGGCACCGATGCCGGAGAGGAGCGCGCACGCTGATGGCCGAACGACCCGAGGGCGTGTTGGGCGTATTTGCCGAGCTCGATGCCGCGGTAGAGGCCGTGGATCGTTTACGCGCGGCCGGACTCAAGCGCATCACCGCGTTTTCACCCATGCCCAGTCACGATCTGGAGCATGCATTGCACGCTGACGTGAGCTCCGTGCGTCTGTTCACGCTGGTGGGCGGGCTCACGGGTGCGGCTACCGGTATTGCACTGCCTACCTGGACCTCGCTGGATTGGCCGCTGGTTACGGGTGGCAAGCCCATCATCTCGATTCCACCCATGGTGATCATTGCGTTCGAGTTGACCATTTTGTTCGGCGCACTCTCCACCGTGGCCGGATTGTTCTTGAATGCACGACTACCGCGCGCGCGCGCGCAGGTGGTCTACGATCCGGAATTCTCACAAGGACACTTTGGCGTGTATGTGAGCGCCAACGGTCGTATGGCGGAGGCCAAAAAGATCATGCACGATGCCGGCGCCCAGCAGGTGCGTGACCGTCCGGAAGAGGTGCGCCGTGATCTTTAACAACGGGAGTTGCGGGCGTGACGGGCGTGACGGGCGTATCGGGGAGGCACTTTGCCTTGTCATGGCGCTTGCGCTTTCCGGGTGTACGCGCTTCGAGAACGTGATGGCGAGCATTCCGGTATTCAGTTTTCTGCGCGATGCGCCATCGCTGGATCCGTACGAGGCGCCGCGGCCGGCGCCGCCCAATTCCGTACCATTTCAATCGCCGGCGGGTGATGTGCCGCGCGGCATTCCCAACACGGAGGTGGGGCTGGTTGCGTTCGGTACGACCATCACCAATCCGCTGTCTGCCACGGATACGACGGCGCTCAGAAATGGACAGGTCATGTTCGAGCGCCACTGCATGGTGTGTCATGGCACGGCGGGCGCAGGCGATGGGCCGATCCTCAACAAGCCAGGCGAAATGGGGAAATTCCCCTTTGCGCCAAATCTCTTGCTGCCCGTCACTGTGGCACGCACTGATGGCTTTTTGTATGGCATCATCGCGGCCGGCCGCGGACTCATGCCGGCCTACGGCGCGCGCATGACACACCTCGAGCGCTGGGCCACGGTGCTCTATCTGCGACAGCTGCAACGCCAGGCGGCGCCGGCCGCCAACGCCGTGCGTGAGCCCGACAATCCCGATCCTCCCGCGCCCGACACGCCCGACACGCCCGACACGCCCGCTACGCCCGCTACGCCCGGGGTGGCCGCGGTGGTAGGGAGGTAACGATGTCCCATGATGTCCGGCATCTGGCGGATATGCCGCTGCGCAGGCTCGATCCGGTTCCCAACGCTCTGCGGCTGGGTGCACCCATTCTCATCGTGTTGGGTGTGGTGGTCTTCATTGCGGCTGCGATGATGGATGCACCGCGCGCGTTGCGTGCGTATCACTACAATTGGTTGTTTTTCACGACCATTGCGCAGGGCGCGGTCACGCTGGCTGCCGTGGTCACCATCACGCGCGGTTTATGGTCGCGGCCGATCCGGCGCATTGCGCTGGCGTTCGCCGCGTTTCTGCCAGTGGCGTATCTGCTGATTCTGCCTATCCTGCTAGGGGCCAGGCACATCTTCCCGTGGGTCGAGCATCCGGTCCAGGAGAAAGTCGCGTACTTGAATGTGCCTTTCATGTCGGCCCGCATACTCGTGCTGCTCGGCATCCTGTTCACGCTCGATCTGGTTTTTGTGTTCTGGTCGCTGCGTCCGGATGTGGGTCGTGCCCTCGATGAAGCGCCGGAAAAGCTGCGCTCACTTTACGCGCGCTTCACACAACGCTGGCAGGGTCAGGAGCTGGAAGAGGTCCGATCGCACAAGAAGTTGGCGGTGCTGGCGCCCGTGATCGCGTTGTTCTGGGCGCTCGGCTTTGGCGTCATGGCCTGGGACTTCGTCATGTCGCTCGAGCCGCACTGGTTCAGCACCATGATCGGGCCGTACGTATTCATGAGCGGCTTCCTGGGCGGCATTGCCGCTACCGCGCTCGCCTGCGTGTTGTATGTCACACGCGCAGGCCAGGGTGATGTGATCCGGCCCACCAATTTTCATGACCTGGGCAAGATGACGTTCGGCTTTTGCGTCTTCTGGGCGTACCTGTACTACTCGCAGTTCATCGTGATCTGGTATGGCCTGCTGCCCATCGAACAGGACTGGCTGATTCACCGACTGAGTCAGCCGTTCCTGCCGATCATGATCATGGTGTTCATCTGTATGTTCGTGTTGCCCTTCTTCGGTCTGCTGGGTGTTGCGCCCAAGCGCAATCCCAAAACGCTGGCCTTCTTTGCCTCGATCGTACTGTTTGGCCTGTGGATCGAGCGCTACACGCTGGTCTACCCGTCGTACGCGGAGTACCGTGAGCTCAGCGGTGTGCCCTTCGGCTGGCAGGAAATCGGCATTGCGCTCGGATTCCTGGGCATCGTGCTGGCCTGCGTGAGCTGGTTCGCGTCCCGCTTCCCGCTCTACCAGATGTGGCAGCCCATGAGTGAGGTTGAGCTGTTGGGAGTGCCGGCGCCTGAACCCGCGCAACGGCAACGGATTTAACGGACGAGCAGGTCCGTTTCAGTTCCGTTTCAAATCCTTGGCAATCATCACATGCACGCCCACATTGCCATCAACCAACTCGGTGATGCGCAGGTTGCCGGCCATGGACACGACGGCATACGCCTCACCCTGCGTGATGCCCGCCCACTCCTGCAGGAACTTCACGGCCTCGCGCACAGCAATTTCGGTGGCGCGCGTGAGATTGGGATCGAAGCCCATCAGGATGTGATATGTGGGTGTTTCCGCGCGCGGCCATGCCAGCGTTTTTCCTTTGCGCACGAAGAACTGAAGCCGGCCGCGCAATGACGTTTCCAACCCGGTCTGATTGACCTCGCCGTCGCCCTGAGCGGCGTGGCCGTCCCCTACCTCGAAGAGCGCACCGGCAACGTGAACGGGAATGTAAACCGTGGTACCTGCCACCAACTCTTGGTTGTCCATATTGCCTGCGTGTTGGCCGGGTGGGTTGCTGCTCACGCGGCCGGAGTCCGGTGGCGGTGCCACGCCCATGCTGCCAAAGAATGGGCGCAAGGGCACGGTGATGCCGGGCGCAATCTCGGCCGTCATCCTGGTGCGGTCCATGGTGATGATGCGGGAGCGCCGTTCGGCATCGCACAGCGCGCGCACAAAACCGCTGCAGCCGTTGTAACCGTAATCGATGGGCAATTCAACGGAGAGGATGCGGACTTCGAGTATGTCACCAGGCTCGGCTCCCTCGACATGGATGGGGCCGGTCAGGATATGGCCGCCCGGTCCTCGATCGGTGACGGAGTCGTAGATGGCACGCAATTCAGGCTGCACTTTTTCGGGTGGCAGGCCCATGCGCTGCAGTCCGGTCGGGCTGTTGGTGAGCATAGTGGTTACATCGACAATGTCTCCGGACTTGACGCGCAATACACCCGGCTTTGCGGGATCGTAGTGACCGAACGCAACGGTGCGGGGACTGGCGCGCAGCGTGTGAACCGTGGGCGCGGTCTGAGCAACGAGTGCGCAAGGCGTGAAGAGCGCGAGCAAAAGGCATCGCCTCACGGACATGGTCAGCTCCTCTTTTCTCTATCAGCGTGTTGGTCAACGCTCACGTGTGAGACCAAAACGGTATACGATCTGAGTCGCATTTGCCATGTTGTCGGCACCCGGGTTGCACGTCGACCGCGTGCTAAACGTCGTTGGGTGCGGCGCGGCCCGACGACTGCGACGTAGACGATCCGATCGGGCGGTGCGCAGAGCGTTGCGGCCCGTTAAGGCAATAGATACTGATGAGCCGCCGTGGGCGGTTGTGCGTGGGCGTTACCGGGCAGTGTTCTGGATATACCCGTCACCGTTCGTTTGATCGAACTGGGCAGCCAACGACCGATTTTCAACCGACGGGTGTCATTTCGCGTGCCGGCCCGCTCGGGTATCCGCATCGAGCCGGCACACGCTTTCACGGACATGGAGCGCGGTCAGTGCGCAAGTGCAGCTGGGCCAGGCGCTCGGTCGGTTCGCGATCGAGATCGATTTTGCGGGCAGTCCAGGTCCTCCGGTGTGCGTTACCGTGGAAGCGGCACACGTGCCCGAGATCCTGTCGGTCCTGCCTGCTGGTGCTCGCACGGAGGATCAAATCACCATTCAGGGCCGCTACTTCGGCTCACTGTCTTCGGGCAACGACGTGCGCATCGATGGTGTGCGCGCATTGGTGACGAGCGCCAGCCCGACGCAGTTGCGCGTGCAGGTGCCCCGCTGCCTGACCAGCGGGCCGACGCAGATCACGATTCGGCGTGGCTCGCTGCAAAGCGAACCGGCAGCGCTCGAGGTCACAGGCACGACGGTGCAACAGGTGAATCTGCGCGCCGGCGAAGTTTTGCTTGATGCCGGCCATGCGGCCTGCCTGCGCCTGGCACCCAATACAGCCAGCGCGCGCTATATCGTGATTCCCGTGAACGCTGCTGGGGAAGGTGAACCGGCTGCGGGCTTCCAGGTCAGTGGCACCAACGGTGACCTGGTGGCGCGCATGTGGACCGCCCGCCTGTCCGGCGGTTCAACCCGTGATGTAGGAGCGGAGTTCGAAGCGCGGTTGCGCCGCCAGGAAGCTGCGCTGCTCAGCCGGGCGCAAGCTCGACCGCGACCGCGCGAGCGGGTGCAAGCGCGCGTACGGATTCCCGAGCTGGGTGATGCGCGTGACTTCAACGTTATTGCACCCTGGTATGGCTGGGTGCAAGTGAGAGCCAGTGCGCGCGGTCTGGGGCGTCACGTCATCATTTACGTGGACGAGCGCGCACCCGTCATCTCGGATGACTACCTGGCCGGTTTGGTGCAAACGTTCGATGATCTGATCTATCCCACGGATGTGGACGTGTTCGGCGAACCGTCCGATGTGGATGGCAACGGACGCGTGGCGGTGTTGCTGAGTCCGGCCGTCAACCGCCTCACGCCGGCCGGCTCAAACGGTTTCATTGCCGGCTTCTTCTATGGCTGTGATTTGCTGGATAGACTCGACTGTGAGGAAAGCAACGGCGGTGAAGTGCTCTACACGGTCACACCAGATCCCAACGGCATGTTCGGGATCCGACATACCGAGGCATCGATCCAGCGCCTGCTGCCGGCCGTGATCGTGCACGAGCTGGCGCATGCCATTCATTTCAATCAACGCGTGCTGGTCAACCAGCAGTTCGATTTTGACGCGTTGTGGCTGGCCGAAGCACTGGCGCATTCCGCGGAAGACACGTTGGCGGGCGTGCTGCACAGCCGAGGGGACAGCGCGGGTGCCCGGGACATGGCGTACCAGAACTACCTGCGCGCGTCATTGTTTCTGACTGCGCCGGAACGGACGAGTCTGGTTCCCATCGTCGGCTTCGGCACGCTGGAAGAGCGCGGCGCAGGCTGGCTGTTCCTGAAATATTTGCGCGCGCGCACCAACCCCGATGTGATGCGCCGGCTGACCAACGGCCGTCGATTCGGTTCGCAGAATGTCACCCAGGTTACCGGCCTGGAGTGGCCCTCGCTTCTGGGCGACTGGGCTACGGCGATGTACGCGGCAGCGAGCATCGATGTGAACGGGAGCAGGCTGGCCCAACACACGTTCGGCAGCTTCGATCTGGCCGCGGCCATCAAGAGTGTATCCGATGGCCGGTATCCGCTCGAACCCAGGCAACCCAGGTCAGCCAGATTCACACTGGAGCTGATGCTGCCGCCCTCGGCGGCAACCTACCTCCAACTCGAGGTGCCCGCGGCCGAGTCGTTCAGCCTTTCCTTACGGGGCGAACGTGGCCACGACTTCCACACCTCGGCGCGACCGGCCATCGCGATTCTTCGCATAGAATGACGTCACGCGTGTCGCAAGCGGCGCCAGCCGCGGCGGCCCAGCCAAACGGTGCCGGCCAGAATTACGGCCAGGGGGACGATCAGGCCGAGTGCGGCAATGAGTCCGGCCAGGAAGTGCACGAAGTTCTGCCAGGCTTGCAGGAAGGACTCCACAATGATGTTCTGGCCCGGACCGGAGACCAGGGGTGCGGGTTCGTGCAGGTTGACAGTGAGCGTGCTCATGGCAACGCGGCTGCGCAGGTAGCGCAGGCGGCCATCCATACGTTCGATTTCTTCACGCACGCGGGCCAGCTCGCGCTCAACGGCGAGCACTTCTTCCAGCTTGCCAGTGCGTGCTTCGAGCAAACGCAGCAGCCGCTCTTCCAGACGCCGTGCATTGGCCACGCGCGCGCTCACATCCACATACTCCTCGCCCACGTCCTGCGCCGTAATGTCCACGGACTCGACCTCACCAAACGGTTCCAAACCGCGTACGGCCTCATCGAAACGCGCGGCGGGAATCTTGAGCTCGAGCGTGGCCATGCGCACGCGTTCCTGCCCGGCTTCCACGGACACATTTGCCACGAAACCGCCCAGTTGTGCGGCCAGCGCGCGCACATTGGCCATGGCTGATGCCAATGAATCGACCTTCACACGCGCCGATCCGCTGCGCACGATCAGGTTGGAGGCAACAACGTCCTGAGCCAGAGGCGCAGACGGAGCCCGCGGTTGGGACTCCTCACTGGTTCCGGCGGCGGAAAGGGCCAGGCGCTTGGGCGCCGAGGAATCGAATGCGGATGTACGATCTGGCTGCGCGCGCGGCGCGGGCGCCATCTGATCCATGCTGCCATCGGCAGGCATGATCCGGTCACTACATGCGCTGAAAGCAGCGGCAGCGGTGACCATGAGCAACGCGTATCTGACTACAGGCCGGTTCATGGCCGTTTCTCCGATTTGTTGGCGGGTGCGGCAACCACAACGCTGCCGCCTCAACGGAGAAAGGACGTGGCAGTCCGGAAGAATTACACAGATGGATCGCGGTCGCTGGCCAGCAGATCGAAAACGCCTTCTTCTCGCAACACGCGCATCCCCAGTCGCTGAGACGAGATGCCGGGCCGCAAGACATAGTCGAATTCGAGCGTCCCGGATTGCTCGTTGGCTTCGAACCGAAAGCAGGTAACTCCTTGAGTGGCAAGCAGGGGTTCACCCAACTCGATCAGGTGCGATGACACGAGGAAGACGCAGCCGTTCATGGCGGCCAGACGGACCAGGACGGCGCGCGAGGCATCGAGTGCATCCTTCACGTTGGTTCCCATGAATGGCTCGTCCAGCAAGGCAGCGACGCGTTGGCCATCGGCCACGGCCTGAGCGATCGACTTGATGCGCAGTGCTTCGGCGCGGAAGAAGCTGATGCCACTCCTCAGGTTGTCGACCAGCGCAATGGCGGTGAAAAGGCTGTCACACGGGGAAAAACGAAAGGAATGCGCGGGCACGCCCATGCCCAGGTGCGCAAGGTAAAGCGCGATGCCAGACGCGCGCAGATAGGTTGTCTTGCCGGCCATATTGGGCCCGGTCAGGAACAGCAAGCGCTTTTGTTGATCGACCTGCAGAGCGTTGGGCACCGCGTTCTCCACGAACGGGTGGTAAACGCCTTCGGCGACCACCTCGAGCTCGCCATCCACCACCTCGGGCATGGCGAATTGGAACTGGCGCGTGGCATCGGCCATGGAAATGAAGGCATCGATCTCGAAAATGATGCGCAGCATGCGCTCTATCGCGTCGCGCTCATCCAGGCGCACCAACCGATCAACGCGAATGGTACGCAAGAACGGCAACTGGCCGTGCCCCTCAGGAGGCAGTGCCGCGAACGCCGGTCGTTGCACCAGAGACCGTAGCTCCTGAAGCAATGGTCCCAGCTCACCGGGTGCACCCGCCAGCTCGGGTCGCGCGGCCAGCCGCTTCAGTGCGTGGATCATGCGCACCGAGCGGTTTACTCCGTTCATGACATCCCAATAATGCCGATAGTCGCTGCCGAAACGCGCGGTGATGGCCTCCATGAACAGGTCGATGGGATTTCTCGAGGTGACGATGGAAAGCCCAGACTGAACGAACTTCTCTACCGATGAAACAATGACTTCACCCGGCAACAGATCGTACGCGCGACGATGCTCGAGAACGTGCTGCAACGATTGCTGCACGGTGCGGATTTTGTGCGCGTTAGACAAGGGATGTCGCCAACGGGTGCGCAGGGCCTGCGCGCCGCCGCGCGTGCGGGTGCGGTTCAGCAGATCGAACACGGTGGGCGCTTCTTCAGCCTCGAAGATCTCGAGATCGCGATAGGTCTGCCGGTCCATCACCATCTCATCGGGATTGAGTGCCTGCCGGGGCGGGCGCGGCACCGGGGCCTGGCCGGGTGTCGAGGGGATGGACAAGAGCTTCATGCAACTCTCCTGGCTCTTTGCAACACGCGGAACGCCGGATCAGGTGGTAGGCATCCGGAGACGATTGTGTTCCGTGAACGGATGGCGGTCGCTGCACACAACGGCGCACCGCCCTGGCACGGTTGGCGGCACCGGGGCGGCCTCACTTCTTGTCGGGTGGCAGCACCGGATCCGATTCCCAGTCCCCGTGCCAGGCATCGCGCAGTGCGCCAATGACAGTTGCCTGTACACGCGGGTCCTGATCGAGCAGCTGCTGAACGAAGGCCTGATCCTCGGCCGTGGCCGAGCCGCGGCCCAGGTGGCTGACCGCGCCGTACCACTCCACGTGGCCCGAGCCGATGAAAGAAAGGTTACGCGCTTCTACGGCGGCTAACAGCTCGTCCAGGAACGCGTCTACGGCATCCTCATCCAGGTTGGCATCCAGTCGAAACGCTACGGGAAAGGCGAGTTCCCGGAACTCACCCACACGCTTCTTCTTGCGCAGTCGCTTTTTCATTTCATTGGGCTGTAGGGAGTGATGGCCGCCGATCGGATCAACAGCGTAAGCAATCAAGCGGCGAAGGGAAAGAGTGGGGAGGCTGCGCAGTGCGGGCAAAGGTGGTAGCTTCGCCCGGTGCCGTTCAAACTCTGCGCGCTTGCACTACCAGATCGCCCGGGTATTTGCTGCCGTAGGGCGCGCCCTCGTAATCCGCATCGATCTGCTCCACCTGGAAGCCGCACCGCTGCAACAGATGCTCGATCTCGAAGCGAAACAAGTAACGCATGGCAAAGGCATGCACGACGCGCTCGCGCCTCCCGTCTGGATGCGTGATGTCGTAGATCAGTTCGACCTGATTGACCTGGTTGGCCAGGTCACGCGCAATCGTTCGATGACTGCGAATCACGCGGCGGCCGTTGGAGGTCACGAACTCTGGCTCGGTGCCAACCTCCTGTCCGAGGTCGTCGCGCACCAGCGCCTCGAGCCAGGGATTGAACAGGTCGAACACGAGCTTGCCGTCCGGAACCAAATGGCGGTGTAGGGAATGCAGGCACGCTATCTGATCGGCCACACGGGCCAGATGTTGGAACGGACGGAAGGGAATGGTGACCAGTCGAAACCTCTGCTCCAGCTGAAAGTCGCGCATGTCGGCCTGGACCAGACGAACGCGCGCGCGCACTTCCGCGCTTTCCTGCTGCAGTCGAGTGCGGCACTCCTCGAGCATATGCGGTGAGGCATCCAGGCCGGTGATCTCGATGCCGGCGCGAGCCGTGGGGAGCAAGACGCGACCCGTGCCGCAACCAACTTCCAGCACAGGTCCCCCCACTGCGCGTGCTGCGTCAACATAGAATTCGATGTCGCGGCGCTGGGCGTAGAGCGTTACGTGATCGTACAGATCAGCGATGTGCTGGTAATCGCCGGACGTCAATTCAGTCTCCACTCAACCTCCCTCACAGGGCTGGAAACGAATTTTAGGCACGGGGCGCCGTCGTTCAAGTCAGGTGCGTTGACACCGTCCGGGCCACGGACCAGAATTGCGGCAGTGCTTCCGTTCAAACTCCGAGGTACCAGCGTGCCATTCCGGCCGCAACTATTCAAGATCCTGTTGGTCTGTCTCGCGTGCGCGGCCTGTTCCAGTGATACGGCGGATCCCAACGCCAACGTGGTCGTGAGCATGGAAGTCAGCGCGCAACCCGGGACGCTCATCGTGGGTGAGGCCCTGCCGATACGGGCGCGCGCACGTAATGGCGTGGGCGGTACCGTAGCCAACGCGGTCGTGCGCTTCGAGGCGCAAAACGGCAGTGGCGTGGTGACGCCCGTCGAGGCGGTCTCCAATGCGGCGGGTGAGGCGCAGGTCACGTGGACGCTCGGTACGCGGGCGGGCCTCCAATCTGTGCATGTGCGGAGCGGCGCGGCCTTCAGCATCATCGAAGTTGCCGCGCGCGCGGGTGCACCGGCCAGCCTGGCCAAGCAATCAGGCGATGCGCAGGTTGGACTGCCTGCCGCGGCCCTGAGCGCACAGTTGGTGGCACGCGTGACCGACGCCCACGGCAACCCGGCCAGTAGCGTCAGTGTGGAGTTCGTGGTGCGCTCCGGTGGCGGCAGCGTGTCGCCCGCGTCTGCCACCACCGATGCCGAGGGCGCGGCGCGCACTACCTGGACACTGGGTGCGGCGGCCGGCCATCACGAGCTGGAGGCGCGCACGGGCGCGCTCCCCGCAGCAGTCTTCCGGGCCACGGCCGATCCCGCATTTACGCCGCTCACCATTGCACCCTCGAGCTGGTTGATTCCGGTCAACCGGCAAGTTCGGTTCACGGCCTGGTCCGCAACGTCCGCGCAGCCCACGGTCACCTGGTCTGTGAACGGAGTGGTGGGCGGTGACGCAACGAACGGTCGCGTGGCCGGCGATGGTACGTACACCGCGCCAGGCACTGTGCCCGCCAGCAATGCGGTGCGTGTGCGGGCCACGAGTCCGCAAGGCAGCTCCCTGGAAGCGCTGGTCACCATCAGCGCGTCCGCAGGCACAGCCAGTCTACGCTGGGTCGATCTGTCGCCCCGTGTAGTCAACACGACGAGTAGTGATTCGGTGGTGGTGCTGGCAGGATTTATCGGCTATGTCGGTTCTCTGGTTCTGCGCCGTCCCAACAATACACTGCTGTCGCTAGTGCCCTGGAGCCGGGATACCTACCGGCTGGCCGTGCCTGCAGCTCTGGCCATCAGCGGCTACATCACGGGCGACCTGCACAATTTCGTCGGCTATCTGGAGTCTGCGGATCTACCCGGACGCTACAACACCTTTGTCAACGTGCGCGATGTCTCCGTGCCCGACGCGCAAGTGACACCGCTCAATGCCAACGCACAACGCACGGATTGGGTGCTCAACCTGCGCAGCGATTCCATTCAAATTGGACAGAAGCCGCAGCTGCTGCCCTCGTTCTTTGCGCATGCGCCCGACGTATTCGATTTCGTGGCCATAGTCGACAACGTAGTCGGCTTTGCCAACCGCTCCTATATGGGAATGCGCAATGACGTGCAGGGAATCGGCGTTTCCAGCTTCAACCACAACCCGAATTTCGGTGGCTCGACGCGCCTGCAGGGTTTGATCTCCTTTCCCATCGATGGCTACTTCGATATGGCCGAGCTGGCTGCATCACACGAGATCGGACACCGCTGGATCAACTTCCTGGACCACCCGACCATGATTCCCGGTGTACCGCACTGGCCGCTCTCCAGCATGGCCCGCGACATCATGGGCTTCAGCCTGCAGGGTGGTGTGGGCGGCAACTTTCCCTTCCAGGTGCGGGCCCGCGGCGATGGCACACACGAACTGGTGTGCAGCACGGTTACCGGCGTGTTCAGCGATCTATCACTCTACCTGATGGGCCTGATCGCGCCCGCCGAAGTGCAGCCCCACGTGGTCTTCAACAACCAGCAGTTGCCCTTGCAATGCGGCAGCTCGGGCCCGGTAACTACGGTCACCATTGCCGACATCGTTGCCGCGCAGGGACCGCGCGTGCCGGATCACACGCAGTCACAGAAAGCATTCGCGCTCGGCACGCTCGTGTTGAGTCGAGGCCGCCTGCTCAACGCCGATGAAATGGCTTTCTTCTCCCACATGGCCGCGCGCGGCGAAGCACGGGTTGAATTGCCGTACACCAGCGGATTCAGTAAAGGCATGACCAAGCCGTTCTTCCTGGCCACGGGCGGTCGCGCTACCCTGAAGACCAAAATGTGGTAGCGCCGGGCCCGTTCGGCGGGTGGCGTCCGCGCGATACTTGTCTAATTAGCTAATTAGGTTATTATCTAAGCATGAGCGATGCGTTCCGGGCGCTGGCTGATCCGAGCCGGCGCGAGATCCTGCGGCTGCTACGGGCCGGGCCGAAGACGTCGGGCGAGATCGCCGCGCATTTTGACACGGCGTGGCCGACCATTTCCCGGCACCTGGCGGTACTGCGCGAAGCCGAACTGATTCTATCGGAGCGGAACGGTCAGCAGATTGTATACGAGCTGAACACCACGGTGTTCGAGGACGTGGTGAACGAGTTACTGGATTGGGGTCGTTCCACGCGGCGGGGCAAGGGCAAGTGACCATGCGTAAAGCGTATCCGTGGGTCTTGATTGTGTTGGCGTTTGTTTTTTCAGCGGTGGTCGTTGGTCGGTTGCCGGAGCGCGTGCCTGTGCACTGGAATTGGCGCGGTGAAGCGGATGGCTGGGGCGGTCGCTGGGAGGGCGCGTTTGTGCTTCCCGGGTTAATGCTGGGCCTGTGGGTACTCTTGCGGGTGCTGCCGCGCATCGATCCGCGGCGAGCCAACTATGCACGTTTCCAGAGCTCGTACGATCTGGTGTTGAATGCGCTGATCACCGGGCTGGCGCTTTTTCATGTCCTCATGGTTGGTCGTGCTCTGGGTTGGCCGTTGCCGTTGCCGCGCATTGTGAACGGGCTGGTCGGGATGCTGCTCATTGTGGTGGGCAATGTATTACCGCGTATACGCCCCAACTGGTGGATTGGTGTGCGCACGCCCTGGACGCTGTCCAGCGACCGCGTGTGGGCGCGCACGCATCGAGTGGCGGGCTATCTCATGTTGGGAGCAGGAGTGGCGTGGCTGATTGCGGCCGCGTTGCCAGCGCTCTGGACGATTGGCGTGGGCGCGGCTGCGTTGGCCGTTGTAGCTGCGGTTTCGATTGTTTACTCGTACTGGGCGTGGCGGAAGGAGCAACGGACATGACCATTCATCTGGCTGCATTCGTTTTGGCGACAACAATGATGGTGGTGAGCGCTGAGCGCGCTGAACGGGTTGTTGAGCAGGAAGAAGCTGTGCGACTGGAAACGGCAACGGGCGTCATTCATGGCACGTTGCTGATGCCCGGCAATGCGCCGGGCAAGGTGGCGGTGGCCCTGATCATTGCGGGCTCTGGCCCCACCGATCGTAACGGTAACTCGCCTGCACTGCCGGGCCCCAACAACAGCCTCAAGCTGCTGGCAGAAGCGCTGGCTGCGCAGGGCATAGCAACACTGCGTTATGACAAGCGCAGCATAGCGGCCAGCATGGGTGCGGCGCGCACGGAGTCAGAGTTGCGCTTTACCCAATTCAGCGATGATGCGGCCGCCTGGATTGCCCAGCTGCGGAACGACGGCCGCTTCTCCACCATCAGCGTCATAGGCCACAGTGAAGGATCGCTGCTCGGCATCATGGCGGCGCAAAAGGAGCGGGCGGATGCGTTTGTCTCTATTGCGGGAGCCGGCCGACCCGCTGCGGATGCGTTGGCGCAACAGCTCGAGAGTAACTGGCCGGCGGAGAGTAAAACGGAAGCACTGCGCATGCTGAATGAGCTGCGCGCCGGTCGAACGATCGAGCAGGTGCCGCCCGGACTCATGATGCTGTTTCGTCCCAGCGTGCAGCCATACATGATGTCCTGGCTGCCACTCGATCCCGCGGAACAACTGAAGAAGCTCGATATGCCCGTGCTCATCGTACAAGGCACTACTGACGTCCAGATTGGCGTCAACGATGCCGAACGCCTGGCCCAGGCTTATCCCAAGGGCAAACTCGCACTGCTCGACGGCATGAATCACGTGCTCAAGGAAGTGCGCGAGGCGAGCCAGCAAACGGCGAGCTATTCCAATCCGAATCTGGACTTGCATCCGGAGCTCGGAAAACAGATCGGTGCGTTTGTGTTGGGGGTCAAAGCGGGCCGGTGATGACGGGTTATCGCAGCAACGGTCCCGTTGCCATCCCGGGCAGCGCGCTGCTGAGTGGTCGGACGGCCGGCTAGCATGATGCGGGAGCGTAGAGCGGGAGTTAGGAGCGGGAGCGGCGGAAGCGGTCCTGTGCGCACCGATCATCGGCAGGCCGGCACGCGCGCTCGGCCGCGCCTGCTCCCGTTATGCGCTCCCGCTCCCGAACATGGTGAACCGAAAGCATGGCTCTCTTGGTCGGACAGGCTCTTGATGTTGGCGCAGTAAAACTACCGCTGCTGCACGAGTAGGATGCGCACCTTCACTGACTCGCCTTACTCCAGGGCGCAGGCAAACGAGCCGGGCGCCACACATTTCTGACAATTCTCTGACAGTTCGGTGACACCGCGCCGGGGTTGATGCTCTAAGTTCGGACCTCCTTTCACTCCTTCGCGAGTGACCGTTTCAGGCATTACGGCCATCAGTGGTTCCCTCCCCAGGTCGCTGTGGTACGATAGCCGAAACGGTCATTCGCGAAGAAGTGAACGGCGGTCCGAAAGGAGGACGCATGAAAGAACAGGCGCAACGACTCACCAGAGTCACGCGGACCCGGCGGAAGCGCGGACAGGCGCACTCGTCGGGTGGGTACGAGCCGCGCACCGTGCCGGCCGATCGGCTGGCGCCGAATATGGTCGAGCAACACGAACCGCTCAATGTGTGGGTGGCGAATGATCGGCGGCAGCGCCCCAATCCAGACCCTGGCCGTCCCCTCATCCTCGTGGTTTTTGACCCCGATCTGGACCGCGCCACGCCGGGTCTCTAAGCGAGACCGTCCGGCGCTGCGCTCCCGTTCAACAGTGACCTGACCGTTCCACCTGCGCGTCACCTACCCAGCATTGCTTCGCGCTTGGCCTTGAACTCGGTACCCGGCTTCCACTCGGGCCAGGCCTGACCGTTAGCAACGCGCCATCCAACCAGCATCAGGAGTCGGGTGTCTTCTGCGGCGCCGCTCAGGTCCCAGTCGGGCTTCACCTGATCGCTGACTTTGTGGTAGTCGTTGTTGGTGTATTCGTCGCGCTTCTGGGCGCCGTATTCCGGCGGCTTGCCCACGAAGCGGGTGCCGGCATCCGTATAGAGGGCGGGCACACCTTCCTTGGCGAACTCGAAGTGATCGGACCGATAAAAATAACCTTTGGCGGTTTCCGGATCGGGCTCGATGGTTCGCTGTTGCTGCTGTGCAGCGGACGTCAACACATCATCGAGCGTGGAATTGCCCAGGCCAATCACGACCACATCACTGGTGCGACCCCACTGGTTCACACCATCCATGTTGATGTTGGCGAGCGTCTTGTTCAGGGCATAAAGCGGGTTCTGCGCGTAATACTTTGCCCCCAACAATCCTTTTTCTTCGGCGGTCACGGCCAGGAACAACACGGAGCGCGCCGGCTTGGGATTGGCCTTGCTGAAGGCCTCGGCCAGCTCGAGCAGCGCGGCAGCGCCCGATGCGTTGTCGAGCGCGCCATTGAAGATCTGATCGCCGGCCAGTGTGGAATCCCGGCCCAGGTGATCCCAGTGCGCCGTATAGATCACATACTCATCCGGCGTTTGCGCGCCCGTCAGCTTCGCGATGACATTGCGCGATTGCACCTCACGAATCGTGTTCTGCACCGTGAGATTGGCTTTCGCATTGAGCGGCACGGGCCGGAAGTCGCGGCTCTGCGCCGCTTTCTTCAGGGCATCGAAATCCTGGCCGGCTGCCGAGAAAAGCTGCTTGGCTCGGTCCAGCGTGATCCATGACTCGATACCCACTCGACCCATATTGTTGTCCGCCGGCTTCACATCAAAATTCTCGCGACCCCAACTGCCCGAGACGACTTCATACGGGTAGCCGGCCGGACCGGTCTCGTGCACAATGATGGCGGCTGCCGCGCCTTTCTCCGTGGCAATTTCGTATTTGTAGGTCCAACGACCGTAGTACGTCATGGCCTTGCCCCGAAACAGCGCGGTGTCCAATACCGCCGTATCAGCGGGCAGCGTCACCGCAGGATCGTTGATCAACATCACGATCGTTTTGCCCCGTACATCCACTCCTTTGTAGTCATCCCAGTTGTATTCGGGCGCTACTACACCGTATCCCACGAACACCAGGTCCGAATTCTCCACCTTCACTTCCGGTGTGACCCGGCGCGATACGGCCACGTAGTCATTCGGGAAAGAAAGTGGAATCGAGCGACCGCCCACGTTGAACGAGGCCGTGGACCGCGCCGACAGACCAACGAGTGGAACGGACTGGCTCCAGCTCCCGTCCGGATTGCCAGGCTCCAGACCAAACTGCTGAAATTGCCGGGTCAGATACGCCACCGCCCGCTCTTCACCCACCGTTCCCGGCGACCGCCCTTCCATGGAATCCGCAGCCAGATCCTCCGTTCTACGGAGCAGGTCGGCCGCGCTAATGCTTTCTACCGCTGCCGCGTCGGGCGCAGATGCCGAGTCGGTGGTTGGCGTGCGCTCACATGATGCGAACGTTGCGGTCGCCACCAAAACCGCGAGCAGGCGAACAGACTTCATATCGGTTTTCCCCCCAGATAAAGAACGGACCTCAATAAAGCCGGAAAAAAGAAGCAAAGAAAGGAGTGGCATGTCCGGTGGAAGCGAACCCCTTGCGGGCTGGATGCTACGTCCATAGCATAGTGCTACGTTTGTAGCATTAGGGGAGGTAGCCATGGAAGTGACACCGAATCCGCATCTGAGCCGACGCGAGCGGCAGATCATGGATGTGGTATACGCGCGCGGGTCAGCCAGTGTGGCCGATGTGCTGGACGATTTGCCGGATCCACCGGGTTATTCGGCGGTACGCGCGATGTTGGCCAAGCTGGAGCGGAAGGGCCACCTTCAGCATGAGGAGCAGGGGCCACGGTACGTGTACGTGCCCACGCGCGCGCGTGAGGAAGTGCAAGGCAGCGCGCTGCATCGGATGATGCGAACGTTTTTCGATGGCTCACCGACCAAGGCAGTCGCCGCAATCCTGGATTTGTCTGCCGTGGATATGAGTGAAGCGGAGATCGACGAAATGGCCAAGCTCGTGGAGCAGGCGCGAAGGAGGGGCAAGTGATGCTGGATTGGTTGCTGGATGCGGCGGTCCTGGCCGGAGCAGCAGGAGCCGGGGCCTTTTTGTTGAGCGCCTTGCTCAAGAGCACCGTCTTACTGGCTGGTGCTGCAGTGATCGTGTTATGGCTGCGGCGCGGACCGGCGTCCGCGCGCCATCTGGTTTGGTTTCTGGGAGTTGCGGCGGCGCTGATGGTACCGCCTCTGACCTTGGTTATTCCCGCGTGGCGAGTGTCCTTTCCCGCGCCCGTTCTACTGAGCCGGCCTGCAACATCATGGATGACCGGTGAAATGGGCCAGGCGGAAGAACGGGCCCAGGCAATGCAGCCCGCTGTTTCACAGGCGCCGGCATCCGCCCAGACGACCGTGAGCAATGAGCCCGCCCGGGCATTAACCAAAGAATCGCGCTTGCTGGAAGCATGGCCATTGTTGCTGATGGCCGTTTGGTTGACGGGTGTTGCGGTGCTGCTGGGCCATCTGATCACGAGCATGGCACGTGTGCGCGGTCTGCAACGGCTCACGCGCCGCGTGTTCGACGGGCCGTGTGTGGATATGGTCGCAACGCTATCTGCGCGCATCGGTCTGCGGCGCGTACCGCATGTGCACATAGCCGACCAGCCTGTGATGCCGATGGTGTGGGGACTCTTCCGTCCCGTGCTGCTGTTGCCGGTGGCTGCCGGCCGCTGGTCGCAGAATCGTCTGGAGGCAGTGATCCTGCACGAGCTGGCGCACGTGCGCAGGCGCGATGCGCTGACGCAATTGCTGGCCGAGATCACGCGTGCGCTCTACTGGTTCAATCCGCTGGTTTGGATGGCGGCGAGGCGACTGTACCTGGAGCGAGAGCATGCCTGCGATGACATGGTGCTGAATGCGGGCACGCGCGCGTCGGACTATGCAAACGAGCTGCTGGAGCTGGTGCGTTCGCTGCGCACGACGCGAGCCACGGCCATGGCCGCGATTGCCATGGCCCGTCCCTCACAACTCAAAGTGCGTGTGCAGGCCGTGCTGGACGAAGCGCGCAGTCGACAGGCGCTGTCGCGGGTGTTTGGCGGAGTGGCTGCCCTGATTACGCTGCTGCTGGTATTGCCCCTGGCCGCATTGAGACCGCTGGTAACGGAAGCGCAGGCCGAAGTACCGATCCTGAGCCTGAAGGGCGCAGTCGAGCCGGCCGCGCCTTTGGCTCAGATGCCCGCGATCACGGGGTTGCAGTCGCCAGCCATGCGGGATCGCCTGGGGCTGATGGCGGCACCCGCGCAGCAGGAGTCCTGCGGCAGCTCAGGAAACCGGAACACGAGTCACAACGCCGACGATGGCATCGAGACCATTCGCTGGTCGCGAGGCCGCTGCAGCGGATCAGCACGCATTGAAGGCAACGTGCGCTTCAGTGACGACCTGCGCAGCATCACCAGCATCTCGAGCGGCGGCCTGTTCCGCCTGGAAGAGGATGACGGTGATGTGGAACGGCGCATCGACGTGCGGCCAGCGGGCGGTCGCCTCGAGTATCGCTATCGCGTGGAGGGACGCGACACAGAATTCGACGCTGCAGGTCGGGTGTGGCTGGGCCGGGCGTTGGTCAACCTGGTGCGCAATACCGGCTTTGTCGCAGAGCAACGCGTGGAAGGGCTGATGCAATTGGGCGGCGCGCAAGCCGTGCTCGACGAAGTCCGTCTACTTCAATCCGACTATGTGAAGAGCGTTTACCTGCGTCGATTGCTGGATCGTTCGAGCCTCTCTTCCGCACAGGTGAAGGCTTCGGTCGAGCTGGCAGGTCGCGAGATCTCGTCGGACTACGAGTTGGCACGGGTGCTGATCGCGCTGGCCAACAAGCAGCCCATCAATGACGAGACGCGCAGTGCATTCATTGCCGCAGCATCCAGCATTGAATCCGACTACGAGCAGCGCCGTGTGCTGGGTACGGCACTGGCGCGAGGTGAGCTGCGCAATCAAGACGTGACGGCTTTGTTGGCCTCAGCGCAAAACATTGGATCCGACTACGAGCGGGCGACCCTGCTACTCAGCCTGGCCGACCGCTACAAGCTCGATCCAGCCATGCGGCAAGCCTACTTGAAGGCAGCCAGCGGCATCGGCTCGGACTACGAGCAGCGCCGCGTCTATGAGCGATTGATGAAACAGGGTGAGCTGGATTCTGCTGAAATGGCCGAGCTGCTGAACGCGGCGGCCACGATTCGTTCGGACTACGAGAAAGCACAGGTCCTGTCCGGGCTGGCGGCCGGCTCCCTCAACGATGCCGCGCTACAACGGGCATTCCTGAACGCCACCCGAAGCATGAATTCGGCTTACGAGCATCGCCGGGTCCTGACCAGCCTGCTATCCAATCAAACGCTGAAAGATGGCAACCTCGAGCTGGCGCTGCAGTCGGCCGCCACCATTGAAAGCGACTATGAGCTGGCGCAGGTGCTGATACTGGTACTAAAGAATCACACGCTGAACGCGCAGCAGAACGAGCTGTTCTTGAAAGCCCTGAATACGATCGGCTCGGACCACGAGTACGGCCGGGTGGCAGCCGCGTTGTTGCGAAAGTCTCAGCAGCCGTGAACCGGATGCCCCGGATGAACCGGATGAACCGGATGAACCGGTGCGCGAATCGGATCGGCGGGATGAGACCGAGCTGCGCTTTGTGACCGGCAATTATCTCAGCGTTGGGGCAGCACGCGGTGGCCGGTAGACTGCTCAACGATGCGGATGATACGGAGCAGGCTCCCAATACGCTGGTAATCGGTGAATCGTTCAGCGAGCACCCCGGATCCGCGTGACGCGCCAATGCTCACGCGCCCAATCGACAAGGGCTTAGCGGAGGGACAGAACGATGCGGTCCACCAGCTGAAAGATGGCGTTGAATTGTTGCTCGTTGGGGATTGCGCGCGTCGAGCGCCGAAGTTCCGGCCGCCACCAGCTCCAGGCCCGGCACCACCAGAATGAACTGACCGCCCAGGCCAAGAGCACAGGCCATCACATGCTGACCCACGCTGCGAATCCACCACAGGTATCCATAGCCGATTAGATTGGGAACCATCGGTTGATACACGGGCATGGCGACCTCCGCTTTTTTTTGTTGTCGAGGCAGCCACCCAGCTGGCTGGAACCACCGGCCGGTCGCCCACGCGCCCCTGATTCAGATACAGGATGCCGAACTTCAGCATGTCACGCGTGGTGAGAAACATTTCTGACCCGCCAAAGTGTACGCCCTGTGGATCAGAATCCCACTGCGGCAGCATGATGCCCGCCGGCGCCAAGAGATTTCGCTCGGCAGACGTACGATTGGGCAGACGCGTACTGCGCTCGAAGACACCGGCCAGAAGGTGGGTCGAGGCCGTCGAGTAGTTGAAACGTGCACCAGGCGCGGCCAGGACCGGCAACTCGGCCGCAAAGCGCACCGGATTACTGCTCATGAGCAGACCGTAGATCAGCGGCGCGTTCGACTCATACGAATCCGATTCCTCACCGCAACCGCCAGCGCAGCCAGCCGTATGACACCAGCGAAAGCGCGCGCGGCAGCCCCCAGCTGAGCGCGTACCCCACATAGCTGCTCAGAAAAAGCACCAGCGGATAGGCGAGCCCTCGTCTTAGCCGGCGTCCTGTCATGGTCGTTGGCACCGATCGGCAACACCGAACCTGCCCGGATGAAGTCGAGCTTCATCGGGGCAGGCCCGGTGTCAGTTGCCTGCGGAGTCAGCCTGTGAACTTCACTTCCGGGTGATCACCGCTGGCACGGGGTAGTCCTGAGGCCCGCGCTTCGCGCGCTGGAAGAGCGCTCCAGGCAGATCGACCGGAATCACATTCTGGACGACGGGCTCGATGGTTGAAGGGTTCAAGCTGTTCGGCAGTTCGATTGCGCCGGATCCAGGTGTGACGCTCGTGAACTGCGTGCCAAAATTCCAGAATACGAACTGACCGGTATAGCCGCTCCCATCGCGGTACCCGCGGACGTTCGTGTTGCTGAAGAGTCTGTAGTAGCCGATGTCGATGCGTGTCGAGCCAGGCGTTACAACACAATTGCAGCGCACTTCCGCGGTCAGTCCGAAATTGACTGCCATGAGCAGCCGCGTACTCGACGTGTTGGTTATGAGCGGCGCAAAGTAGATCGTGGTACCCACTTCGTTGTCGATGTCATACGTGATGGTGCCGGATGGGTTGGTTATGGGATTGAAGAGACCGTTCACTTCCTCGCCTACGGGCGTACCAGCGGTTGTGGTTACCCGCACGAGATCCCAGCGCAGGCTAAAGCTGGCCGTGGGCTGCAGGTTGAACGAGGCGATCGATTGCGCTGGGACGGTCCCGAACAAGACGCCGTTGGAGGTCAGGTTCACCGGACGGATGAGCTGGTTGGTTACGGACACGGTGAACCCGGCCGGTGTTACGGTGACAGTGACCGAACCGGACCGACCTTCAGTGGTAGCCGAAACGGTGGTGCTGCCGGTGCCCGCGGCGCGCACCAGGCCGTTGGCATCGACGGTGGCGACGTTTGGATTCAAACTGCTCCAGGTGAAGGGTCTTCCGCTGAGCGTATTCCCGGCCAGGTCGCGCGCGCTGGCAGAAAGCAACTGGGTTTGTCCGACCTGGAGAGACACGTTCGTAGGCGTCACCACGACGGATGCAACCGGTACGGTCACATTCACGGCAGCCGTGCCCGTGGCGCTGCCTGAAGTGGCGGTTACGGTCGTGCTGCCGCCGCCCATGGCCGTGACCTGACCCGTGGGGCTGACTGCGGCAACCGCACTGTTGGCACTGCTCCATGTTACCTGTCGTCCAGTCAGCGCCTGACCCGACGCGCTTTTGGGGACGCCCGTCAGTTGAGCGGTCTCGCCGACGCGCAGGTTGAGCAGTGTCTGGTTGAGCTCGACGGCCACAGCTTCGACGGGCACGTCCGTGACGCTTTTGTCGCAGTTCACCATGAGCAGTGCAGCGAATGCAAGAAAGGACATCGCCCTGAAACGAATCTTGAAAGCGCAAGACGTAATCATCTGCCGCTCCTGTTTCGCTAGAGGATTCAAAACCCGACACCGGGATTTTGCCGAAGTGTTAGTTAGGTTTCCTGGCCCGGCTTACCTACGGAAATAGCTGATTCGGAAAAACTCCAATCGAAGGCCGTTCTGTGCGTTACTCAACGTGAAAGGCTGGAAGCTGAACTGATGAGTGTTGTTCTCTGAGGGCGGCGCTGCGGCCGCGCTCCTGGCCTTGCCTGACGTGATGACAGCATCAATGATCAGACCCGCCACCGCCGCGCCCGCCAGCCCCAGGCCGACCGTGCGATACGGCGTCTTTTGTTCAGTCCGCATCACACAATCAACGCCGCCACCAGTCGGCGTGCATACCTCTGACGTTTCATCCTTTTTCATGATTGTGAGCGCCGCACCTCCGGCCCCCAATGCGGCGTAGCCTATAGCACGCAGCGTAAAACCTTTCCATGGATTGCGCTGCGGGCCGGGCTGCACGGGGCTGCGTACCGAATCGACACGCGACGCTTCAATGGTGGGTCCCGTACCCTCGAGGCCGTACGTACGTCTATAGGGCTGGCTGGTGCGAGGTACGATCGAAATGACGACTTCCCGGGTCGAATTGTCGGCAACGACGACCTTCTCGAAACGGAAGAGATCGGGATAATCGCGGTCAGCCTGCAGGAACGCCTCCTGGCCGTTGACCAGAACTCGCAACACACCAGCCGGATGACTGACCGTGCCGGCGATGCGAATGGATTGACCAGTCCTTATGACCAGCGGCTTGCCGTCCTTCCATTCTACCGGCTCGGTGATGAGAATGACTTGCGCATGGAGTTCGGATCCGAGCGGAGCGAGCAGGGCAATGCCGAGGCCGCACAACGCGGACAGGCGGTACAGCGCAGCGCGCACGATGCGGCCGATGGGTTGGCTCTTCCATTGTGGTCTCACGTTACACCTGTTCGCGAAGAAGTCCCTGAGCGCTTAGCGGCGACGATGGACTGATGCGAGTGCCCAGCCGCTGCCGGTCTTGATGAACGTTGCTTCAAACTCGGTCCACGCCAGCAGCGGCCGCTGTGTGGCCAACTGGCGAATGCTCAGCAGCAGGGTTGCCCGCTGACCGATACTATCGGGCTCGATTTGCGTGTAGTCCACCTTCACAGCGGCGGCGCCTGCCTCGTTCAGCACCGTTTCAATCTCCGACGCTGTCTGCTGCGTGGTGATCGATCTGAGGCGATCGAAGTCTCGCGTCTCGATCGAGCGCGCAAATCGGCTGACCCCCAAATTGATGGCGGCATTGAATGAAACGGGTTCCGGCGGCGCAGCAGGCGGCGCAATGACGATCACCTCTCGCTCGAAAATCGGCGCCCATGGCAAGTCCTTGCCGGCCTCCACCGTGATGGTGCGTTGCACCTGCTTCAGCCCCGGCGCGCTGATGTCAACGACATGGCTGCCCGGTCTCAGCGCAACACGGTTGTCCTGCGTTGTTACCACCCGGCCGCCGATGCGCACGACTGCGTTCGGTGGAAGCGGCACGGTAAATACCAGCCTGCCATCGACCACGGGTGGCGGCGCGGCAACGCGTTGGAACACCGGGGACAGCATGACCTCCTTGCCTGAGTCGAGTTGCACGGTTTCGCGCACGACTTCGAACCCGGCTGCCGTTATCTCGACCACGTGCTCACCGGCCGCCAGTGAAAGGCTGCCATTGGTCGGGCGCTGGACCTGCCCATCCACACGCACAACGGAGCCATCCGGCAGCGGTGTGCCAAAACGGATGTGCGCGAGGGCTGGTGCGGGCGCCGGAGGCAGATCAACGATGTCTGGTTCCGGCTCCGGTGCTGGTGCGCTGTCCCGTGACGCGATCGCTGCAGCGACCAGCGCACCGACCAGCAGCAAACTCAGTCCGAGCACCAGCCCGCGTCTCGATTTGCGAGGTGCAATTTCTCCCCTTGTCTCTTGCGCGTCACCACCTGGCGATTCGACGGGATGCGCCTCGGGCGTGAGTGCAGGCCGTCGTGCCCGATCTTGCTGGCCCGAGATAGCCCGCGCTGCCGGTGCTTCGACCCTACCGGGATCAGTTGGCTCAACGCGGGCAGGTTGCACCTGAGCACTCGATCCTGAGACGGCTTTGCGTGACGATGTAGTAGGCTCGCCCGCCGGTGCGACACCGGGATCATTCCCAGCGTGCTTCGCCCGCCGGCCGCGCGCCCAACGCCCGAACAGCCGGCTCGGCTCTTCACCGCGGGACGCGGCCGCCAGAGCGTTTTGCAATTCTGCGGCGCTCTGATATCGATTCATGGGATCGCGCGCCAGCGTGCGCGTGATCACACCTTCCAGTGCGGCCGGGATGTGGGCGTTGAATTCCCGAGCGTGGGCGGGCGGCTCGGTAAGGCGCCGAACCATCTGCTCCGGACCCGTGCCCGCGCCGTAGGGATGCGCACGGGTCAGCATCTCGAACAGAATGCAGCCGAGCGAGTAGAGATCGCTGCGGCCATCCAAAGGTTCGGCAATCAGCTGCTCGGGACTCATGTACTTTGGTGTGCCCACCACGAATCCCGTGCGTGTTATGTTCTCTCCCGTGTCTTGTATCGCCTTGGCAATGCCGAAGTCCACGACCTTGACCAGTTCTGTGCCGTCGGCCGCGTGCGCAATCACAATGTTGTTGGGCGTGAGATCGCGATGGACGACGTTCTGGAAATGTGCGGCCTTCAGTGCCTTGGCGACTTGCGTGGCTATGTGAACCGCTCGCTCCACCGAGAACGGCGCTTGCTGTTGGATGAGGCTGGAGAGCACGATCCCTTCGACGTACTCCATGGCCAGATAGATGCCGTGCTCTTTGGTTTCTCCGAAATCATAGATGTGCGCAACATTTTCGTCGTTGATTCGGCTGGCGTTCGCAGCCTCACGCGCGAATCGGCTAACCGCACCGGCGTCACTGCTCATGGCGCGGTGCATGACCTTGATGGCACAGGGCCGACCCATGCGCACGTGATCGGCCAGATACACGCGGCCCATGCCACCCTCTCCCAACAGCCGAACAATGTGATACCGGTCCGCGATCACCTCACCGATCAGGTCATCGGAACGCGCCTTCGGCCGCAGCACCGAACCATCGTCCGGACAGAAACGTGTTCGGCCATCGTATTCAAGGCCGCACGCTGGGCATACCTTCAGACTTTCAGGGTGCAGCGTGTTTTCGGCGGCGCTGGAT
>JBOHRF010000009.1:0-48128 GCA_050732575.1 Longimicrobiales bacterium
CCACCGGCTACCATCCGGCCGCAACTTCTGCCCGCACACTGCCTTCCAGAATGATTTGTGCAGGCGCGCGCAACTTTACCTGGTAGTCCGTGGAAATCTCGATCTCTGCAGTGCCTCCCGGCATGTGCACGGCTATCAGCCCTGCGTCTATCTGATCATTGTGCAGCGCTGCTGCCGCCACCGCCGCAGCACTCGATCCGGAAGCCAGGGTCTCGCCTACCCCTCGCTCCCAAATCCAGGCCTGCAGGCTTTGACGGTCGGCCACGCGCGCAAACTGGACATTGGTGCCCTGCGGAAATGCGGTATGCGCGCACAGCTGCGGCGCGCGCCGCAAAAAGTCGCCACGCTCGAGCTGCTCAACGAACACCACGCAATGTGGATTGGCCAATGAGAGTGGATTGATCTGCGCTCGCGAGCCATCGGCCAACTCGATGTCGTACGCTCGGATTGCGCCCCGTTCCAGCGTAAAACCTGCATCCTCACCGCGAAACGATGCACGACCCAACTCGACTCGTATCTGCAGTGCGCCCCATGCCAGCTGTTCTTCAATGCACATGCGTACCGTGTCCTTCACCAGCGTGACCTCAAACCACTCATTCAGCTGCACGTGGCCTCGCCCATACAAATACGCACCAAAAATCCGCAGACCATTGCCGCTCTTCTCCGCTTCGCTGCCATCCGGGTTGTAAATGCACAGCCCAAAACGCGGCGCTATCTCGGCGATCAACACTCCATCCGAGCCAATGCCTCGATGCCGATCGCAGATCAGCCGGATACGCTCAACATGCAAGGGCCAGGGCAAGTCCCCCCGCTCGATCACCAGATAGTCATTGCCCAGCCCGTGACCACGCGCGAAGCGCAGCGCATTCCCATTCTTGTTCATGTCCTGAATGTACGACCTTGGTCTGCGTGGTTCTAGCGCGTGGCGGTAGCGGATCTTGACTACCAACGTCCCGTGATATATCGTCTAGCGATATAGGAGGCCCCATGGCACCGAGTTCGATCAGGGAGACGGCGCCGCTATCGGCGCAAGTATTCCAGATTTTGCTGGCGCTGGCGGACGGTGATCGTCACGGCTACGGCGTGATGCAGGAGATCGAGGAGCGCACGGGCGGACGCGTGCGATTGGGTCCGGGCACGTTGTACGGTGCCCTCAAGCGCATGCTGGACGATGGCTGGGTGGAGGAGTTGGAAGGAGATGAGGAGGGCGAGCGGCGCCGGTACTATCGGTTGACCGCATCGGGTCGCAAGATCGCGCGGCAGGAAGCGCAACGCCTGGAGGAGTTGGTTACGGCGGCGCATTCCAAGCGGCTGTTGACGTCGGCGAGGTGGGCATGAGTGGTTGGTCGGATCGGATCGTGGCGGCGTTCGTGATGGCCTATCCGCCGCGCCTGCGTGCGGAATACGGCCGTGATCTGCGGCAGTTGATCCAGGATCTGGGCGGGCGAACAGAGTATGGGGGCTGGTTGGGACGTACGCGGCTGGGTCTGTTTCTGTGTCGTGATGTAGTGCAGTCCATTGCGCGGGAGCGCGTGGCGGCACTGGGCACGCGGACCGTGCCGCAGTACGCGCGCCGGCGCAGGCTCGACCAACCGCCGTTTGCAGATGCGTTACTGGCGGCGCTCGTGGTGTTTGCCGTGTACGTTGCCACACTGGCGCCCACGGTTGCGTTTTGGGATTCGGGCGAGTACCTGACGGCAGCGCACGTTCTGGGCATCCCGCACCAGCCGGGCAATCCGCTTTTTGTGATGTTGGCGCATTTGTGGGAAGCGATGTTGTCACCGCTCGGGCTATCTCCCGCCGTTCGACTCAATTTGTTCAGCGCCATGTTGAGTGCGGGCGCGCACTTTTTCTGGTACTTGTTCGTATATCGAGTGAGTCAGGCCTGGTCGGACGATCTCTGGGTGCGGCGCATCAGTGGGGGCGTAGCGGTCCTGCTCAGCGCAACGGCGTTCACGGTTTGGAACCAGAGCAACGTGAACGAGAAGGTCTACACATTGAGCTTGTTCACAATAGCCATGGTTTCCTGGCTGTTGTTGCGCTGGCGGGACAAGGGCTGCCCGGACCGCGGGCTCCTGCTCATCGTGTTTTTATTGGCGCTCACGTCGACCAACCATTTGATGGGTGTTCTGGCTGCGCCTGCCGTATGCGCGTATGTGCTGCTGGTAAAGGGTAGCGTACTGTTGCGCAAGCGGTTGTGGGCGCTGGCATTGGTCTGCGTAGCAGTGGGACTGACGCCCAATTTTTTCCTGCCTGTACGGGCCGCGCAGCGTCCTATCTTGAATGAGGCGGATCCCAGTTGTGCTTCGTTGAGTGAGGCAGCCACGAGCATCTATACCTGGGGTCGCAGCGGGTGTCCTGCACTTTCGGCGTCACTTCGACGCGAGCAATACGGCAAGCCGCCCATCACGCTGGATCCAACCACCTATCCCCAGCAGCAGCGGCCACGGGGCAGCCATCTGCTGGCGGCCCAGCTGGCCAACTACGCGCAGTACTTCAACTGGCAATGGGCGCGCGGCGTGGGTGGATCCGGTGAGCTGGTAGGCGGCCTGCGGCCCCTGCTGACTCTTGTTTTCTTGCTGTTAGGTGTGCTGGGCGCGCGCACGCACTGGCGACGCGAGCGCGCCAGTGCGACGTACCTGGGCGTACTGTTTCTCACGCTCTCCATTGGGCTGGTGTTGTACCTGAACTTCGAGTTTGGGTTTGCCATGGCGCGCAATACGGTTCCGGATCCCCAGATGCACGAGGTGCGCGAGCGCGACTATTTCTTTTTGATCAGCTTCAGCGTATGGGCACTCTGGGCGGGCCTGGGTGTGACCGAGTTGTGGCAGCGCCTGACTGGGCGGCTCAAGGGCCGTGTGCAGCGCGCACGCTGGGCAGCTGCACCCGTGTTTGCTGTGGCCCTGCTTCCCCTCGGCCTCAACTGGCAGTGGGCCAGCCGGGCTGGTGACTACACGGCACGCGACTGGGCGTACAACGTGCTCATGAGCGTGCAGCCGTATGGCGTTCTATTTACGAACGGCGACAATGACACGTTTCCGCTTTGGTATCTGCAGGAAGTGGAAGGCATCCGCCGCGACGTCACCGTGATGGTGACCGGCTACCTGAACACGAGCTGGTACGCACGCCAGGTGCGCGATCTCACGCGGCCCTGTGCCCGGGCGCAGGATCCGGCCGCAGCGCCAAACCGAATCGTATGCCAGCGCGCCTATCAGCGCGCGCACATGCCGCTGCCCTTGCGCCTTGCTGCGCCCGGCCCGCCCAAGGATTCCATCTTGCCGTTGAGCGATGCATCCATCGACGAGATTGCCGGGACCTACTATGTCCTGCGCGATCCCATCACCTTCCGCGCCGGCGGGATTCAGACCACGCTGCCGGCGGGCACGGAGATCCTGCCGGCCGATACGTTCGTGGCCGCCATCGTGCAGGCGACGCTGGGTGAACGCCCCATCCACTTCACGGCACCGGCGCCCGCTGCGCAGAAGCTCGGTCTGTTCGAGCACACCGTGCGGCGCGGTCTCACATTTCAGTTGCGTGCAGATGGAGCCGCAGCAGTGGCGGAGATAATCACCATGCCGCGCAGTGATCTGAGCGCGGTGTTAGGCGCGCATATCGACCTGGACAGCACCACGCTATTAATGGAGCGGGTGTTCCAGCAGCGCGGTCGCGTGCTCGACCCTTCCCTGCCCTGGGTAGACCGGGCGACCACCAATATTCTTCTGCAATATTCATGGGCGCACTACGCCGCGGCGCAGGCGTATGCCGCGCGGGGCGAGCACGACTCAGCGGCGCGCCACGCAGAACAAGCGGAGTGGTGGCAAAGGCGCGCGGATTGAGGCACCGAGAATCACACGCGTACGGGCGGCGCGAAACCATGGGCGTCGGCAGGATCCCAAACTTCGTCGCGCACGTGGGCATTGATGCCATCAATGCCGTCAAATACCTGGAGCGCAAAAGGCACGCGGCCGAAGGGCGCACTGACCTGTAATCCCTGAACGTGGGGCTGCACGCGTGCGAACATCTCGCGCGCAATGGCAATGCCTTCCTGCAGTGCGTGCTCTTTGCTCTTCTCATTGGCCCTGCGCATACGCTCGATCACTTCATTCGGCACGACTACGCCTGGCACTTCGTTGGCCAGGAACTCGGCGTTCCGCGCCGAGACCAGTGGCCATATGCCGGCTACGATGGGAATCCAGATGTCACGCTTCTTGACTTCCTCAATGAAGCGCAGCAGCTGATCGGCATCGAATACCGGCTGGGTAATGGCGTACTCGGCTCCCGCTTCCACCTTCCAGTAGAAGCGTTTCAGCTCGTGGTTCATGTCATTGGAACCGGGATTGACGCCCACACCGATGGTATAAGCAGTCGGTTCGCCAATCGGATTGCCGCCCGGATCCATGCCGCGGTTGAGGCGATTCACCAGGTTGGTCAGACCGATGGCATCGATGTCGAAGACCGCAGTGGATTCCGGGAATGGCCCCATTTTGGGAGGATCACCCGTGATCAGCAGCATGTTGCGCAGACCCAAAGCATGCGCGCCCAGCAAGTCGGACAACATGCCCAACAGATTGCGATCGCGGCAGCAGTAATGCACAATCGCTTCGATGCCCACGTTCTGTTCGATCAGCACAGCCGTGGGCAGCACACCCATGCGCATCTGCGCACGCGGCCCGTCCGGCACATTCACGCCGTCCACGCCCGCCGCTTTCAGCATGCGCACACCCGCCAGCATCTTTGCCGGGTTGATTCCCCTGGGCGGCACGATTTCGACCGTAGTGACCATCGCACCGGTCGCAATCTTGCGCCCCCAGTTCGAGCGTTCGGCCAGCGGCACGACCTTTACATTGGGTGCAGCCTGCGCGGATGCAACAGCTACCATGCGCGTGCGCCCGGGCGCCATGGCCGCCACTGCGTCCGCAATGCGTTTGATGTGTTCGGGCGTGGTACCACAACAGCCGCCCACGAACTTGACGCCCGCGCGAATCAAGTGTTGGGAAAAGGTGGCCATGTATTCGGGTGAAGCCATGTACATCTGGCGCCCGTGCAACTCGCGTGGCAGGCCGGCATTGGGCTGCGCCGACAACTTCCTGGTGGTAAGCTGCGCCATTTTCTCGATAGCACTGAGCACGCCCGCCGGACCCGTGGAGCAATTGATGCCGATTACATCGGCACCCCATTCGGCCAAACGCAGTGTGAAACTCTCCGGCAGTGTGCCGTACAGCGTGGCGCCATCCTGCTGAATGGTCATCTGGCAGACCACGGGTAGCTTGCTCAGGTCCCGAATCGCGAGCATGGCCTGCTGGATCTCGATCAGGTCGCTGAACGTCTCCAGCACGAAGAAATCAACACCACCCTCGTGCAGGGCTTCGGCCTGGCGGCGGAAAATGCCGCGCGCCTCAGTAGTCGATGTCGGACCGTAAGGCTCGATCCGGATGCCCAGCGGGCCCATGGCGCCGCCCACCAGCACGCCGTCACTTGCGGCTTCCCGGGCGATCTGCACGGCGCGCACGTTGATGTGTGTGGCCTGCTTTTGCAAATCGTATTCGGCCAGCTGGACTTCGTTCGCGCCAAACGAATTGGTCTCGATCAACTCGGCTCCGGCCTTGACGTACGCGCGATGGATGTCGCGCACCACGTCCGGATCGGTCAGGTTCAACTCATCATAGCAACGGTTGATGAACACGCCCTTCTGGTAAAGCATGGTGCCCATTGCGCCGTCAAAGACGTGGGGGCGGTCATCGGAGAGGAGGTCTTCGAACTTCATGCGCGGTCCTCGTTAGGGCGACGGCGAGGAACGCGTTGCTCGGCGCGCTTGCCCATGGTCGTCAGCATGGCCGTAACCTCGTCAATCAGTTGCATTGCTACACTTACATCTTCTATGGTGAAGAAGCCACTCCTGATACGCAGGTCCAGCGCACCCAGCGTCTCCCACGCAGAACGCCGAGCGATGCGATATATCCGGGCCTTTGCGAGAGGGCTGAACTCACCGGCACCCTCCGCGATGTTCAGAACAACAGACCTTGCAGCCCGACGCAGCTGCCAACGCAAGTCGATGGCACAGCGCCATAGCTAGATGAGCCATCGTTGATACTTCATGTCCGACCATTTTCCATCCGTTCCTCGCCCGCGCCGTCGCCGTCGCCCGCGCGGTCGCCCTTCTTACTGCGTCGAGAAGTACTTGGCTTCCGGATGGTGGACAATGAGTGCCGCGGTCGTCAGCTCGGGCACCAGGGCGCCCAACTCCGTCACATCCATTCCCAGCGAGTGCGCTGGCAACAAGCGGAAAACTATCTCGTGCTGCATGTGATCGGGACACGCCGGGTAGCCCCAGGAGTAGCGCAACCCGCGGTTCATGGGCAGAGTCAATTCTTTGCGAATCAAACGATGCACGTATTCTGCTGCGGCTTCTGCGAGTCGCACGCCGAAGCCGTGCAGGAAGTAGCCTTCACCATAGTCGCCATTTTTCATGAGCGCTTCGGAACGGGCCAGCAATTCATCGCCCATGGTCACGATTTGCAGCGCCACTACATCGCGCTTGCCGTTGCTGGTGGGCGCAAAGTAGTCGGACAGACAGAGCAGATCGCGGTCGGCCTGTCGTGGGAAATCGAAACGCTCGATCTCCTTGTCGGCATCTTGCGGGTCGAAGATGAGCAGGTCGTTTTCTTGAGCCGCCGCGGGGAAGAACCCATATACAGCGCGGGGCCGCGCCCAACCTGCGGCCAGCGCTTCCTGCTTGTAATGTTCGAGTCTGGGCTCGAACTCTTCCTTGACCAGACGTTCCCACTCCTCACCTTTCGCGTTCTTGGCACCCCAGTGCAATCGGTAAAGGGTATTGAGGTCGATGAAGCGGAAGAGATCGGCCAGTGGCAAACGCTCCAGAGTCTTGACACCGAAGAATGCCGGCTCGGGCACAGCGACGTCGCGTCGCGGTCCACCCGTGGCTGTTCCGGGCCGGGCTGCACGCGCTTTCTCTTGCAGCGCGGCCCGGCGCGCCACGCCTTCCAGCACTTCCTGGTGGCGCGCGGAAACGAACCGCTCGCGGCTGGCGGGCGTGACCAGGGCTTCCACCGTGGACAGGCCTTCGAACGCGTCCTTGCAGTAGAACACGCCCGGGCCGTAAAGCTCACTTTGTTGCGCATCGACAAAAGAAGCCGCGCGAATGAACGAGGGGTTGATGGCGGCACCACCACACAACACGGGGAAGCGCAGTCCGCGCGCGTGCAGCTCCTGCACACAAAGGGGCATCTGCTTTGATGTGGATACCAGAAGCGCGGACAGGCCGATGGCATCGGCTTCCACTTCCAGCGCTTTTTCGATAATGGTGTTGACTGGCACCTGCTTGCCCAGGTCGAACACCGTGTAACCGTTGTTCGAGAGAATCGTGTTGACCAGGCTCTTGCCAATATCGTGCACGTCACCGAAAACCGTGGCCAGCACGATCTTGCCTTTGGTCTGACCTTCGACTTTGTCCAGGTAGGTTTCGAGGCGGGCCACGGCCTTCTTCATGACCTCGGCAGACTGTAAAACAAAGGGCAGAATCAACTCACCGGCGCCGAACTTGTCACCCACTTCCTTCATGGCTGGCAATAGCGTGTTGTTCAGCACGTATACGCCGCCCGCATCGCCGCCGCCGTGGCTGGCAATGGCGAGATCGACCAGTTCTTCTATGCCTTCCTTCTTGCGATGCAGGATCTTCCAGTGAAGGGCCTGATCCGGGTCCATGCTCGCCGTAGGATCGACGGCAGACTCCTCCTGCACGGCGCGATTCTCGAAGCGGGCAATGAAGCGAGCCAGTGCATCTTCGCGCCGGTCGAAGATCAGGTCATCGGCCAGGACGCGATCTTCCTCATCGATCTCGGCATACGGCTTGATGTGCGCCGGGTTCACGATGGCCAGGTCCAGACCTGCTTCCACACAATGGTGCAGGAACACCGAGTTGAGCACGGCGCGCGCATGTTTGGCCAGACCGAATGAAACGTTGGACACGCCCAGGCTGGTGAGCACACCGGGCAGTTCAGCCTTGATGCGGCGGATACCGTCGATGGTTTCGATGGCTGAACGCCGGAACTCAGCGTCACCCGTGGCCAGCGTGAAAGTCAGGTCATCGAAGATGAGTGCGTCGGGCTCGAGCCCGTACTCCTGCGTGACAATGTCCGTGATGCGCCGCGCAATCTCCAGCTTGCGCTCCGCGGTCTTGGCCATGCCCTGCTCATCGATGGTGAGCGCAATCACGGCCGCGCCGTGTTCGACCACGTGCGGCAACACAGCTTCTATGCGGGCGCGACCGTTTTCCAGATTGATCGAGTTTACCACCGCGCGACCCGGATACTGCGCCAGGGCCTCGCCAATGACATCGGCCTCAGTCGAGTCAATGACCAGCGGCGCTTCCACGCCTTGCGCCAGCAGCTTGACCAGCCTGCGCATCTGCTCGGACTCATCCTGTCGTTCCGTCAGGGCCACACAGACATCCAGCAAATGACCGCCACCTTCAACTTGATCGCGTGCGATTTCGCGAATGCTCTCATAGTCATCCGCCAGCAACATGCGCTTGACCGCGCGTGAGCCCTGTGAGTTCACGCGCTCGCCGATCAACGTGGGCGGCGGGTCCTGCGCCAGATTGAAGGCGGTAATGGCACTGGCCACGCGCGGCACGGGTGACGGCTTGCGCGGCAGCGGCTTGCTGCCCCACACGCGTTCCACGACCTGGCGAATATGTTCGGGCGTGGTACCGCAGCAGCCACCCACAATGTTGACGCCGAATTTGCTGACAAACTCCTCGTGCGCACTGGCCAATTCTTCGGGACTCAGCGGGTAGACGGCCTTGCCGCCTTCGTTGTGCGGAATGCCGGCATTGGGAATCACGCTGATGGGCAGGCGCGAATGCTCACACAGGAAGCGAACGGGCTGGCGCATGTGTTCGGGACCCACCGAACAGTTGAGGCCAATCACATCTACGCGCAGCGATTCCAGGATCACCATGGCTGCGGCAATGTCGGTGCCCAGCAGCATACGCTCCGATGTATCGAGCGTAACTTGCGCCTGGATTGGACGGCTGACCCCGGCCTCATGCAAGTATCGGCGAATACCCGTTACCTGCGCCTTTACTTCCAGGATGTCCTGACTGGTTTCCACCAGGAGCACGTCTGCGCCGCCTTCCACCAGGCCTTTCGCCTGCTGGTAGAATACCGAGACCAGTTCGCGATATGTGATGTTGCCCAGGGAAGGATCCGACGTGCTGGGCAGCATCCCGCTCGGGCCGATACTGCCAGCCACAAAGCGCGGCCGATCAGAGGAGCTGAATTTGTCGGCTACCCGCCGGGCCAGCTGCGCAGCTGCACGGTTGATCTCGATGACCTGATCCTGCAGCGCATATTCACGCAACGTGAGCGGGTTGCTGCGGAACGTGTTGGTCTCCAGCACATCCGCGCCCGCGCTCAGATACGACGCGTGGATCGATTCGATGGCGTCCGGCCGTGTAATGACCAGGTAGTCATTGCAGCCTTCCAGGGAAGGACCGCCAAAGTCGGACGCAGTGAGTCCTAGCGCCTGGATGCTCGTGCCCATGGCGCCGTCAAAAACCAGAACTCGTTCTTTCAATATGTTCAGGAACATAAACGCAAAAACCCCGCAGCCGGGTCATGGTGCGGGGCGCAGTCAGCAGACGCGATCATCCCGGCACTTTAGACTTTTGATTGGTGGGCTTAGCCCACCCGGCGGTAGCAAGCGGCCGCGCAAATCCTTCCGCCGTACAATCATATGTCATTGGGATGGTAAAACCGAACGGCTATCGGCGCAAGTCAGTTTCGTGAAACAGCGCCTGATGATGCCAGGATGGGCACGGTGCCAATCCCCAGGGATTGGCCCCAGCGCAGCGGCAATTCTACGCGAAAGGTGGTGCCTGTGTTGGCCACGCTGTCCACCGACACTTCACCGCCCAGCAGGCGAGTGAGCCGGCGAGCCACGCTCAAGCCCAGTCCCATGCCACCCACCTGGCGCGTTGAAGACTGATCCACTTGCCAGAAGGCGTCGAACACCCTGTGCAGGTGCTCATTGGCTATACCGATACCCGTATCGCGCACCAGGAACGTGACCTGCCGCTGATCGGCAACGGCCTCCAGTGTGACCTCACCGTGCTCGGTGAATTTGACCGCGTTGGACAGCAGGTTCAGCAGTACCTGGCGCAGCTTGGTGGGATCCGTTTCCACAACCACGTCGGGCGGCGCAATGACCCGGAACCCCAGCCCCTTCTCTGCTGCCACCGGTTCGATCAGTCCGCCGGCATCGCGCATCAAGGCGGCCACTTCCACGCGCTGCGGATGCAATTGCTCGCGCCCGCCTTCCAGCCGGGCAAAGATCAGGATTTGTTCGATGATGCCGAGCAGATGCCAGGCAGCCGTGCGGATGCGTTCAATGTATACGAGCGCCTTGTCATCGAGCGGGCGCGGCACACCAGCCAGCAACAAATCGGTGTAGCCCATGACGGTGGTCAGTGGTGTCCGCAGCTCATGGGACATCACGGCCAGGAAGTCGGACTTGGCACGACTGGCCACCACAGCGGCTTCATAGAGGCGAGCGTTTTCTATGGCTACGGCCGCGCGGTTTGCCAGTTCCTCGGCAGTGCGCAGATCGTTAGACGTGAAGACGCGATCCGCTTCGGTGGATACCATGGAAAGCGCGCCCAGAATCCGGCCGTGGGCAACCAGGGGCACAAAGAGAGCGGAACGCAAGCCGATCTCATCGAGCAAGGCGAGGTGTCGCGAATCGAGGGCCAACGCGCTGCGAAACTGGTCGGACACATGCGGCACGAGCTTCGATTGGCCGGTGCGAATGACCTCGAGCACGCCCGGATTGGCCGCCGGGGCATTGGGATAGCGGCGCATGATCTCCCGGATCAGGTTCTCTTTCCGCGCATCAACGTGGGCGGCTTCCAGCCTGCGAATTGCACCGTCTTCATCGACCAGGTCAACCACACAACCGTCTGCGAGTGTGGGTACGGCCAGCCGTGCGACCGTGCGAATGGTTGATTCCACGTCAAGCGTGGCGGCCAGAGCCGCACTGGCAACGGCCAGGAATCGATGCTCTTCCTCAATGGTTTTGCGTGTGGTCAGGTCAGTCACAATGCGCACGACACCCATGGGCGATCCGTCTTCCGCCGTGATGGGTGCATCGGCCAGGGCGGCCGAGAACGTGGTGCCGTTCTTGGACAGCATGAGGCCTTCACCTAACCACGGCTTACCCGTGCGCAGCCGAGCCAGCAGCTTGGACTCTTCTGCCTCGCTTTGGCCGGCGTGGGTCATGCGTATGCGCGCCCGGCCCACCACCTCTTCGGCCGTCCAACCGAAAACCCGCTCGGCCGCCCGATTCCAGTAGATGATGGTGCCGTCCGGATCCGCAGCCAGCACTGCCTGAGCAATGGCGTCCAGCAGACGCGTTTGAAAGCGAATCGACGCCTGCGCTCGGCGACGGGCCGTGATGTCACGGAAATAGACGGTGTAGTCGTTGCCGGCCGGATAAACCCGGATCTCGAACCAACGATCGGTCAGAGCAAAGTAATCCTCCACCTCTACTGGGACGCCGGTCTCAAACGCATGGGCCAGCGTTTTGTGAATCGAGCTGCCGCGCGCCGGGTGAAACAGGGCGAGAGCGTTGGCACCCACCATGCGCTCGCGCGTCACATTCAGGATCTGCTCGGCCCGGCGATTGGCAAACGTGATGCGCCAATCACGCGTGATGGTGATGAAGCCGTCCGTCATGGTATCCAGGATGCGCGCGGAACGCTCGCGTTCGCGGTCCGCCACGTCACGCAGTTCGCGCTCCTGTTCGATCACCCGCTTCAGCCGGTTGCGCAAACCACCGGCTAGCAGCGCAGCCATGAGCAACAGCACGGCGATCACAACGTCATTACGCAAATCTGCGGCACTGAAGCTCGAGCCGCGGTGCGCAAGCGCAAAATGCAGGATATAGCCAATGGCCAGCGCGGCATTGAGCAATCCAGACAGAATGCCTTCACGGAACGCGGCCAAGCCTATGGCAAGAATGAGAATGACGCCCGGATCGGAAAGATACAGCCGTGAATTGGACACCAGCTCCAGCAACGCGATCGTGACCAACGTTACCAGCCAGGCCCAGCGGTGTACGGGCGCCAGCCAGGGTCGGGAGCGCAGATCCATGCTCATGCACGCCGCTTCTGCATCAGGGCCTCAATATCGTGCGCGCGCACGGGCAGGGCCGCAGTAAGTACCTCGCAGCTGCTATCCGTAATCAAGATATCGTCCTCGATGCGTACCCCGCAGCCACGCAACTCGGTGGGCGCTCGCTCACAATGTTGCGGGATGTAAAGCCCGGGCTCGACCGTGAGTACCATGCCGGGCTGAAGCGGGCGACCGCCCGTGCGCAGCGCATACGCACCCACATCATGCACATCCAATCCCAGCCAGTGTGAGGTCTTGTGCGGAATGAATTGCCGATAACTCGCTTCATCATCTCGTGCCTGATCCAGATTCTTGCCATCGATCATATCCAGTTCGAACAGCACATTCAACAGCGGTTCCAGCGCCCCGCGGTGCAGGTCGTCCACGGTGGCACCAGGCCGGGCCGCGGCAATGGCAGCATCGTGCGCGTGCAACACAGCATCGTAAACTACACGCTGCCGGGCCGAGAAGTGGCCGCTCACAGGAAAGGTACGCGAAATGTCGCCGCAATACATCTGATAGCGCGCTCCGGCATCGATCAGTACCAGCTGGCCAGCCTGCAGCGCGCAGTCATTGCGCACGTAGTGCAACACGGTGGCGTTAGCGCCCGCAGCCACGATCGTGGGAAAAGCGCAGCCATCCGCACCGCGCTTGCGGAATCCGGCATCGAGCGCCGCCTCGATTTCCCATTCGCCATGGCCCGCTTCAATCCAGGGCAGAGCATCGAAAAAGCCGGCCACCGAGAGCTCGGCCGCACGGCGCACCTGTGCGATCTCGTATTCATCTTTGATCACGCGCAGCTCGTCCAGCAGAACACCGGGGTCCGTCAACGTGTGCGGACCTTTGCCGCTGCGCGCACGCGTGCTGCGCCCACGGGCCAGCGCGTGCGACAATAATTCGACCAGCTGGGGGTGCGCGCTGTCCAGACGCGCGTAAATGACATCGGTATCAGCAAGCAACGCGGGCAATCGTTCGGCCAGCTCCTGTATTGGGTGCGCTTCGTCCGCACCAAAGACTGCGCGCGCCGCCTCCGCGCCCCCTCGTGCGCCCGCCCAGCGTTCGCGCTCCGGATCGCGTGGCCGTACGAACATTGTGTAAGGCGGTTCCGCGCCCGGACGCAGCACAACCACCGCCTCCGGCTCCCGGTATCCAGTCAGGTAATACAATTCGGGATTCACGATGTACCGGATCTCGGTGTCCCGTCCGAGTTGCCGCTCAGGGTAGGCGGCGAGCACCAGCGCAGAATGTTCGCCCAGCGCGGACAGCACGCGCTCGCGCCGGCCGCGGTAGAGGTCGCGCGGCTCTAGGGCAAGCTGGTGGGTTGCAATCGGATGTGCCATCGAATGCGCAGATTCACCGCTAGCGAATGAAGATAGTCTCCCGGCGCCGGCCGATACGTGCCGGTGAGATAATACGTCAGGTAGGCGCTCATGCGCTCGCTGCGCCCGGCCGGGACCCAGTGCGCTGGAATGCGCAGAGTGGTAGGTGGTGCTCCGGCCGCGCTGATTCTGAAGGAGGCGGAGTCGCGCACCAGTTCTAGGATCCACAGACGCTGGTCTGGCTCCGGCTGCGCGCCGCCCGGCTCCACGACCAGATGCAACATGAGTTCTTCACCTACCCGCGCTACCACGGTGTCCGGGTCAGCGCGCTCGAGCGCGAACCAGGCGACTACCGGTGGCGGTGCGCTCACGCCTGTGACTTGAGGTGGCTGAATGCGCAGGGGCCGCACGAATGCGACTGGATCGTTCACCCTGGTGTTGACCGAATAGAGGCGCGTCCCGTTCCGGCGCACGTTGCTAGGCACGAACTCCAAGCCGGAAACCCGGAGCGTGTCGTCGGGCACGTTGCGGTTCAGCCCGTCCACGGTGAGCGAAGGCACCAGGATCGCGTTCGTGTGCAACTGTCCGGTCTCGTCCAGGTTGAGATTCATTTGCAACACGGCCGGCGCGCCCGCCTCGGGCAAGTCGGGTTCGATGAAGTCGAGGCAGCCACTGAAGAGGACCGTGGCGCATGTCAGCAACGCAAATCGGAGTTGCTGCCTTAGCGGGAGAAGTATATGGCCTCCAGCTCCCAGGGCCGGTCGGAGTGACGATCGAAGAGATGGGTCAGAATACCCAGGAACTCCGCGCTCCAGTTGAAGTCCAACCGACGCGTGACGCTTTTGCCATAGGGCAGTCGGTTCAGCAGCCACGCTTCGCCCGGCTCCAGCCAAGTATGCAGGATCTGGTCTTCCTGCAGCACGTGAATCCGCTCGTGCGCGGCCACGCGCTCCAGAAAGACACTGCCCCAGGCAGGTACGTCGCTGAGAAGAATGATGCTGGCGGAAGTGACGCCGCCCGCGTGCAGGCGGTTGCTGCTATCCACGATCAGCTTGTTTCGTGTGCGGAATACCGCGGTTCCGGTCGACAGCGATTCCGCGATCTTCAGGTCCAACTCGCGCTCGGCAATGCCCCAGGCGATCCAGGCCGAGGCCACGACATCCAGGCTGGCGTCGAATTTCCTGGCGCGCGGCATCACCTGCAGGCGCAGCGGACCGATGGGGAATGTAAGCTGCTCGAACATGGGCCTGGCTTCGCTGGCATTGCGAATGACCGAAGATCCGACCGCCGCCACTTCCCGACCTATCAGGCCGGCGCCGTCAAAGCGCTGGCTGGCCATACGCCTGCCCGCATAGGCAAACACGCCGCCCAGCGCGCCGCGCGTGAAACCATCTTTGAAAGAACCGCCACGCAGCTCTTGCAGCAGACCTGCCGTTAGTGCGCCCAGCATGGCATTCGCGCTGAGCGCTGTCACGTGCCCTGCCCAGCCGGGAGCTCGAACGCCATATACAATGGTGTCTCGCGACTCGGTCTCTTGAACCTGCGCCGGCAGCAACTGCGGCCAGGCAAAAGCGAACGCCAGGGCGCAGGCAAACAATGGCTTCAGTGGAGTGCTTCCTGGAGTGAGGAAACGATTCGTGGCACCAACTCGTCCCACGCCGCATCGGGCGTTTTGATGACGGTCACGAAGTCTGCCACCATGAAGATGCTCTGAATACCAGCAATCGTGAAGAGGGGTTCGGCAATGGGATCACCACGCGCGGCTTCTGCACTGCTCACCGTGCGCGATGCCGATCCGGCCACCACAGGTCGACCGAGTGAGAACTTCATGGCGTTTGGATTGGGCGTGCGCTGGACACGCACATCGATAGGGTTCATACGTCATCTTGACCGCCCCGTTCCACTCTCGCAAGCCGACCGCCCGCTCCTTGCCGCCTCCTCTGGAAACGCCGTAGCTTGCGCCCCCCATCACCCCCCACCCGTGGAGCGGCAAGGATGCACATATTTCGCGCGCCGAAGATCACGCTGCTGGCCCGGCAGGATTACCTTGGCGCTGCCCACGTGCAGTGGAAGAGCGACACCGAGGTGCCCGCTCAAACCGTTACTGAATTCGCCGGTCGCCTCTGCTATCTCAGCTTTGGCGCTGATGCCGGAATCGAAGGCGGCCACAAACTGATTGCCGGTCGCACGACCAATCGCGAATACCTGGCCAACATCCTGAAAACGCGTCACGGCAGTGTGCTCGAACACGCCGTGTGGACATTCCTGTTCGAAGGCGTCAGTCGCGCACTCACCCACGAGCTGGTTCGCCATCGACACCTGTCTTATTCCCAGCTCAGCCAACGCTATGTTGATGAATCGGAAGTGGCTTTCGTGTTGCCACCCGAGATTCCACCGGAAGGCGAGACCTTCGAGTTGTTCCGCCAAAGCTGCGCACGCGCGCTCGATGACTACCGTCAGCTATTGCAGCGCATCGAAGCTCAGGTCAAGGACGAGCCGTCCGCCACGTTGCGCCGCAAACGCGCCCGCCAAACTGCGCGCAGTGTCCTGCCCAACGCTACAGAAACCAAAATCGTGGTAACCGGTAACGCGCGCGCCTGGCGTCACTTCATCGAGTTGCGCGGCTCGGAAACCGCGGAAACGGAAATCCGGATTCTGGCGGTCAAAGTGTTGGACGCGCTCAAGGCCGAGGCACCGTCATTGTTTGGCGACTATCAAATCGTAGAGCGCAGCGGCATGCAGGTGGTGGAAACGGAGTTCCGCAGCGTGTGACGCGGGACGCGGGACGCGGGACGCGTAACCTCGGAGAGCAGTTGCCCGCTGGGTAGTCGTTGTTCCCAAGCGCAGCATTGCGCGTTGAGGCAGAGATCCAGCCAGCGCGTGACCGTTGGCGGCCGTTACGCGTTACGCGTCACGTCAGGCCGCCTCTCCGGAGGTTGCCGGCTCGATGCGCTCTTCCTGCAAGCGCTGGCATTCCAAACAGAACCGGGCCCAGGGCACCAAATCGAGTCGTTCGAAGGCTATCTCGTTGCCGCAGTTGACACACTTGCCGAAGCGCGCCGGCTCCTTGTAGAGCGTGCGCAGTGCAACATCGATGTCGATCAGCAAGCGACCTTCTTTGCTGAGCAGCAGGAAACTCTGCTCCTGCTCCATGGTGTCTGTGCCTTCATCGGCAAGGTGCAGCGGATACGTTGTGAGATCGCCGTCCGCATCCGGCGGAGACATGCTGCTGTCCAGATGGCGTAGCGCCTTCAACACGCGTTCGCGTTCCTTCAACAACCGCTTCTCCAGGTGGTCCAATTCGCTCTTTTTCATGCCTCTGCTTCTACAGGGTGATCCGATGTGCACGATGCGTATGGTGTCAACGTAGTCGGGCAATAACCATTCCGCACCCCCGGCCTTGGCACAGTAACAGACAGAATGCGCGGCCGCTACTCGAAGCTGCGCAAAGTGTCACGACGAATGGTATCGCGGCGGGCGGGCGGTGCACCGGGAAGAGGACGACCCAGTAGTCGAGGCGCGGTGTCACTGGCCGGTGGCGTGCCGGGCGCGCGCCGCTCTGGTGCGGGCCGGCCGGGCGCCGCTGGCGTACTTTCCGGTTGCGCCACCTGGGCCCGGTCGTTCTGCAACGCACGCCAAAAGCGGAAGGGTCCGGCGCCTGTGTCTCGGAACACAGCCGGCGGGAAGGCATAGTCCAGTTCCGGAACGGGCAGTGCACGCGCTACCGTGTCCGCGTGCGCCGTGCCCACACCCATGGAGTCGGTCAACATTGCAGTATCGAGCGTGGCCAGCACCACCCGGGGTGGCATCAGGAATTCCGGTATGACCATGCGCGCCTGCCGCGCCGCCTCAAATTTCCCATCACGGTCAGGATCCCACATCTCGAACTCGATGATGCTGTCGCGATTCAGGTCAAACAGGTATTTGCGCGGCTTGTTACCCTGGTGCACGACGAAGAAGCGGCCGCCTTCCGGCGTTTCCCAAAGCACGCTGTTGAGCGTGATATTGGCGCCCAGATCGCCACACTGCGTGGCCCGTGAGCCAACCTGACGCAAGACTCCCAGTGCAGGCAACGGAAATTCGGGCTCACGCATGCGCGTGGGAAATACCGGTGGCGTGGGCGCGGGTGTGTGCCTCAGCAATATTGGCTCGATCTGCATGGTCAGTACGCCCGCTTGACGAGAACGAGTACGTGCCTCGAACGAATAGAAGATACGAAGCTGGGCCAACACGTTCGGGTCCTGCGGCGGCGTAGGCACGAACTCCGGAATGGAGTCGAGCAATGTGCAGTAGTAGCTGGGCAGGACGGCTTCTAACCAGAGCGTGTCGAGTGAAGAGAGCACACGCGGCAAGTGTTTGGGTCTGACTCGACCAGGCTCAATGTCGAAAACGTACTGGACCAGTGGATTGCCGGCCGTTGACCGTGTCGGATATGGTTTCCCGGCCGAGCTGGCCAAGCGGAACCGGCGCGGCACGCTGAGCGACAATCGAATTGGGACCGCGTCGCGCGCGCCGTTGTTGTAAACCGCAAGAACGACGGGCAGCCGCGCGCTCACGCCTGGTTCATCCTGCGTGGTGTCAGCCAAGTTGGCCGGAATCTCTACCGTCTCGTGGAATCGCCCATCGGCGCCCAACGCTACGAGCCGCAGGTCGGCCGGCAGCGGCCGTAGCGGTCCCACCCACAGCGCTGCGCCAGTCAATATCACAATCACGAGCAGAATGATGGACCAGCCGCGCGTGAGCCTGACGCCCAATCGCTGAATTACGTGGCGCATACTTGCACAGGTGGAAGCGTGGGCTCGGGGCCGAGCGCTGGCCGGTCAGAAACAAACGCGGGCGCTTTGGCTGGCATCAGCTTGCACTCACGTATTTGAGGCCGCTGCCCGTATTGAAGAGCACGACTTCATCATCGGCATGAACGACTCGCCGCTCGACTAGAATGGGCAACGCCGCGGCCGTGGCTCCGCCTTCGGGCGCGGCAAAAATTCCGGTGAGTCGCCCCATGATGCGCACATGCTCGGCCATGTCCTGGTCCGGAACGGCTACAGCGGCGCCGCGCGATTCACGCACGGCATCGAGGATGAGGAAATCGCCTACCGCGCGTGGCACGCGCAGGCCTGATGCATACGTGTGCGCATTCTCCCAGGGCTCGGCCGTGCGCGTGCCCGCTTCCCAGGCACGCACCATGGGCGCGCATCCAGAAGCCTGCACCACGATCATGCGGGGCCGCTCGCTGCCGATCCAACCGAGCTGTTCCATCTCAGCAAAGGCTTTCCACATGCCGATCAGCCCCGTGCCGCCGCCGGTCGGGTACACGATCACATCGGGCAATCTGCCGCCCAGCTGCTCGAACAACTCGTAGCCCATGGTCTTCTTGCCCTCCAGCCGATAGGGCTCCTTGAGCGTCGACAGATCGAACCAGCCATGCGCACGCACGCCTGCGGCAACGCGCGCGCCGGCATCCGTGATGAGACCGTCGATCAACTCGAGGTCGGCACCCAGGGCCCGCGTCTCTTCGATGATGGGAATCGGTGTGTCACGCGGCAGCACGATGTGCACAGGCATACCCGCAGCCGCCGCATACGCGGCCGCGGCCGCGCCTGCGTTGCCTGCCGATGGAATGGCCAGTTCACGCACGCCTAGCTCGCGCGCGCGCGCAACGGCCATGACCAATCCACGCGCTTTGAAGCTGCCCGTTGGATTCTGGCCTTCATCTTTGATCCAGAGCGTGCGCACGCCCAGCGTTTCAGCCAGACGCGGCGCGGCCAGCAGCGGCGTGAATCCTTCACCCAGCGTCAGAACATGAGCCGCATCACACACCGGCAACACTTCTGCATAACGCCACAGTGTGGGTACGCGCGCTGCCAGCACGGACGGCCGGAACGTGTTGCGCAGCGCGGCCAAATTGTAACGCGCCAACAGGGGCCGCTCGCAGCAAGGGGAAAGGCGGTGCAGATCTTGACTGCGATAGGTCTTGCCACACCAGCCGCATTCCAGGTGAGACGCGCCAGCGGAAGAAGTGGCCACTTGCGGGTGAGCCAACGCTGCGTGATGCATGCGAAAAAAACTACGTCCTGGCAGGCACGTAGGGCGAGGGGACTGTCAGTTTGCGTCCGGCATCCGCTTGCCCGGACGACCATAGAAATCGCCGCCTATGGGACGCGCCTGACGATACGCAGCCTGCAATGCCGCATCATTCATGTTGTCGAGCGCACCGCGGTCTACGGCCAGTCGGCGGGGCGGACGCGTTGCTTCCTGGGCGGGCCGGAACTCGAGGATCTCCGTGCCCGCGTCCTGCGCTTCGTTGGCCACCACGCGCACTTCCCAGATGCATCCATCGGCTTCCAACCTGTGCCACATCTCGATGCCCTCGACATCAGAGCGGAATGCGGATCGTGAAGCCCACGCCCGCGCCGGTGCGTGCCTCATTCCTTTCTGCGCGCTGCAGGTATCGGTCCGCGACTGCCTTGCCCACGGCCCAGCCATAGACCTGGCCGAAGAACGTGTCGGAGGGCCAGTGCGCACCATCCATCACACGCGCCCAGCCAACACCGAGCGCGGCCGCGTAAAGCAGGGGTTCGCCCAGCCCGAGATCGAAACGATTCGACCAAAATGAGGCGCAGCTCATGATGTGTCCGCCATGTCCACCGGGAAACGAACGTGTGTCCCACGTACTGCCCCGGAAAAGGAACGGCCGAAATTCAAAGGCACCTTTTTTCGTGACCGGTCGAAGGCGGCCCAGAACCCGATTGAGCACGTTGCGAGTCAGCGTGGTGGACAGGTTCGATGAAATGCAGCCCATTCCAGCCTGCCGTAGCGACGGCTTGTCGGAAACCCATCCGGCGGTGTAAAGGAGAAGGGATACCGGGACCAGCACGTAAGTCCGTCCGATCCGGGCCAGCGGCAAGTCTTCGCCGAACACGCCCAGAACCGTTCCCGGCAGGGAACGTGGGTGCTTCGAGAGCCAGTTGTATAAAGGTTCGTCCAGGGGGAGGAGCGCTGCGCTGGCAGCCAGGACGGCGCCCAACTCGGGCAGCGCACCGGGGCGCAGCCGCGTGGGTGCGGTCCATATGTAGATAAAGTCTTTGAAGCCATTTTCCAGGTCATGACCGACACTCTGAGCGCGCACCGTATCCGGCCGGAAAATGCTACCAGCCAGTAGTACAATAGCCCACCTCGTTTTCATGACACCTCGTTCGGTGGCCGTAAGAACTGGCACAGTGGTGGGGCAAAACCCGTGCGCGGGCAACCCTGGCCCGCCAGGCCGGCATCACAAGCACTGGCAACTCGGTACCACGCGGAGCTAATGAACGATCTCGAGCTGATCCGGCAGGCGCAGGAAGGCGATGGAATCGCGACCCGCGAACTCTATCGCCGGCACGCGGACCGGGTGTTTTCTGTGGTGCGACGCCTGGCCGGCGATGATGCGCTGGCCGAGGACTGGGCACAGGAAGCCTGGGTCCGCGTATTCCGCGCCCTGCCCAGTTTCCGCGGCGAGAGCCGTTTCACCACCTGGCTGCATCGCATTGCCGTCAACAGCGCGCTGCATGGCCGACGCTGGCGCGAGCGGCGCGCCCGCAATGAAACGCCGCTGCCGCCTACGTTGGCCGTTTCCAGCGCCGGCGAGCACACTGTGCTGCGCATTCGACTCGAGCGCGCGTTGGAGAAGCTGCCGGACCGCATGCGTCAGGTCATCGTGTTGCACGATGTGGAAGGTTACACACACGAAGAAATTGCCGAGCTGCTGGGCGTGACGCCCGGCACCTCGAAGAGCCAATTGTTCAAAGCGCGTGCACACATGCGCAACTTGCTGCGAACTAAGCGGCAAGCACCGAACGGAGAAGAAGTATGTCTCACCTGAGCATTGAAACGCTGGCGCGTTTGGTCGAAGAGACGGCCGATTCGCACGAAGCCGAACATCTCGAGAACTGCGACGATTGCCGCGCTGAGCTGGAAGGCATGAAGGCCGATGCCGCTGCGCTGGCCGCATTGCCCGGCATTGACCCGCCGGTCACACAATGGCAGGCCATCGAGAAACGGCTCATTGCCGAAGGACTGCTGCGCACACCCGGGCGCCAGTGGAACCGTCAGCGCTTCATGCCCTTGCTGCAGTTGGCCGCCGCGATTGCTATTTTTGTGCTCGGTCACTACACAGCGCCGCTGCTCACGAATCGCACTGCCTCCAACATGGGCGCGGCCAATACCACCGAGCAGTCCGGTACCACACTCACCAGCGGGCAGCCAACAACAAACAGCGAGCAAGCCTTCGCGGCCGTGCGTGAGACCGAACGTGCTTACCTGAATGCACTGACTCGTTATGCCGAGCTGGCCGGCCGGACCGAAACGACCGACCCGCTGGCGCGCTTGGCCGCGCTGGAAAGCATTGTGCTCACCACGCGCGCTGCGCTCGGACAGGCGCCTGCCGATCCCGTGATCAATGGTTATCACCTGACGGCGCTGGCGCAACGTGATGCGACCATCAAGAGGCTCACATCTAACAACACTGGACAGACCTGGTTCTAGAGGCGGGAGTTAACCATATGCGGAGCATCGTACACACCTTCACGTGGGCACTGCTGGGAACGCTGATTCCCACGCTGGCCCTGGCCCAACGTTCGGGTCGCATCACGGAAAGCAGACCTGGCTGGCTCGGCATCCGCTGCAATGTGATGATCGAGATGAGAAACGGCAGCCGCGCCACCGTCACCGTAGATGTGGGTCAGGTCCTGGCCGGCTCACCGGCAGAACAAAGCGGGTTGAAACGCGGCGATCGCATTCTGCGCATTGACGGCCGCGCCCTCGCGCAGGACAATTGCGGCGACCTGGGACGCGACATTGAGGTTGGCGATACGGTTCGCCTGCAACTGCAAGATGGCGATCGAGTTCGTGAAGTCACGATCATCGCGGCCGAGCGCCCGCCGGAGTATTTCAATCTGCCGCGTTCGCCGTTGCCCGAGGATTTCGTCTGGTCATTCCGGGGTGACTCGGTCCGCCGCATGATGCGTTTGCAGCTTGATTCGGCGATGGTGCGCATCGATAGAGGGTTCGGTGACACGCTGATTTTCCGCGATGGATTCGCGCGCGGCGCTCTTGGCTTCAAGATCGATTCCCTGGGCCGCTTCGCCCCATTCGGGGATACACTGAGCGGTGGTATACGCCTGAGAATGCTGCCTGGCGTTGGCGAATTGCTGCCTTTTGACTTGGAACACTTCGAGTCGCTCAGCCATCGTAGCGTGGGCGGCGCGGAATTCGCCGCGGTGAATCCAGGATTGGCGCGGCTAACCGGCACGGATGAAGGGCTACTGGTCACCAACGTGGCACCCGGTACGCCCGCGTCGCGGGCCGGACTCGAGTCGGGTGACGTGCTGGTCAGGGTGAACGGACAGCCGGTCGACGAAGTTGCAGATTTCCGCAACGCTATTCTGCGCCGCGGCGAACAGCCGCTCAAGCTGGAGGTCGTGCGCAACAGGAAAACGATCACACTCGAGTTCCATCGAACGCGCGTGCCTCGCCCGTAAAGCAGAACGACGCCGCCTGTACCCGGGCGGCGTCGTTGTTTAGCTTCCTGCATCATGTCACAAGCTTCCGCATCACGCAGGGTCATCACACCTGATTCATTCTCGGTAGCAACCGAACTGCTGGGGAAGCCGCTGGCCAGCCCTACCCGGCGAGCGGCTGCCATGCTGGTCGACCTGATCCTGGTCGCCATTTTGGTTGCCCTGGGCGGCGGCGCGTTCCTGGGCGCCGTAGCCGGCTTCGTCCTCTGGCGTGCGTCCGCGCGCTTCGCTGGCGCGCGCGGCCTTTCGCGCTGGCTTCGCCGGGCGTTGCGCGCGCTCGCCGCCATGCTTGTCTTCATTGTCGCTTTCAGCCTCTGGAAGTCCACGGCAAACCGGTTGGGTGCCTCGGACGAAAGCAGTGAAGAGGAGGACCGGCCCAACAGCGGGAACGCATCATTTGGCAACGTGGGTCTCGACTTCTCTCTCACGGACGGCGCAGCCCTGGCTCGACTCGGACTGGGACTGCGGCGCGAAGACGATGACCAGCAGGCTCGTCAACTGGCCGACAGCCTGGTCGCGCTCCTCATCAGAGGCGGCGCCAGCGCCGCGGACTTCCCGGAGCTGCGCAACGCTGCGCATCAAGTCGCCGGATCCGACGAAAATGCGGTGGTGCGTGCCGCTATTGACGATGCCTTCAGCCAGCCGCTGCAACGCTTCAGCCAAAACCGGGATTCCCTGGCCAGAGCTTATGTGGATGCGTTGCAGAAGGGCGATTCGGCGCTGGTGATACCCCTGCGCACAGCCCTGGCCGGCGTACTGAGCGAGTGGCAGACCTCGCCACTCCGACGCGAATTAGCGGCGAAGGAGCGCGAGATCGAACGTCAGCGCCAGCAATTGTCCGAGCTGCGAGGACGCGGCAGTCTGAGCACGTTACTCTCCAGCACAGCCGATGATCTGGGCATTGGACTCGGCTGGTCGGCCGTTTACTTCACCAGCTTCCTGGCTCTCATGCGCGGACAGACACCCGGCAAGCGCTGGCTGCGCGTCCGCGTCATGCGCCTGGACGCCCGTCCTATCGGCTGGTGGATTGCCTTTGAGCGATTCGGCGGATACTTCGCCTCTCTCACACTCGGACTGCTCGGCTTCCTGCAGATCCTGTGGGATCGAAATCGTCAGGGACTCCATGACAAGGCGGTCGAGACCGTAGTCGTCACGGATTGAAGGAGGCGAGCAAGCGCTCAGCCGCTGCCACACCACTGCGCACTGCACCCTCCACGGTGGGCGCCACCAGATAGTCGCCAGCCAACGCCACTCCATGCGGCAGCAGATTTGTGTTCATGGCTTCGAGCCGTCGCACGTAACCCGGGTAAAAAACGGGATTGCCTTCCGGAAAGTAGGTCACGCGCGCGCGCAACACGGCGCTCAAGGTGCCGGGCAGCACACGCTCCACGGCAGGCATCAGGCGATCGAAGACTTCTGATGGCCCAAGTTGCGCAAGAGCGCCGGACTCGTCCGGCGCTGGCATCACGACCAGTGCGCCTCTGCCCTTGGGCACCAGGTCGGCCACCTTACGCTCCTGAACACAGACGGCAACCACGGCGCTCTTCGGTTCGGAGCGAGGCAGAGAGAGCCCGAAGAAATCGGCAGCCGAGGGTCGTGCAAGAGCAAGCGCCAGCGTGCAGGTGGCCGCGCTTCGAACCTGGCCCAACCATTCAGAAATCGCGTGGCCATCGAGCAGGCGCGCCGCTTCTCCGCCTGGTACAGCCACCACCACGGCATCGTAGCGCTCCGCGCCTGCTGACCGGTGGAGTACCACGCCATTGTGCACCGCTTCGATGCGCTCTATGCCGGTGTTGTAACGCAACCCTGCACCACGGCTGGCCAGACCTTCGGCCAGGTCGCGCGCAATCGCACCCATGCCGCTGCGCGCGGCATAGAGCGATACGTCCATCCCTGCGCGTGCAAGGGCGTGGTATACGGCGGCACTGGTCTGCTCCGGAGCGCTACCGTAGTAAGCGCCCAGCAGAGGATAGGCGAGTAGTTCGACAAAGTCTGCACCCAGCTCACGCATGCCCCATGACCCGATCGACTCGTTGTCCAGCGCGACGCCGCCTGTGTGCACAAGGTCGTGCAGATCGAGACGTGGTTGGCGGGCCAGGAAAGGCAGATATTTCGCTCCCAGCCGAAGCTTCAATCCAGTCGGCAATGCGCTCGAGCGAATCATGCTGGCCACCGACCCGTAGCTCAGTATGTGAGCGCGGCCCTTTCGCCAAACCGCATCACGACCGGGCGATCTCGCCAATCGGTCCGCCATGTTTAGCGACCGCGTCAACGAGAAGAATGCGGTGTAACTTCCGCTCACCAGTTGGGCGCCTGCATCGTAGCCGATGCCATCCAGCTGGTCCGTGCGCATCCTGCCACCCGCAGATTCACGCCGTTCAAAGAGCGTGACCTCCTGACCCGCGCGTACCAGCTTCCACGCTGCGGCCAGACCGGCGCCGCCGGCCCCGATCACCGCGACACTCCGTGGCTCGATTTTCACTTGCTCATGAACGGTGCGTTCGGAAATCAGCGGGGCAGCGGCCGGATCGGCAGGCGTCGCCTCGTCCTCCAGCTGTTCGAGAAACGCCAATCGGACACCTCACGTGCGGGTGAGGTAAACGTAATGTTCGAAATGCGGGCCACCCAAAAAAACAAGCCCGCCGAAGCGGGCTCATTGTTCTTGTCTTGGCCGCGTTCAGGCGGTCACTCGACCATAGGGTAGTTGCGGGACGGGTCGCACCTTGCCACCCCAGATAAATGCCAGGATCGCCGGTCGTATCACAGGCTCAAAACGATCGTGTATCACGATTCCTGGGGCAGCACCAATCGACTCCGTTTCCAGCGTCGGCTCGAGTCGCGATTCCATTTTCTGCTCCTCCTTGAAGCGCATCGTCACGCACGCGCGCCACGTGTGAAAGCAGGAGCTATACCACGCTCAGTGCTGGTTGTAAGTGATTATCTCAACAACGGTTACAACGATCAGCTGGCCTTCTGCACGCGCCTCGGTGTACTCCGTCGAGGTCGTTTGGCCGTGTCGGAACGACACTGCCTGGCCCACTGCTTGTAGTCCGGCAGCCCAAGGCGACGGAACAACAAAGCATCAACGACATCACAGAGCAGGATCTCGGTCAGAGGGTACTGGCCGTCGGGCGAGTCAAAGAGAGTTTGTACGGCTTCATCGGCCAGGCCGAGCAATTCGTCGCGCGTGAGTGCGGTCTTGAAGTCTTCGATCTGCTCCTCGACCCAGGTCTGGTATTCCTGCCGAGGAGCCGTGGTTGGTGCGCTCATGGCAGAAAAGAGTATTGCCGCGCGATGCGTGACACAAGCTTCGCGCAATTCAACGTTGCGCGCGTTCCCGAGCGACGTCGTCAACAACAATCGCGCGCACACCTGCAGTTCGGAGCTTGCGCGCTTCTTCTGAAGCGGCGGCTGATGTGCGGAATTTTCCAACGCGCACCCGAGCGAGCGAGCTGCCGGCTGTGTATACAACGCGCGCATCGAAGCCCTTGCGCTCGAGTTCCGCGGCCGTGGCGTTTGCGCTTCTGATTTCACGGAACGCGCCAGTTTGCAGCGCATAGCGCGCGCTGCTGGTGGCTGAGGCGCGCGGTGGCGTGCGCGTTGACGGCGTGCGCGCCGACGGCGTGCGCGTCGGCTGCGTCCGCGGCTGAGAGCGCGCTGGCTGAGTCCGGGCCGGGGCCGTGGTAGTTCGACGGACGGGCGGGCTTTCCACGTTGGGCGCGGGCAAAGGCGCGCGCATCGCGGGCGGCGGCTCACGCTGCGCGTTGGCGCATGCGGTTTTCTCTTCTTCCTGCAGCAGCAAGGTCAACTCTTCATTGGTAGCACCCGCTTTGAGCGCAGCGCCTGCGCTGGCACAAGCGGCGCTCGAGCTGCCTGCCGCGGATTGAGCGCGGGCCAGCCACAAGTACCCTTGCATGCGATTGGAGGCCGCTGGATAGTCGTTGACCAGCCTTTCGAGATAACCTTGTGCGCGAGCGGGATCCCCGGAGTTCACGAAGTGCTGCCCCAGGCGCAGGAGCGCATCAGGCGCTTCGCGAGCGGTTGGATAGCTCAACACGAGGGAGAGATAAAGATCCTGCGCATCATCGGCGGCAGTGGTGAGGCGGGCCATCAAATAAAGCGCTCTGGAGCGCTCCGCGGGCTCAACCGCAACGCCCGGTGGATGCGCGCGTTGCCAATCGGCCAGGGTTGCACGCGCCTGCGCGTATTGTCCGGCCATCAGAAGCGAGTCAGTTCGGTCGAGCACTCTTTGCTGCGCCTGCGCGGGCCCGACCACAATTGCGAAAGTGACCAGCAGAATGAATCTCATGCAGCGGCGTCCGTCACGTGAGTTTGCATGCGTAGCAGCAGTTCTTCCAATACCTGACGATCCGTGAGCGAAGTCGATTTGAGCAGCCGATCGGCGCGCAGCAGATCATCGAGCACGCGGTCAATCACAGCTGCGGACCAACCGCGCGCTTGTTTGGCCAGGCGTCCGGCCAGCCACTTCTGGTGCTGAGGCAACGCCGACTCCAAAGCGCGTGGGCCACCTGCAGTACCGATCCCCAGGCGCAGGAACTGGGTGCCCAGGCCGATCACCAGACCGACCCCATTCTCGCCGGAATCCAGCAGCACAGGCAGTGCCACGCGCGCCTCACGGAACTTGCGGTCGCCCACCAGATCGAACCAATCCCAGCGACTCATCCGCTGAACGCGACCGGCCACCGCGTGCACATCCGCTCGGGTGATGTGGCGACGGTCACCCACGAACTCGATCAGCTTGGCCAGCTCCTGCACGAGCACGCCCAGCTCAAAGCCCATGGCATTGGCCAGATCGCGCGCGGCGTCCGGGTCGAGTTGGACATCACGCGCGGCCGCGCGCTCCATGAGCCAACCGGCGATATCCGATTCCGACAACGGCTTGCATTCGACCGCGGTGGCCAGCCTGCGCAGGTTGTCATAAAACTGCGCACGTCCGGGGATTTGCGCCGTGACAATGAAAAGAAGACCGGGTGTATTCCTCCCAAGCAGCGCTTCCAGTGTTGCGCGCGCGCGTGCGGCCCCGGCCCACGCTTGGGCGTCCCGCAGAATCACCACCCGCCACTCGGCCAGCAGGGGCGGTGTGGCTACAATCGAGGCCAGGGTTTCAGGGGGCGTCTCAGAAGCGCGCAGCTGGTCCAAATTGAAATCCCGCGTCGCTGGCTCAATGTGCGCTGAGATCAGCGCCGCAACCGCTTCCTCTTTCAGATACTCTTCATCGCCAAAAACAAAGAACCGCCCGCCCCGCCGTCCAGCCTGCAACGTGCGGTACAGTTCGTCCGGCGATTGCACTTTCATCGAGTCAGTGTTTGCAGCAGCGGATACGCGATCAGTCGAGGAGCGTTAGGAGTAGTTTGCACGACCGGCGGTGAAACAACAACGGGTGAGAAAGTGGCTGGTTCGAGCGCATTGACCAGTACGGCCGCCGATACATGCGCGGGTGGCCACGACTCCGCCGGCGGCGGGCTGAACGGAGTGATGGTCAAAGGAGCCGGAGCCACCAGGGGCAGCACCGGGGGCGTGGCCTCTATCAGCTCGGTCAGCCGAATCAAGGGCGTAAGCGCAATGACCGCCAGCACGGCGGCGATCATTACAACCGTTGCTGGGCCCGCCAGGATGGGGCGCTGGATTGACTCGGCATCCAGATCCATCAGTTCGGCCTGGAGCCGCTCGTGAAAATGAATGGAGGGTTGAATCTCGGGCAGGTTGCGCGCAAGCATGAGGCCGCGCCGTAGTACGTGGTCGTAGCGCTGGCAGCCTGTACACGACCGAACATGCGCGTCGAATCGCTTTGCCATTGGGTCCGGCAACGCGCCATCCAGATAGTCCGAATGACCGTCCAGAAAATCCCGGCAGCTTACCGTGGCGCCGGCCACCTGCTGCTGCAGCATAGCCCCCTTTTGGCTGTGGCTGACCCGTTCGATTCAGGCGCCTAACCGCAGCCTTGTACTATCCGGATGACAGCCCGGTTCCCCGGCGGGAGACGCCCTCGTGGAAGGCCGGAAGAGAATAGGAGAGAAAGCAACGGGCAAGGTCCCGCCCGACACGCCTGGTTCGCCCGTGGCTGATGAGGAAAAGGGCAGGACACCGTTTGGTGAACTGCCCTTTTGACGCTCGAGCGATAGCGTGGCTTGAGGACCACTAGGCAGGTAGCTCGTGTTGCGTCTGCCCTCTGGAAGTGCATACTGCATGCCATGTGAAAAACCTCAATCGGCACTTCCGGAAAGGGACTCCACGTAGTCAATGCCTGCGGCCGTTATGCGGATCATACCCTGCTTGAAGTCATCTATGTGTATGTATTGCTTCTCTTGCAGGTATTCGATGATGCGTGCGCAGTCAGCGGCCGTGATGGCGAGCGTTTCGCCGATCTCGAATGCACTCACGAACTGGCTCACACCGGCGTCCACGCTTTCGTACAATCGGATCATGAAATCAATCCGCTGTTGTCGTCGCTTGGCCGTGTTGGATGGCAACGGAGTACTCCTGCGCAGGTGACTTGGAATTAACGTGGTGGAGCGTGCGTGCCAAGCAAAGACGCCGGCGGGTTTCCCCACCGGCGTCTGATTGCATCGGGCGGGCCATGACCGCCCGATGCCGGGCCGTACTTGGACAGCTGCTCTCTAGTCGAGCATGGGCGCGATGATCTGCGCAAAGTTATTGCGCGCCCGGTTGAGCCGGCTCTTCACCGTCCCCAGGTTGATTCCGGTTACGTCCGAGATTTCTTCGTAGGTTTTGCCTTCCATCTCGCGGAGCACGAACACTTCGCGGTGATGCTCGGGAAGCTGTTCGACCGCGCGATTGATCATTTCCTTCAAGTGGCGTTTACGGTAGAGATCATCGGGCCGGTACGTATTGTCCTCCCACTCCAACGGCCGGTGATCCGCATCCCAGTTCTTCTTGATGGTTTGGAAAAGGACCAGCGGATTGCGCGAGCGATTGCGCAGCTCGTTCTTGGCCAGGTTACCCGCGATGGTGTACGCCCAGGTCGAGAACTTCTTGGTCTGATCGAACCGGTGCAGGTGCCGATACACGCGCACAAAGGTTTCCTGTACCAGGTCTTCGGCGCGGTCACGGTCACCAATCGTACGATAGATGAAGTTCAACAGTCGAACGTGATAGCGGCGCACCAACTCACTGAATGCTCGTTTTTCACCGCCCAGGAACTGGGCGACCAACGAGCTGTCATCCAGCTCCTGCAGCTCGAGCGTTTTGCTGCGAGCCAGGTTGGTCTGCTCTAGCCGGATCATGAAACACCGCCCGTGGCTGAGTTGGGCCGACGTGACGGACGCAAAGCGCGTGCGGTCGGTCGGCGCCCAAAAGGAAGGCAGGTTCCAGACCCGGGTTCCACTTTTGGGTAATGTGGCGCTCAAGTTGTTTAGTTACTTGGACTTCAGTGGTGCCAGCAAGGTTGCTTTCGGGTCCATTCGGCCAGCGCGTTGTCCAGATTTCTAGACGATCTGCTGGGAATGTGACCTTATACGGTGACGCGCGGCTCTACCCGGCCGGCCCGATTGATTCTACGTTGGCGCACCATGGCCGTCCGCATCATCTCCGACTCCGAAGTTATTCGGCTGCTGACCGTCAACCACGGCGCGTACGCGTTTTGGTTAGGCGCGGGCACTTCCCGTGAAGCTGGATTGGAAACGGCGGACGAGATCTGCTTCGAGATCAAATCGGCCCTGGAAAAACAGCTTTCGGCGTCCGTGTTAGCGGATAAGGCTGCCGTGGACCGCTGGGCAGTCGAGCAACTGAAGTGGAACGACCTGGGCCGTCGCTACACAACCTGCATTCGACGCGGCTATCCTGCCCTGGCGCAACGCGTCCGCTATTTCCGGGAATTGCTGGGCCGAAAGTCAGTGCCCTCTTTCTCTCATCATGCCACCGCCCTGCTCATGCGCTGGGGCCTGATCAAGAACACCTGCCTCACCACCAACTTCGATCACTTGATCGAGAACGCCTTCATCACCCAGGAGGAAATGAACTGCCAGGCAATCCGCAGCGAGCACGAGGTGGGATTCTGGAACAGCAATGACGTGGAGCGCTACTTCATTCTGAAGCTGCACGGCGACATCGACACGGAAAACATCCTGAACACGCAGGATGAAACGATTCGCATCGGTGAGCGCATGGCCCGGGCTGCGGAGACTGTACTATCCAACGCGGGCCTGGTCGTGTTGGGTGCGGCGGGTCACGAGACGAGTGTACGGAACCTGTTCCAGAACCTGGAGCGGCGCGCGCGCGATGAGGCGAGCTTTCTGGGCTTTGGCGTTCTGTGGGGCGTCTACATGGGGCAGGATCGGCGTGAGTTGGCGGACGGACCTGAACTCGACCGGGCGGTGCGCGAGCGGATCGAAGCCACACGCATCAACGAGGACATTGTTGAGCTGATGGACCGCAACTCACAACAACTGTTTTGCTTTTTCCCGGTTTGGGGCGCTGGGAACTTCCTCAACAGCACGGTCTCCGCCATGGGCAGCAAGGGCCTGGAAGGCACGGCGGCCCGGTACCTTGATCACGGCATGCGTTTGCGACGTGTATTTGCAGGTGCGGGTCTGTCCGAGGCCACCGTGAGCAAGCACCTGGAATCACTGCGCGTTCGGCGTGAAGCCATTCGCGATCGTGAGGAGCAGCGCAGTCCACCGCCCCGTTTTTTCGGTCAGGCGACTGTACCATCGGCAAGCACTGTGAGGCTGCTCTTCCTTTACGGCGATATCTCGAGTCGCTCCTTGCTGGCCGATGCGCGATTCCGACCGCGCCGGAGCGCAGTGGTCAGCGCGGAAGACATCTACCTGAGCGTGGGTGGTGGCGTGGCACTCACGCTGCTCGAGAAGGCGGGAGCAACCACACTCCTGCACGAGTTATCCAAACTTTCGCCCGTGGCGCAATGTTCGGTGGCCGTCACTTCGGCCGGCAATTTGCCCATCCAATACGTTTTTCACGCCGCCGCTCTGCGTATCGACGAAGGTCCGCAGTATCGAATGACCCAGGAAGACGTGCGCAACACAATGACCAACGTGTTGCGCGTGGCAGCTGTTCTCGATGTTGCCCATATCTGGGTGCCATTGCTGGGCACCGGCACAGCCGGCTTGAAGCCCGCCGAATCGCTGATGGGCCTGATTTCAGCCGTGCGCGAATGGGCCCAGAACAACGCGGGCAGCCTGGCGAGCGAGACTTCCGTGGCGGTAACCATCTACAACGATGGAGAGCTCAGCCGGGAGTCCGTGGCCGCCAGTGTTCAGCAGGTTCTGGGTGCGGGCGCGTATGCCGAAGTGCAGGAAGAAGTGCCCGCCTATCGTCTGGATACTTGATCGGGCTGTTTGCCCAGCACAAACGTGGCGGCGTATAACAGCGTACAAATGGTCTTGGCGTCTTCAATCTTGCCGTCACGCAGCAATTCCAGCGCATCGCTCAATGTAATCTCCACACGTTCCACAAACTCGTCGTCATCCAGCTTGGATCTGCCCGGGGTCAGTTCCGTCGCCAGGTACAGGCGGATGTATTCATCGGTGAAACCAGGCGCGGTGTAGATGGCAGTGAGATAGGCCAACTTCCCGGCCACGAGTCCCGTTTCCTCTTCCAGTTCGCGCCGCGCGCAAGTTTGCCAGTCTTCCCCGGGTTGGTCCGGTCGGCCGGCCGGCACCTCCAGCAGATACCCCCCCGAGGCGTACCGGTATTGTCGAATGAGCAGGAGTCGTGGGTTGCTACTGGCAGGATCATCAAGCACGGGCAGCACTGCCGACGCACCCGAGTGCCGAATCATCTCGAGCTCGCCCGTGCTGCCATCGGGAAACCGGACCTTATCGAGGGAAAGGTGGATCACGCGTCCGTGATGGATGAGCCGGCTTTCGATCCAACCCGGCTCGAGCTTCTCATTCATCGGCGGCGTGTACCTCAATGGGGGCAATCGAAAGGTCACGCAGTGGCGCTTCGATTTGATCCGCATCACCGACCACCAGAAACGTCAAACCGGCCGGCCGGATATGTTGTTGAGCGGCGCGTAGCGCGTCTTCACGTGACACGGCGGCAATACGGTCGCGATAGGTACGGAAGTAATCATCGGGCAGCGTGTGGATGAAAAGCTCGCTCAGCTTACCTGCCAGCTGATGCGTAGTTTGCAACTCGAGCGGCATGAGTCCGGTCAGATAGTCGCGCGTGTTCACGATCTCCTCATCCGTGGGCCCGGTCACGCGCAGGGCTTCGATTTCCGCGAGAATCTCACCAATCGCGCGCGCGGTCACGTCCGATGCCACGGCAGTGGCGATCATGAAGGGGCCGTGACCTCTGCGGAACGAGAAGCTGCTGCGCACACCATACGTGAAGCCGTGCTTCTCACGGAGATTCATGTTGAGTCGGCTGGTGAAGGCGCCACCCAGGATTGAATTCATGACCTGCAGAGGAAAATAGTCGGGATCCGCCCGGGTAGGACCGGCATGACCAATGCGAATCTCAGATTGGACTGAACCTGGCCGGTGAACTATGTGCACGGCCTGCACCGCATCAGCGGCTGGCAAGGTGACGCCGCGCGCGGGAGCGGGCTCCAGATGCCAATCGGTGAACCGCTGCGCGACCGTGTCTTGGAGCTGACCCACGAGCAAAAGCGCCGCCGATCGGGGCGAGTACCGATCATGATAAAAAGCGCGCACATCACCGACTGTCAAACGCTCAACCGCATCAGCGCTGCCCAATGGCGTGCGGCCGTAGGTTGCGTCCGGACCATAGATGAACCGCATCGCCTCATCGGAGGCAAGTGAGCGCGGGTCGCTGCGTCTCTGCGCAATTTCGCCCAATTGCTCATTGCGCGCGCGCTCCACTTCATCCTCGGGAAAACAGGCATCGACTACGATTTCGGCAAGGAGCGTGAGCGCGGCGGGCAAACGCTCGGCCGGCACGGTCACCGAAACGGAAGTGGCATCGAAGCCGGTAGCAACTTCGAGCTGGGCGCCCATCGATTCGAGTTCCCAGCTCAATTGGCGCGCATCCTTGATGCGCGTGCCCGTATCGATGGTATGGGCAACCAGGTGCGCTACGCCCGCCAGCTCCGGTGGCTCACGGGTCACACCGGCATCGAGCACGATGCGCGCGGTAGCGATGGGAACATGGCCGTGCGGCGCACGAAAAAGAGAAAGGCCATTGTCAAGATGCAAGCGTCCAACATCGGGAAAACGGAACGGACGTACCGCGGCTGCTGGCGGTGGCTGCGTGCGGTCAGTCGCGCTCATGCCGCCTTCCTGGGCAGGTAAACCAGTGTCGTGCGATTGTTGGCGCCCAGGAACTCAGCAGCAAAACGGCGCACGTCTCCTGCACTCACCGCGCGTACCCGCTCGAGCTCCGTATTGATGCGGCCTGGGTCACGGAACAACGTTTCGTACATGGATAACGTATCGGCACGCTCCTCGAATTGTTGCAGCGCTCGCAACCGGTCGGCTTCAATGAGGCGAATGGCCCGTTCAACGTGTGGTGTTTCCGCCTGCTCGATTTGTGCCATGGCGTCGCGCAACGCTTTTTCGAGTCGCTCGGCCGACGTTCTGGGGCTGGCGGTTGCCCAGGTGACCAACACAGCCGCGCCCAGGACAATGGGAAAAGGAAAAGCAAAAACATCCTGAGCCATGCCGGTGCGCACCAGTCGATCGTAAAGCAGCGCACTTTTGCCATCGGCCAGCACGTGCGCCGCTACGGTCGCGGCATAAAAGGCCGGATGTCCGTAGGGCGGTATTCGATAGGCAGCATAAATGCGTGGCAGACTGATATCCTGCTCGATCACTTCACGCCGGCTCTCACCAAGAATTGCGGGCAACTCGATGCGGCCGGGCACGGGCGGAATGTCGGGACCGCGCGGCAAAGAACCGAAGTAACGGTCGACCAGCGCGCGGGCGCGCTCGGACTCGAAATCGCCACACAGGGTGAGCACAGCGTTGTTGGGCGCATAGTACGTGCGGAAAAAGGCTTCCACGTCGGCCAGGCTGGCGGCATCCAGATCTTCCATGGAGCCGATTACGGAATGATGGTAGGGGTGATCGGGCGGATAGAGCAGCGCCTGCAGGCGCTCATCCCAATCGCCGTACGGCTGATTGTCCACGCGCCAGCGCCGTTCGTTTTTCACGACGTCCCGCTGATTGTCCAATTTTTCCTGGGTCATGGCGGGCAGCAGGTAGCCGAGCCGATCCGACTCGAGCCACAGTGCCAACTCCAGGAAATGGCTGGGCACGGTATCGAAGTAGTTGGTGCGATCCAACCAGGTCGAACCGTTGAGTGAGCCGCCCGCTTTCTCGATGTAGGCAAAATGTGCGCTGGCCGGCACGTGTTCCGAACCCTGGAACATCATGTGCTCGAACAGATGCGCGAAACCTGTACGACCGGGTCGCTCGTTTTTGGAACCGACGTCGTACCAGAGATTCACAGCAACCACCGGACTGGTCGTATCGCGGGACAGAATGAGGCGCAGTCCGTTGGACAACTGGTGCCGTTCGAAAGGTATGCTCAGTTCGTGATTCACTCCGCCTCCCACTCCAGGATCGGTCCCAGCTCGAGTTGCCTCAAAGGCTCGAGCACACGAACGCGGTCGCCCACCACCACAATCGACAATTCCTCCGGTCTCAGGCACTGGCGTGCCACGCGTTCTATGTCCGACTGGTCCACGCTCGCAATACGATCGGTATAGGTCTGCAGCTGCGTCTCGTCCAGATCGTAGAGCGCCAACTCGGCCAGTTGCTCAGTAATATCCCGTGTGGTTTCGAACGCGCGGGCAAAGCCCAGAGCATGATAACGTCGTGACCGCTCGATCTCGTCCGTTCTCACACCATCCTGACGGAGTCGGGCCAGCTCGCGCACGAATATGGCCACCGACTCGGCCGTGTTATGGGTAAACACCGCAGCACCGCTCGAAAACAGCCCGCCTTCCCGCCGGAATGAAAAGGACGAACCCGCTCCATACGTGAACCCCTTCTCTGCGCGCAGAATCATGTTGAGGCGCGACTTGAAGGAACCGCCCAGTACCGTGTTCATGATCAGCGCGGGGAAATAATCTGGCGTGTTGCGGGGCAGCCCGACATGGCCCACGCGGACTTCGGACTGCGCTGCACCCGGACGATCGATCAAGTAGATCGTGCGCGTGCGCGGGGGCGCGCCCTGGACACGCGGCTGCGCACCCGGCACGGCCGACCACGCACCGAAGCGCTGCTCCAGCTCGGACATGATGCGCTGCGCGTCGATGGGACCGACCACGATCAGGTGCGCACGGGCCGGTGCAAAATGGTTCGTGTAGGAGTCAACCAGACTCTCCCGACCCAACTGCGCAATGGTGGCTGTGCTACCGCTGAGGGGACAGCCATAACTCTGCTGCGCACCGAAAACGGCGCGGGCCAGCGCCTTGGAGGCCACTACCCGAGGCTCCGCGCGCTCCTGCTGGAGCCGGTGCAGTCGTTCCTCTTTCTTGCGCGTAAATTCATGCGCCGGGAAGGCCGGTTCCAGCGCCACTTCAGCGAGCAGGTCGAGCATTGCAGCGAGGCGCGGCACCAGGCCATGCACGGTGAGCGCGCAGGCGTCCCAACTCACTTGCAGATCAAGATGGGCACCCAACTGCTCGATGCAATCGGAGATTTCGAGCGCAGAACGATGCAACGATCCTTCATCGAGCAGCTCGGCCGTCAGGCTGGCCCGGCCGGCCAATGCCGGCGGATCGACGGCCGCGCCGCCACGCACCACGAGCTGGACATCAATGACCGGCAACCCCGCTTTCTCCGCGACCACCACATCCAATCCATTGGACAGGCGCGCCCGCTCGAAGGACGGGGGTACGAACGGCCGCATCCGAGCGACGGTGGGCAACGCACGTGGCTTCACCAGGCCTCGTGCACTGCGCGTGCGGCTTCGCCCCGCGGGACCACGCTGAGCACCAGTGGCGCTGCCCGCAACAAATGCGTGCGCGCCGCCTGCGCCACGGCATCAGCATCCAGTCGCTGATAACGCTCCAGATCGTGAGCCAACGCGCCCGGCTCGCCCAGATAATACGCGTAATGATTGAGTCGATCGGCGCGTCCGCCGAACCCGCCTACCTGCTGTAGCGAGTCGACAAAGGAGGTTTCGAACTTGTGTCGGGCGCGATCGATCTGGTCAGCCTCGAGCTGCGCGCCCGCACGTTCGAGCTCCTGACGCACCAGCAAAACAAGCTGGGCAAGGTCAGTGGTCGGCCGCGCGGTGACTACGATGTTGAACGTGGAACCCAGCAAGGCGCTCGCCTGAAACGCCTCGACGTTCTGCGCCAACTGCCGCTCGTAGACCAACGTGCGATACAGGCGAGAGCTCTTGCCCTGCGAAAGCACGAGGCCGAACACATCCAACGCAGCGTCATCGGGCGCGAAAAGGGCCGGTGTATGCCAACTCAGGTACAGGCGAGGCAGATGCACGTCATCTTCCAGCGTGAGGGGCTGCTCCTGCGGCGGGCGCAACGTCGAGACCCGCACCGGCGGAGTCGCACCGGCCGGCGGGATCGCAGAAAAGTACTCGTGCGTGAGCTCGAGCACGCGCTCCGACTCTACGTCGCCAGCCACACAAAGACTGGCATTGCCGGGCGCGTAGTGACAACGAAAGAAAGCCTGCACATCGTCCAGCGTGGCTGCATCGAGATCGGGCATCCAACCAATGACCGGCCAGTGATACGGATGGTCCACGGGGTACAGTGACTTGTGGATGGTCTCGAAGGCCAGGCCGTAGGGGCGATTCTCGTAACTCTGCCGACGCTCGTTCTTCACGACATTGCGTTGCGCATCCAATTTGTCCTGGGTCAACGCATCGAGCAGGCCACCCATGCGATCGGCTTCCAGGAAAAGGGCCAGCTCGAGTGCACCAGTGGGCACGGTTTCCCAGTAGTTGGTGCGATCGGTCGATGTCGAACCGTTGTTGACGCCCCCAGCCGATTCCAGCAATTCATCGAATTGACCCTCGGGCACGTTGGCAGAACCTTCGAACATCAAATGCTCGAACAGGTGCGCCAGGCCCGTGCGACCGTGGCGTTCATCCTTGGATCCTACGCCGTACCAAATATTGACCGCCACAATGGGCACGGCATGATCCTCGTGAACGATTAATTGCAGGCCATTCGGCAGCGTGAAGCGGGAGTGCGGTAGCTGGAGTTGCATTACCGTCCGGTGAATACCGCCGTGGCCGGAAAGAGCAGGCTTTCGCGCAGGATGTAGCGCCACCGCTCGGCGGGTGAACGATCGATCGGGCTGTTGGGCGCAGGGGCACGATAAGGTTTGATGCCTGCCCGTCGAGCCAGTAGCTGGACCCGAAGCATGTGATAGGAGTCACTCACGATGTTGGCACTCTGCAATCCGCTGGCCCGCATCAATTCGGCCGCTGCGCGCATCGACTCCGCCGAGGTAAGACCTCGTCGTTCCACCAGAATCAGCGCGGGTTCCACACCGTTTTGCACGGCGTAGCGCAACGCGACCTCGCCCTCGCTCAGGGTGTCGCCCCGACCGATGCCACCGGTCACGACCAGATAGGGGGCAACCTTCAAGCGATGCAGCTCGATGGCGTGATCGAGACGCGCCTTGAAAACGGGCGAGGGCTTGCCATTCCATTGCGCTGCGCCCAGCACGAGAATGGCGTCGGCTTTGGTTACGTTGGGGCGTGCGCCTGCCAGTAGAATCAGCCCTACTGTGGTCAGCCAGCAGGCCACCAGGATCAGTGCGCCGCCCGTCAACCAGCGCAGCCAGGTAGGGAATCGGGAAGGAGCCACGGCACGGTTCAGATGGGCTGGAGCAGTCGATCGTGCAGCGCGGCCGGACCGAGCGTTTCGCGCAGGAACGCGCGCGCTGCGTCGGCACCCTCTTCCAAACGCTCGTGCGCTTCTTCCAGCAACTCGGGATCGACATTTTCGGTTGCGTACTCGGCGCGGGCCAACGAAGTGCCGGCCGCATCGAGCCAACCCACAGCCGCTGCGGAAAGCGCCGCCAATACCTGGGCCTCCGCATCGTCGGGCCGCTCTGCTGCCGCTTGCAGAAGGGTCTCTGCGGCGGGTTCGGCTTCTTCCAATTCGCTGTAAACCAAACCGAGCAGAACGCGACTCCAGGAATCATCCGGCGCCTGCTCCAGCGTACGCTCGAAGGCCGCCACGGCACTGGTGTAGTCACCCTTGAGCGCCAGAGCAATGGCGAATTCGCCCTGCGTAGCCGGATCCTCGGGCTCGAGCTCGAGCGCCGCTTTCAGATGCTCGAGCGCCGACTCGAACATTCCTTCGCGCGCCAGATAGGCACCGTATTGCAAGCGCGCGATCGGCACTTCAGGGCCGCTGAGCACTGCTGCACGCAACGCGGCCTCGGCCTCGGGATCGTCAAACGCGGCCAGGCCGGCACCACACATGGCCAGTACATGCGGATCCAGCGGATCCTGCTCCCAACAGCGGCGGAAATATTGATAGGCAATTCCATCCTGCCCGGCTTCGCGATAGGCCACGCCCAGCCAACAAAGCAAGTGCGCGTCGTCCGGCTGCTGGCGCAACGCCGCCAGCAGCAGCTCGGCCATCTCGGCCCAGCGACCCTCATCGCCCAGGGCAAGCGCTTCGTTGAGTGTCTGATCGAGATCCACTTACGCTCCGTACTTGGCCAGTCGGCCCGCATGCGCCAGCGCCAGCGACATCAGTTCTACTGCAGGCAAGATGCCGAGCTCGCCGCTCAGACAGTCGCGCTCACCAAAACCACTGACCGGAACCGAGCGGGTCCAGGCTGAAGCTAAGAGTACAGGTACCGGATGCCAGGAGTGGGCGCGCAGGCGCGAGGGCGTCGAGTGATCGCCCGTTACGATCAGTACGTCCGGCTGCAGAGCTTCCACGCGCGGCACCAACGTGTCCACGTGCTCGATCGCCTTGACCTTGCCAGCAAAGTCGCCATCCTCGCCGCGTGAATCCACCGCCTTGAAGTGGACGAAATGGAAATCATACTGCAAGAAACGCTCGGCCAGGGCATCGAGCATCACCTCATCACTGGCCGCTATGGGTGCCGTATCCATGCCCACCAGACGCGCTACGCCCAGGTACATCGGGTAGCGCGCCTGCGCCGAAGCGCGCAATCCAAAACGCTCGGTAAACGAAGGGTACCGTTGATAGGCGGCAAACCCGCGCGCCAACAGCGAGTTTGCCTTCGGTTCGTCCGCCAGGATCCGATTTGCCGCATCCAGAACCTGTTGCACAAGGCGCGCACTGTCGCGCGCCAACTCATCGGTCGGTGTCACGGCGAGCGGCGGCACTCCCGTCTCCTGCGGGTCCGTATCCGCCAGGTCTGCGCGCAAACCGGGCGCGCGTAAAATCAGCACCAGGCGGTGCTCCTTCTCGGGCGCGAAAAACACTTCTACGCCAGGCAGCGCGCGGAACTCGTCCTGAAGTTTGCGGACCAGACGTTTGTTCTCATCGTCACTGGGTCGGCCCGCGCGCCGATCCTTGACGCGACCCTGCGCGTCGATGGTGGCAAAATTGAGTCGCGTGGCTACATCGCCTGGACGTAAATCGAAGCCGACACCCAACGCACTCAGTACACCTCGTCCAATGTTCCAGCGCATCGGATGGTAGCCGAACAACGCCAGGTGACCGGGACCACTGCCTGGTGTGATGCCGGCGCCCACCGGCTGGTGCAGACCGAGGGCTGCCGTGCGCGCCAGACGGTCCAGGTTGGGTGTGCTCGCCGTTTCCAACTCCGTAAGGCCAGTGGCCGGATCGGGCAGCCCGCCCAACCCGTCCATGACCAGGAGTATGATGCGGCCGCCGCTGCGCTCCACCAGATCGTCTGGTATAGTGATCGACATCCAGCCCCCTCAGATTGACCTGCGGCAATGGGATACTACGCAGGCCGTCCGGAGGGGCAAGTACAATGAGCGATTATCGGTCCACGCCGCGTGTTTGTTGCACGCGCATTCTGCCGGGTGATGGATGACTGGATTGGCTGACTTCGAGATGGAACGCTGGCAGTCGACCTATGAAAACCGCGTCGACTACAACCTTTCGGAGAGCGGAGTACACCCCGTCTCACTCAATGAATTGACGCAACTGGCAGGCCTTGACTCGATCGGTGAACTGCCCATCGGCTATGGACAATCGAACGGCACCGACCAACTGCGCGCGCATATTGCCGCGCTCTACTCGGGTGCTGATATCGATCACATTGTCGTCTGCAATGGCAGTGCAGAAGCGAATTTCGTTGCCTTGTGGCATCTGGTTGAGCCGGGTGACGAGGTAGTGGTCGTCATGCCGACCTACATGCAGTCCATCGGCCTGGTTGATTCTTTGGGCGGACGGGTACGCGAGGTGTGGTTGCATCCAGAGCTGAATTGGCAACCGGCGCCATCAGAAATCGACGCGGCCGTGACTGACCGTACACGCATTATCATCGTAACCAATCCGAATAACCCGACGGGCGTGAGCCTGCAACAACCCGCGCGGGCCGCCATTGAGCGCGCGGCTCAACGCGTGGGCGCCTGGATTCTGGCCGACGAAGTGTACACAGGCGCCGAGCTAGCGGGCACCGAAACGCCATCGTTTTGGCAACCCGATGCGCGCGTGATTGCTACCGGCTCCCTCTCCAAAGCTTACGGCCTGCCGGGTCTGCGCATAGGTTGGGCCGTTGCCCCACGCGAGCTGAGCGAGCGCATTTGGGCGCGCAAAGACTACACGACCATCTCACCTGGACAACTGACGGATCGGCTGGCAACGATCGCATTGCACCCCACAGTGCGACCGCGCCTGCTGGCGCGCACTCGCACATACATGCACGCCGGACTCGAGATCCTGGAGCCATGGCTCACACGCACGGGCATTTTCCATTACCGGCCGCCCGATGCAGGTGCAATCGTGCTGGCGCGCTACAATTTGCCCATCAACTCAACCGTGCTGGTCGAACGGCTGCGCCGCGAACAGAGCGTTCTGGTCGTGCCCGGCGATCACTTTCGCCTGGATCGTTGTTTGCGCATCGGGTTCGGACTGCCCGGCGGTCAACTGTCAGAGGCGCTGCAACGTTGCGCGCTCCTGCTGGATCCATTGCGAGACAAGGCTTCTATCAAGGCATGAGGCTTGCTTCTAAGCCTTGCTGTGACAGAGGCTTACGAGAACGGATCGGAAAGTCGTGGGCGGCTCGCCCAGCCCGCCTCCAGCGCAGGCCAAGCCCCCGCCATGCCTCGCATTCTAGTAGTGGAGGACAATCCAGATCTGCTCGGCATTCTCAAAGAGCTGTTGGCCCGTGACTACGATGTGGTAACCGCACGAACCGGCGAAGACGCGATCAGACTGGCCGAAGAGACCCAACCCGATCTGGTCTTGCTCGATTTGCAATTACCCGCCATGGATGGAATGGAAGCCGGGCGCTGGATCAAGACTCGTCTGGCACCGCGCACCGTGCCGATCCTTGCCCTGACTGCGTTGGCCGGCGCCGGTGATGCCGACGCCATTCTTTCCTGTGGCTGCTGCGATGCCTACCTGGCCAAGCCCACGCCACTGACCGTGATCCAGGCCAAGGTGAACGAGCTGCTGGCTGCGCGAGACGCTTGACTGTCACGCGGCACGCTACCGTGCGGCGGGCGCGGCTTCCTCCTCGTTTACTACCCAACCGTCCAGCAGGTTGATGGTGCGGTGGCCGTAGGACGCATTCACTTCGGAGTGTGTTACCTGAATAATGGTAGTGCCCTGCTCGTTCAACTTCTTGAACAGCTCCATGATCTCACGACCCTGTGCGGAGTGCAGGTTGCCGGTGGGTTCGTCGGCCAGAATCAATTTGGGATTGGCAATAATCGCGCGTGCCACGGCCACCAACTGTTGCTGACCACCGGACAATTGGCTGGGAAACAGATCCTTCTTGCCCACAATATTGAATCGATCCAGGACGTCTGCTACGACGGCTTCCCGTTCTTTGCGAGAGATATTTCGATAGGAAAGCGGGATTTCCAGATTCTCGTAGACAGTCAGGTTATCCAGCAGGTGATACTGCTGGAAAACGAAGCCAATGTGCTTCTTGTTGAGTTCCGCGCGCTGTTTCACGTTCAGCTTGTGCACCGGTTGATCAAGAAACCAGAACTCACCGGTCCAGGAGCCATCCAACATCCCGACGATACCGAGCAGCGTGGATTTGCCTGCGCCGGACGGACCCATGATGGTCACGAACTCACCATCGGCCACGTCCAGATTGATGCGACGCAGCACGTAAATCTTGCCCGCTTTTGAGTCGTAGGCCTTTTCCAAATTACGCAAGTTCAGCATGTGCTTGGGTCCTTCAAGTTGAGTGCGAATGGCGGGACGCGAAGTCCTCACCCCCATACGCTAAACGTCTGTACACGGTTCCGGCAGGAAAGCAACATACCAAAACTTGGCGGAGCGCGAAAATGCCAGGCACACCCGGATTTTCAGCGAATTGCCCGGGCGCTGGGACGACCGGGGTTTGACCGAGAATGGGATATGCTCGTCCCGGCCCCAGGACGAGGCGGCGCGCCGTGAGTACAAAATGGGAAATGGGTTGACGTTGGCTCACCACGGTGGCAGAGTTGGTGGGCCCAACCTCATCCGGACGCCTGTGACCAGTCAAAATCCCGGTCCAGCTCACGAGCGTGTGGCACTATCTCAGGAACTCAGCGAGTTCCTGATCGAGTTCTCCATTGCTCTGCACCGGACATCCATGTATCCACGCGGCCATCCAACATTAGAGCGCAGCGCGACGATTGTAGTGAGCCGGCTGGCTGCACTACTGCTCGACCGACCCAGCATCTCGATTGGCGTGGCCCGCAAACAACTGGTTATCGAGGGGGTTGCCACAGACCCGCGCCATCCGGTGCTCCGGAGTTTGGCTGAAAAACTTCATCGCCATCAACTCGGTGCCATCAGCTTCGAGCGAGGAGCGTCCACGGACGAAATCGTCAACATGATGCGGGTGGTTGCCGTGGAGCCGGAAAAAGGTGCGTTGCCCCTGGGCCTGGGGGATCCCGAGGCACTGACGCAATGGCAATTCGTGCGACTCTTCCCGCTCACATACGAGCAACTCCAACTGATCAAAAAGGAAGGTGAGGGCGACGACGATGAGTCGGGCGACGAGCGCGAGATTGCCACCCGTACGGCCCGACTGTGGATTGGGTTGGCGCGAGCGGCACTGGCCGCGGATGATCCGGACCTGGCACCGGAGAAAACCGAGCCCGCCGTGGTGGCCAATGCCATCAATCAACACCCGGCAGCCAAGGCATATGATCAGGTAATCGTCGGCTATCTCCTGCAATTGGCGCAGGAGCTCAAGCAGGATGGCGGCGTGGCTTCGGGTGCAGTGCGCAAGCGGCTGTCCCGGCTGATTGGCGAACTGGACGATCCCACGCTGCAACGACTGATCGAAATGGGCGGCGATCTCATGCAGCGCCGCAAATTTGTGCTGGACGCAACCGAAGCATTGGCGGCGGATGCGGTGGTCGAGATCGTGCAAGCCGCGGCGGCCTCCAACAATCAGACCATCTCGAACTCAATGCTGCGCTTGCTGACCAAGCTGTCAGCATTTGCCGAGGAAGGTCCTCACCTGGTGCAAATTCAGGCCGACAATGCCCTGCGCGAACAAGTGCAGCACATGGTTGAGACCTGGACACTGGAAGATCCCAATCCCGATGCCTATACCCGTGCGCTGGTGAGCCTGGCGCGGCGCGGCCTTTCCCTGGCATCCACGGCCAAGACATCCTACCAGCCGGAACCGCTGCGCCTCGTGCAGATGGCGCTGGAAGTGGATTCGGTAGGCATCCCGTTGTGGCGAGCCGTAGCGCAAGTGGTCGAGCAAGGCGGCATCACGGCGCTGGTCGACCTGCTGGTAAGAACGAGCGCCGAGAGCAATGCGGCCCGTGCGGTTTGGCGGCACCTGACCACGATTGACCAGACGAGTCAGCTGCTGAACCGGGACAACGTCGACTTTTCGGCTCTCAACTTGATCTTCGACCGCATGGATGCTGCCGCGCTGGCCCCTCTGCTCATGCATGTATTGAAGGAGTCGGAATCTCGCAGCACGCGGCTCGGTGTATTCAAGCGCCTGGCTTCCATGGAGCTTCCCGTCGTTGAGCCGCTCGTCGTGCGCGGGCTGGCTGATGAACGTTGGTTTGTGCGTCGCAATATGCTGGCTCTACTCAACGAAATGGATGCGTACTCGGAAGCCGTGGCCCCGGCGCCCCTTGCCCGTCAGGGTGATCCGCGCATTCGTCGGGAAGCACTGCAGCTCTGGATGCGCAGCCCGCACGAGCGTGAGCGCGCCATTTGCGTAGCCCTGGCCGATCTGGATGAGCGGGCCCTGCGCGCTGCGGTTGCTGAGGCGCAGAAAGGCGTGCCCGAAGCGGCCATCCCACTCATCGCCCGCCGCGCGCTGGAGCACCTGCCCACGGACTTGCGCTCTCAGCTGTTGCGCCTGCTGCGCGGGCAGCGCCATCCTCAGGCTTGCGACGCACTGCTGCGCTTTGCATCCGCGGGACGCACTCTGCTGGGCCGATACAAACTCGCTCCTCGATCGACCGAATCACTGATCGCGCTCAACGTGCTCGCCGAAACCTGGCCCGCCGATGCCCGCGTCGCTGCCTTGCTGGCTCGCGCGCGCAAGGCTGACGATCCGGAAATCCGTGCCGCAGCCAACGCGCCCGTGTACGCCGGATGACGGAAGCCGTCCTGTTCCTGACCGGCTTCGCGCAAGCGCTGGCCACCATGACGCTCTATCGCGACGGTCACCCGGCGCGCGAGCGTGCCATTGATTCCGCCTATCAGGCGCTGCTGGAACTGCAGACCCGCACCCCCACTACCGTCTTTACGTTCCTGGGCGAGGAGATCATCTGCGGCAAACAGCCGCTGCGTGAGCTGAAGGAATGGGATTGGGGAGCACGACTCGCCAATGCCGGTATTCAACGGCTCGAGTTCGAGCCGGGTGTAGAGCCCGAAGATTTCGCCGCGTTCCTGGAAGATGTGCTCGCCCAGCTAACAGCCACCGCTGCCAGTTCCGCCGAAGCGCGCCCGCAACGAACCACGCGCATCAAGTTTGGAGCGGTTGGCATCAAGGGCGAGTCGAGTCCGGAGGTGCGCACGGCAACCGTCAGCTTCTCGCTCGGCGTAGAAGCAGAGACCGTACGCTGGCTGCATCAGGAATTGCAGAATCGTGACAAGCTGCACCTGGCGGAAGCCGAGGCCGTGGTGCGCTCGCTCTCGGTCGCCATGCACGGCGATCGACACATCATGATCCCGCTGCTCAAGCTTCATGACTACGATCAGTACACTACCACGCACGCCCTGAACGTGGCCGTGCTGGCCATGGCGCTCTCGGAGTTCCTCGGCCTGGGACATAGCGATGTGCGCGCTTTTGGCGTCTCCGGCTTGCTGCATGACATCGGTAAGACCCGCGTGCCTCACGAGATCCTCATGAAGCCCGGCAAACTCGATGACGTGGAACGCACGATCATCAATCGCCACACCGTGGATGGCGCCCGCATCATCATTGAAACCGAAGAACATCTCGACCTCGCCGCCGTGGTCGCCTACGAACACCACATCATGATCGATGGCGGCGGCTATCCCACCTTCAGATTCCGGCGCGATTGTCACTACGCCAGTCGCGTCGTCCACGTCTGTGACGTCTACGATGCCCTGCGCACCAACCGGCCCTACCGCCCAGCCTGGCCTGCAGATCGCGTCCTGAACTACATCGAGGAAAAGACCGGCACCGAGTTCGACCCGGAAATTGCACCCGTGTTCGTCAACATGATGCACAAATGGGAAAACCAGGTGGCTGAACTCAACGCGGAAAGCGAACAGCTCACCATCGGCGCGTCGGCGCCGCCCGAGTCGCCCGCCACTGATGCCCAGACACCGGAACAGCAGTAACGGAAAACAGACGAGCACGAGCTCGTCCGTTTGTTTCGCTGTTCGTTACGGCCTCACCTCGCACATCAGGGCCAGCGGATTGTCGTCCGGATCGCGGAAGAACGTCATCCACAACTCGTAATCGGGCATGCGCGCGATCATGTGCGGCTCATCCAGAAATGATACGCCCCGCGCACGCAACGCCTGATACGCCGATTGAATGTCCGGCACCCGGAAATACAACACCGAGCCGTTGCGCTCAAACCCGGCTTCCGGTTGACTGAGCATCAGTCGAATGCCCGCACAGTCGAAGAAGGCCAGGCTGGGCGGCGCCGGAATCGGTAACTGCCGCAGCCCAACGGCGTCGCGGTAAAACGCCACTGCTCGTGGTACGTCGGTCACCGTGTTGGTGATCTGACCAATGGCTCCCATTTGCAGATCGATGGCTGGCACGCGTCCTCCCCGGGCTTGATTGTTAGCTTTGCTAAGTAATAAATTGGTGGGCATGAAACAATCCGCAAGAGGCAAAGGGAAACGGGCGGTCTCACCGGCCACGTCGCGGCAGGCTTTCCAGGTGGCCGACCGGCTGCACTCAGCCGCGATTCATTTGCTGCGTCGACTGCGTCGTGAGGATACGGCCACGGGTTTGCCAGCACCGCAGCTTTCCGCCCTTTCTGTGATCGTGTTGCGCGGGCCGCTGACCTTGGGAGCGTTGGCGGACGCGGAGCAAGTGCGCCCGCCGACCATGACGCGCGTGGTTGCAGCGCTCGAGCAGGCCGGCCTGATCGAACGCCGGACCAGTCCGGATGACGGCCGGGTCGCGTTCATACGAGCTACCACTCGTGGCCGTGATGTGCTGACTGAGGGTCGGTTGCGTCGGGTGGAGGCGCTGGCGCGCCAGCTGGCGGATCTGCCGGCCCAGGATCGCCACGCGTTGGTCGATGCGCTGGATGTGCTGGAACAACTGGTTGGATCGAGAGCGTCGGCCTTGCCGTGGCGAGGCGGGCAACGGTCTGACGTTCACGCTCGCATTTTCGCCCTGGTTCCGTCTTTCAAAGGACGTGAACGAGAGCGAAAACGTATCGCCAATCTTAACGAAATGTGACGGTGAGGGTGACGGTGAAGAACGTATTCCTTCACCGTCACCGTCACCGTCACTTTATTTCACGAACAACATGTCGCGATAGCGGGGCAGCGGCCAAAGGTAGTCAGG
>JBOHRF010000010.1:0-47201 GCA_050732575.1 Longimicrobiales bacterium
CCTGTGGACCTTCTCCGACGATGGCGACCTGATCGACGAAGTCGATTTTCTCGACCTCGATGCGCTCGATGGTCTCGACGATGATCGCGAGGTCAATGATCTGCTGATCCAGCCGTTCATCAACTGGAACTTCGGCGTCGGCTGGTCACTGGCGACCGCGCCGGTCATTGCCGCGAACTGGGATGCGGATGGCGGCGACCAGTGGACGGTCCCACTCGGCATGGGCATCTCACGGACCACCGTGCTGGGCACGCATCCGATCATCCTGGCCGCGCATTATTACAAGAACATCGTCCGTCCTGACTTCGGTCCCGATGACCAGGTGCGGTTGCAGATCAACTTCCTGTTGCCGAAGGCGCCGGCGAGGCCTTCGGCAAACGGCGACAACAGGGATAAGCGTTAAAATCCGGCCTGCTCCCTCGACATCTACCTCCAGCGCCACAACACTCCGCGGCGAGAACGTTTTCAACTGGCTACATGCGCCTGTTCCTCATCATGGCCTGGTGCGCCTCCATCAGCCGCATCATTCGGCGCTGGTGGTCTGGCATCAGCGCTTGCAGTTCGGCCGGGCTCAACTCCGGCATGCGTGTAAGATCCGCGCGCACGGAATCCAAAGTTGCAGTCCAGGCCGAATCGCCGGTCATGTTCATGCTCTGCATCTCGCGGTTCATCTGTGCAAGCATGTTGGCTGCCATCTGGCGGTGTGAGGGCATCATCGCCTTCAGGCTGTCTCCGCTCATCCGCTGCATCCTGTTCATGTGCCCCATCATCTCCGTGATCATTTCGCTGCTCTGCATTCCTCCCATGCCCGGCATGCCCGGCATGCCTACGGCTGCGCCGGTATCAGGCGCGGCCTGACCGTCTCGGTTGGCGGCCTCATCGGAGCCTGGTCTACAGGCTGCCAGCAGAAGCAACGCGCTCGCCGCCACAATGCGTCCGATCCTGTTGCTCATATCGTTCCCTCGGAATTGTCGTTGCTGTTTCGCTTGCCCCCGCCTACGGCACGTCGGCCAGCTCTGCTGATGGACGAGTGCGCGTGCCTTGCGCAGGCAGCGATCTGGTTCCTCGTACTTCCCATTCCTTCCACAGCGAGTAGATCGCCGGAATCACGATCAGCGTCAGCACCGTGCTGCTGACCATGCCGCCGACCATGGGCGCGGCGATCCGCTTCATGACATCGGCGCCCGTCCCGTGGCTCCAGAGGATGGGTAGGAGTCCCATGATGATGGCGCTCACAGTCATCAGCTTCGGCCGCACGCGCTCAACAGCGCCGTACTCCACGGCGGCATCGACATCGCTGCGATTATGCATCGAGCCGCGCAGTCGGCGGTCGCGATGCGCGTGGTCGAGATACAGCAGCATGACCACGCCGGTTTCTGCCGCAACGCCGGCCAGGGCAACGAAGCCGATGGCGGTGGCCACGCTCATGTTGTAGTCGAGCAGCCACATCAGCCAGACGCCGCCGACCAGGGCGAAGGGCAGCGACAGCATGACGATTCCGGCTTCCGTGATGCTCTTGAAGTTCCAGTACAGCAGCAGGAAGATGATGACCAGCGTGATGGGCACCACGTAGCGCAGCTTGCGGCCCGCGCGCTCCATCGCCTCGAACTGGCCCGACCATTCGAGCCGGTACCCGGGCGGCAGGTTCAACCGCTGATCGAGGAAACGTCTCGCATCGTTGACGTAGCCGCCCACGTCGCGGCCGCGCACATCCACGTACACTACGTTGTTCAGATACGCATTCTCGCTTTTGATCAGGGGCGCTCCACTGATGATGCGAACGTCCGCCAGCTCGCCCAGCGCAACCTGCGCGCCGGCCGGCGTGGCTACCAGGATGGATGGAAAGCGCTCGGGCGCATCACGCAGCTCGCGCGGGTAGCGCACCAGAACGCTGAAGCGCTCGCGCCCCTGGATGACCTGGCCGGCATACATTCCGCCGACTGCAGCCATCGCGGCCATCTGCACATCGTCGATGGTCAATCCGTAGCGCGCCGCGGCCGGCCGATCGACCGCGATGTCGATGTATTGCCCGCCCATGGTGCGCTCGGCGAAGACTGAGTTGGTGCCTTCCACCATGGGCAGCAGTCCTTCGATCTGTTTGCCAATGCGATCGAGCGTGGCCAGGTCAGGCCCGAAGATCTTGATGCCGACCGGCGTCTTGATGCCCGTGGCCAGCATGTCGAGCCGGTTCTTGATGGGCATGGACCACATGTTGGCCACGCCCGGTGTGCGCACCGTGTTGTTCAGCTCCGACACGATCGAATCGTGCGTCACACCGGGCCGCCATTCGCTCTCATCTTTGAGGATCGCAACCGACTCGATCATCGACATGGGCGCCATGTCGGTGGCTGTTTCGGCGCGGCCGATCTTGCCCAGCACCAGCTCGACTTCCGGGACCTTCGCCATGGCGGCATCGCGCTGACGCAAGATGCGCTGGGCCTGGCTCGTGCCCACGTTGGGGAAGAGCGAGGGCATGTCCATCACACTGCCTTCGTTGAGCGGCGGCATGAACTCGCTGCCCAGCTGTGACCACGGCACGATGCTCACAATGACGGCGACAGCAGCCGCAATGATCACAGCCCAGCGCTGGCGCAACACAAACTCGATCACGGGCCGGTAGGCGCGGATCAACCAGCGATTCACTGGATTGGCGGCTTCCGGCTTGACGCCGCCGCGAATGAACAGGCCCATCATGACGGGCACCAGCGTGATCGAAAGCAGTGCTGCCGCGGCCATGGACAGTGTCTTGGTCCAGGCCAGCGGCCTGAACAATCGGCCTTCCTGGGCCTCGAGTGCGAATACTGGCAGGAAGGATAGCGTGATGATCAGGAGGGATATGAAGAGCGACGGTCCGACCTCCTTCGCGGACTCGATTACGAGCGTCCAGTGCGGCTGCGGTCGTCCAGCACGCTCGTTTCTCTCGATGTGTTTGTGCAGGTTCTCGACCATCACGATGGCGGCGTCGATCATGGCGCCGATGGCGATCGCAATCCCGCCCAGCGACATGATGTTCGCGCTCAAACCAAGCAGGCGCATGGCCAGAAAAGCCATCAGGATGCCGATCGGCAGAGTCAGGATCGCGACCAGCGCACTCTGCGCGTGCAACAGGAAAATCAACGTGACCAGTGCCACGATGATGGATTCCTCGGCCAGCTTTTCGCGCAGCGTATGAATGGCTCGCTGAATCAGAGTGGAGCGATCGTAGCCGGTAAGGAAGGTGACGCCTGCGGGCAGCGCACGCTCGACCTCGTTCATTTTCTGCTTGACCGCGTCGATGACGGCGAGCGGATTCTGGCCATACCGCATCACCACGAAGCCCGTCACTACCTCGCCCTTCCCGCTGAGGTCGGCAATACCGCGGCGGATCTCCGGCCCGATCTGCACGTTGGCCACGTCGCCGATGGTGATCGGTACGCCGCCTTTTCCTGTGCCGAGCGCAACTGCGCGCACATCTTCGAGGCCTTTGAATCGCCCCGTGGCCTGCACGACGTACTCGCTGCCGCCCAGCTCGAGGACGCGGCCGCCCACATCCTGGTTGGAGGCTTGCGCGGCGCGGACCACCTGATCGATCGAGATGTTGTAGGCCAGGAGCCGTGCCGGGTCGACCTCGATCTGAATCTGTTTCTCGAAGCCGCCGAAGCTGGCGATCTCGGCCACACCAGGCACGGCCGTGAGCGCGGGCCGCACGGTCCAGTCCTGCAGGCTGCGCAACTCGGCCAGGTTCAATCGTCCGCTCGTATCGGCCAGGATGTACTGCATCACCCAACCCACGCCGGTCGCATCGGGCCCGAGCATGGGCATGGCATCAGCGGGCAGGCGATCGCGCACGCCATTCAGGTACTCGAGCACGCGGCTGCGCGCCCAGTACAGATCGACATCGTCATTGAATACGACGTAAACTGCCGAGCGGCCGAACTGGCTCATGCCGCGCACGAAGCGGGTGCCGGGGACCTTGAGGAGTTCGGTCGACAGCGGGTAGGTGACCTGATCCTCCACGAGCTGCGGCGCCTGACCGGACCATTCGGTCATGACGATGACCTGCACGTCCGAGAGATCGGGAATGGCATCGACCGGTGTGCGCAGCATAGCCCAGACACCTGCGAGCGATACGGCGAGCGTACCGAAGATGACCAGCCAGCGGTGCTGCACCGACCACACGATGATGCGCTCGAGCATGGTCAGCGCTCCTTCCCGGGCATCTTCATGTTGCGCATGTCAGCGCCCCGGCTCTCCATGCCCGGCATCTCATGCGAGCCGATGTCGGACATGTTCATCTGCCCCACCAGCGCCTTCATGACTTCCGCCAGGTTCGATTCACTGTCCAGAAGAAACTGCGCCGATGTGACCACGCGTTGACCCGGTTCGAGACCGGCGATGACTTCCGCATACTCGCCCGCGATGCGGCCCGCCGTGACTTCGTGTGGCATGATGCGGCCGCTTCCCATGTCCACAAACACGATCTGGCGATTGCCCGTGCGTACCAGTGCCGCGAGTGGAATCGTGAGCGTGGCGCGTTGCGGGGCGGACAGCCACACGGTTGCGTACATGCCCGGTTTGAGCCGCCCATCCGGATTCGCTGCGCTGATGCGCACCACGAGTGTGCGCGCGTCCTGCTGGAGCGTGGGATACACGTACTCGACGCGGCCCTCGATCGGGCGGCCCGGATAGGTCGCGATTTCGACACTGGCCGCGTCGCCGATCCGAACCAAACCTGCATCGGCCTCACGCAGCTCGGTCTCGATCCAGACGCGAGAGAGATCCGCGATCGTGTACAGAGCCTGACCTGGCTGCACCGCCTGACCAGCGAGTATGTGTTTCTCCGTGACCACACCGGAGACCGGAGCAAACAGAGTGAGCGTGCGCCGAACTTTGCCCTCGCGCAGGACCTGATCGATCTGTGCTTCCGAGATGTCCCAGAGCCGAAGCCGCTGGCGCGCTGCGGAAAGGAGATTCGAGGAGCCGGAGGGAACGCCAGGAACCACGCTGATACTTCCCTCGCGCTCGAGCCGTGCTGCGAGCAGCAGTTCGTTCTGCGCTGCAACCAGGTCAGGCGAATAGATCTCGAGCAGTGGCTGGCCGCGGCGCACCACTTTGCCGGTGAAATCGACATACAGCCGCTCGATGTAGCCGCTGAACCTGGCGGCCACACCGGCCATGCGTGTTTCATCGAAGCGCACACTGCCCACGGCGCGTACGCGATCGGTCAGCGTGCGCTGCTCGACCGAGCCGAACGTGATGCCGAACTGGCGGATCTGGTCGGCCGTGAGCTGGACCGAGCCATCCCTGCTCATGTCCATGCCCGCCATGCTTCGGGCGGTGGTGCGAGCCTGTTCCTGCGAGCCGCGTTCGCGGCTCAGCCAGCGGCTCACACCCCAGATGGCAGTTGCGATGACGATGACGCCTGTGATGGCCAGGACGGTCACGCGCGGCTTCGACGTGTTGCGGATTCGGGTGGACAGGTTCATCGCAGCACCTCCGTTCCCAGCAACTGCTCGAGTTCGGCCACGCTCGTGGCGAAGTCCGCAAGCGCGCGGAAATACGCGGTCTCGTAGCTGTAGAGCATCGCCTGGCTCTCCGCTACGGTCAGGAAATCGGCGCGCCCGACCTGGAACGCGACGGTGGCCGATTCGCGCGCGGCGCGGCCCTGCGGAATGATCGACCGGGCCAGTAGCGCGAGCTGCGCGCGGCTCCGTTCCGCGTCGGCATGCGCTCGAGCGATGTCGGCGCGCAGGCGATTGCGCGTGGCAGCGCGCTCCGCTTCCAACGCGGCCATCTCAGCGCGTGCTTCCGCAACTTGCTGGTTCTGCCGGCTGCCGCGTTTCACGGGCACGGGCACGGAAACCGTAGCACTCACCATGTCCGGAAAGTGCGGACGTTGGCCGTATTGTATCGATACATCGAAGTCGGGCAGGTGAGCCTTACGCGCGAGATCGACACGCGCGTCCTGCGCATCGATCGCGAGCTGTTGGCCGCGAAGTGTCGGGTTGTTGCGCATGGCCAGTTCCTGAAGCTCGGCCAACGGACGCACTGGCGAATCGGCGATGCGCGCACCGAGTGCCGCAGTTCGGAATCGAGCGGTCGTGGAATCCGCCGGTACGGCCGCGGCAGCGATGCGTTCGGGTATGCGCGGTTCGGCAATGGGCGTTTCGCTCTCGCGAGCCAATAGCGAGTTCAGGCGTGCGAGTTGCGTTCGACGCTGCTCGGCCAGCACAACGGCTTGCTCGGCCAGGCGCGCCGTTTCGACGCGCGCCTTCAACACGTCCTGCTGACCACCCTCGCCCACCTCGTAACGCGTCTCCGTAGCCTTCATCAGATTGACCAGCAGCTTCTGGCTGCTCTCGAGCACCTCGAGCGCGCGGTCGAGATAGACAAGCTCGTAGTACGTTCTCTTTACGTCTGCTGCGATCTCAAGTTGAGCGGCGCGTATCTGCGCGGTTGCCGCATTGCGATCGCGTTCTGCAGCCTGGCGAGCCAGCCCGAGCTTCCCGGGATACGGCAGCGTTTGCCCGAGCGAGATCATGTTCATGGTCATGAAATCGCTGTAGCCGGGCTCGGTGATCGGCAGGTTCTGGATGCCGACGCCCAGCATGGGGTCGGGCCGAGCACCCGCCGGACGAATGCGCGCTTCCGCCGCACGAGCCCGCTGCTGCGCCGCGACAATTTGCGGATTCAGCTCGAACGCCCGAGCGACCAACGAGTCGAGTGATGCGCTGGACAATGCCTGCGCGCGTATGGGCGCGGGCGCAGCCCCCAGCGCGCACACTGCGAGCACGCGCAAGGCACGCGCGTGCAAGGTGTGACTGAACATGGTGCAAGTCCTGTTGCAGTTCGATTGCAGGCGTAGTTAACAGCACGACGTCACGCCGCGCGGCCCGCCTGGCGGTTTCAGCTGTTCAGAGATGTTGTTAAGGGATCGAACTACAACTTGGGAGGGTGGAAGACGGACGAGAGCTGGACCGTATGAGGCGCGCGCGAAGTTTGGCTGACGCTTCGAACGACATGATCGGCAAGCGCAGACGGCATCACCGTCGCCGCCGGCAAGAGCATGCTCAGGGCGCACTGGATCAGGGCGTTGTCGAGCGGGCACTCGCGTTCCCGATTGTCGGGCAGTTGTGTTTGCGCGGCCTGATGGGTCCCGCTCATTGGGCCAGACATGTCCGGCATCCCGGGCATGGCAGCCTGATCCGAACCGGACATCGGCATGCCCGGCGCGCACGTCGTCGCCCACAGCTGCTCGCCGATGGAGAGCAAAGCGGCTACCAGCAAGGTAATACCGATCATGCGGCTGCGGAGCGTCATATGGGCAATATAGCGCCGTCAGTAGCGCTTGCGTAGGTGCGACAAAAGGATCCGGAGCCGGCAACCGCCGTGCTTCGCGCACCAGTCGAGCGTTGCAGCCTTCGGTTCATGTCCTGGTGAAAGCTGATTAGCTAGCAGAGCGGCAAGAGCGCCGGGCCGCGCAGCAAGCGCGAAATCTTACCCGGTTGACCACGGTTCTGCGCAACCGCAGTTTGCCCCATGGACGCCTCGATGACTTTCAGATGAGCGAACGGAAGCAGGACCGCCAGAGGCGCAAGCGGACCGAAGCAAAACGCAAGCAGGCGCGGGAAAAGGCTGAACGGATCCAGCGCGAGGCGCGCGAGTGGCGTTCGTACGAGGCCGCCGACCGGGCTGAAGAACTGCTGCGGGGCGGTGCTGCCGAGTCCGCGCTGAAGAGCGCGGCGCGAGCGGCCGAACTCAATCCGGGTGATTCCGGCATAGTCGAGCTGTACCTGCGTGCTGCCGAACAGGCGCACGATGTGGCCGAACAGGCGCGCGCCCTTGCTCACCTCGCGAAGCTGGTCAAACCGGATGCTGCGCTGCTGACGCGACTGGCGTTTCTGCAGGTCGAGAGCGGCCAGTGGCAGGCCGCAGCGCGGACCGCAGCTGTTGCACGCCTCACACTTCCGCGCAACAAGAAAGAGCGCGCGCCCCTGCTCGGCATCATCAATTACGTGGAGGGCAAGAGCGCGTACCTGAGTTCGAATGCAGCAGCGGGGGAGAATCAGGCCGAACTGCCGTTCGCGACTGGTAACGGCCGCGTCTCAGGGAGTCGCAAATCGTCGGGCAGGACAGAGCGTTCACCCGAAGAACAGACGACGGCCGGACCGACCCGAGGTGTCGCGAAGCCGCGTGCGCCGAGGCCCTCGCCTGGGAGGCCGGCGAAGCGCGCGCCGGCCGAAATTGTACGGCCTGCAACGGCACCCGAGCGGGCCTCGCCCGAATCGATCCGGGATAACATCGATGCGCCGGCGCGGTTCCAGATACAGGTCGAGATTGCTGCTGATGTTGACGGGCTCGAAGTGCTTTACGGCGATGACTTTGCCGATCCCGAGGAGATCGAGCTGGCGCTGCTGGCCGCGCGCCTGCGCGATGCGGAATCGTATCAGCGCCTGCTCGCTCTCGAGCGCGCGCAGGGTCTGTTGCCGTTTTCGCACCAGGAGGAAACCGCGCGCAAGGTGTTATCCGTGTTTCTGGGCCGTGCGTTGCTCGCCGATGAAGTTGGCCTGGGCAAAACGATTGAGGCTGGCTTGATCCTCTCGGAATACCTGCTGCGTGGGCGAGTCGAGCGCGCGCTCGTGCTGGCGCCGCCCACACTGGTGGGTCAATGGCGCGAAGAGCTGGCTTCCAAATTCGGCATCAGCGCACGCACCACGGAGGAGGCGGCGTTCAAGACCGATGCGGCTCGCTTCTGGACCGGTGCAGGCGTGGTCATCGCATCGCTCGCGACTGCGCGGCATACGCGGCAACGCGACCTGGTCATTGCGCAGTCCTGGGATCTGGTGATCATTGACGAGGCCCACGCGCTCAAGAACGCAAACACCGAGTCCTATTTTCTTGCCTCGCGTATCAACACACGCTTCTTGCTGCTGCTCACGGCCACGCCGGTCGAAAACAGGATCGAAGAACTGTACAACCTGGTCAGCCTGCTGCGACCGGGTCACCTGGGCGGACGCGCCGCGTTCCTGAAGCGATTTTCGGACGCGAAGGTGCGGCAGAGCGAGAGCACGCGCGCCGAGGTCCGCACATTGCTGGGCGAAGTCATGGTGCGGAACACCAGGGCGCTCTCGGGCGTGCCCCTGCCGCCGCGTTTCGCGCGCACGGTGCTGGTTCCGCCCGAGCCGTCTGAAGGCGAGCTGTACGATCATCTGGTGAAGACGTTGCGCGCGCTCGGCCCGGGCGGGCCCACGCGGCTTCTGCTCTCTGTTCTTTTGCAGGAGGCGGGCAGCAGCCCATATGCAGTGCGGGCCACACTCGAGAAGCTGCGCGCCGGTGGTGATTTGTCGGACGGCGCGGCAGCCGCGCTCGGGCCCGCGATCCAGTGTGCGGAACGTCCGATCGAAACCGGCAAGGCGGGCGCGCTCTTGCGCGTGCTCGACGGTGCTGCTGCTGCAACAGTCGTGTTCACGCGCTACCGCGCCACCCTGGACTTCCTGGTCACGTCGCTCCAGCGCGCCGGCATCCGGCACGAGCGGATCGACGGCAGCGTGCCTGCGCCGTTGCGGCACGAGGCGATCGGACGATTGCAGCAGCGTGGCGGTGTGTTGCTCTCGACCGAGGTCGGCGCGGAAGGATTGAATCTCCAGTTCTGCAGTCGCATCGTGAACTTCGATCTGCCCTGGAATCCGATGCGCATCGAGCAGCGCATCGGCCGGGTGCATCGCATCGGTCAGGATCACGCAGTCGAGGTGATCAACTTCTGCCTGGCCGGCTCGATCGAGGAGCGCATCCTCGAGATTCTGGACGAGCGCATCAATCTGTTCGAGTTGGTTGTGGGTGAGGCGGAAATGATTCTCGGGTACCTCGCGGACGAACGGGAGTTCGGCGATCTCGTGTTCAATGCCTTTGCCGATCCCGATGCCACTGCCCGCGCCCTGTCCTTTGCCCGCATCGGAGATGCGCTGGCTGCGGCGCGCGCCCGCTATGAAAACGTGAAGCGCTTCGATGAGGCGTTCTTCCGCAACGAACTGGGCGTGTGACTCGTGAGTTCCATGACCATTGAGCCAACCAGCGATCCGGCCCGCGAATTCCTCGCGCGCACCATCGCGCATGCGGGTGGCATCGTCGAGGACGCGCTGCACGGACTCGAAGCGTTGCTGCCCGCGCCTGCCGCTGCCCGACTGGATCTACCTGAAGAGTTGGCACTTCATCTGTCATCAGGGACACCTGTGGGCGGCACGGCCGATGGGCGCATCGGATCCGCGCTGCTCGAGCGCCTGGTGGCCACCCGCCTCGAGCGCGCCGCCCTGACCGCCGTGGCGCTGCCGCCCGGTCTGCCCCTGCCGTTGCCAGACCATCTGCCCGTGTTGCTCAATGCGGTGAAGCGCGATGCCACTGAGCCCCGGCGCACCACCAGCCGCTATCTCGCTGCGGACCTGCGCCTGACGTTGCAGGGCGAGGAGCTGCGCAGTGTCCTGGTCTCGCTCACCATCCGAATCGCGGATGGCGCGCGCACGGAGCCGTTCCGGGTCCGTGGTCGGCAGCGCATCAGTGCCAGCCGGCTCGATGACAGTGAGCAGCGCCGCGCCCGTGAAGCGCTTCGGTCCTGGCTGTCCAGGGAAGGGCCGGCCCTGCACGCGAACGGCCTCGCGACACTGCGACGCCGCGCCGTTCGTGACCTGGAACGCATGGCAGATTATTACGCCGGACTCGAAGCGGAGATGCAAAAAGCCGCGCAGCGCGCACGATCCGCTGAGGAGCGCGCACGGCGCCAGGCAAAACGGGCGTCGTTACCGATGGATCTCGACGCCCGGCGCGAGCAGCTGCGCGTGCGCATGCGGCCGCGGCTGGCCGCACGGCTGATCGCAGCCACACTCATCGAAGCCGATGTCGAGCACTTCGAGGTCGCGCTGCGCCGCCGCAATCGCGCCGGCAATGTCACGATAACGTGCCGCAGCAGTGATGGCGTGTTCGAAGGACCGGCCTGCGCCTCCTGCAGCCTCAGCGCGCTGCGCTTCTATCTCTGCGACCAGAAGCTGCATGTGCTGTGCAGTGCGTGCGGCCAGAATGGCCGGCTGGATGAAGCGCGCTGCCGCGCTTGCCGAGCGGCCGAGCCGGAAATGCCTGCGATTTCCGTCGACGATCCGACCACGCGCCTGCGGCTGGGACAGAGCAGTGAATCATGATACGTGCTGCGGCGCTCGTTGCGCGCCGCTGCCGGCCGATGCATCGACGTCCCGGCTGCGGCATGCCGCCATGATTGCGACGGGCGACGGCGAATCCTCGGAGCGAATCGACGACATGGAGTATGGCTGCTCGCGCAAGGCATCCCAGCCGTCGTCGAATTTGCCTTTGTACTTGTCAGCCCACTCCTTGAAGATGTGATGCGGGCCGTGTGACGCGCCGGACGCCCAGTACAGGAAGAAGGGCTGGTCCGGTGCATAGGAGCGATGATGGCGCAGCCAGGTCACGGCTTTCTCCGCCAGGTCCTCGCTCAAGTGATACTTCGGGTCGTGTGGCGGCTCGACTGCATTGAAATTCTCCACCAGCCGCGGTTCCCACTGCGAGGTTTCTCCGGCCAGAAATCCGTAGAAATAGTCGAACCCCATGGCCTCGCCGGTCGGCCAGTTCGCGAACGGACCCATAACTGTGGTCTCGGTCGCAGGCGTGTTGTGCCACTTCCCGAACGCGGCCGTTTTGTAACCGTAGCAGCCCAGCACTTTGGCCAGCGAGGCCGAGGTGCGGGGAATCACGCCGGAATAGCCGTCCCAATCGAGCGCGCGCTCGGCAATCGTGCCGCTGCCCACACGGTGATGATTGCGGCCCGTCAACAGCGCCGCGCGGGTGGGCGAGCAGATCGACGTGGTGTGGAAGCTGTTGTAGCCGATGCCAGCCTGCGCGATGCGTGTGAGCGTCGGCGTGTGAATCGGTCCGCCATAGGTGTCGGGCAATCCGAAGCCGACATCATCGAGCAGGATGATCAGGATATTGGGCGAGTCGTCAGGCAAATGATCGGGCTCAGCGCGACGCTTGTGTTTCGATGTTTGCAGTGTCGGACCCGCCACGCTCGCCGACGGTGTCGGCGGAAAGGGCAGTATGGATCCGGCAGCGTCCTGGTTCTGCTTTGTGGCATGCGTGCGTCCGGCCATCACGCTCCTCCTCTATTGCATTCCCATTGCAACCTTCACGTGGGCTGCCTGGCTTCGCGCGAGAGTTCCTCGAAGGACTTCCTGCTCACATGCACGATCACTCGTTGGATCGTGCCGGTGAACGCAAAAGGTGACCGATACTCCTGAGAGACCGGCGTCACAGTGTCGCAGCCGACGTCAAACGCCCGGCGGAATCGCCTGCCCGGACGAGACGGGTAGCTGGCCGCGTTGAACCAGTTGTGCTCCCAGTGGAGCTTGCCATCCTTCATGAACAACGTGTAACCGCCCGTCTCTCCACCGCAGCAAACGAGCACTCCCTCGGCGCCGGACTCCGGGGTGAGGGCAGGCGCCCATGCCATCAATGGCTGACCGATGATGCTGCGATTCGCCGCGTTGCACATCGGCGGGCATGGTCCGCTCATATTCTGCCAGCAGGGTGCGCGCGCGGTCCACCCGGTCCGCGCTCGCGAAGTTAAAGTAGTGCGAGAACTTCCGCTGGCGTCCTGATGGCCACAGGCGCATCGCGAAAGTCTGCCTCGTTCCGAGTGACCAGGTAATCGGCGCCAACGTTCAGGGCGGCAGCAACCTGAACGGCATCCTCGAAATCAGCCAGGTCAAGAACCAGGGCCTGCTGAAAGTCCGGCTCGCCGACGGGTACCACTCGGGCAATCCGAAGCAAATCCGTCACGGCAGTGCCGGCAGCGAGCCGGTCCCTGGTTTTCGAAACCAGGTAGTAGATGGTCGTGACCGTGTGCGAGGAGATGTAACCGTCCACACGTCCTTCTTCTGCCGCAGTCAGGAGCGGAGCTGCCTCGTAGACCCACGGCTCCCGATGGAGAACGACATCGAGCAGTACGTTGATGTCGATCAGAATCCTCAATGCCCGTACCTATCGATCAGATAACGATGGTAGTCATCGACGCCCTTCGACCCGGTGGCTACACCCAGCAGGCGTCGTACGGCTGGAGACAGCGCGGGCAGGCCGTCCTCGTCCAGGGGCAAGGATGCAAGAAAATTACTTACCAGTCTGGACACACTCGTGCCGTGCAGCGCGCTGTAGCGTTCCGCGCGACGCACGATCTCAGGATCCAACGAAAGGTTCTTGCTCTTCTTTGGCATGTCTCAGTCCTATCCGCATGCGCATGGTTGCTGGTTGATCATGCGCATGATTCCGTCCACTGTCAAGGTTGCCGCGGGCGGTCACGTCGAACTGTGGGAGGTCGGTGGCGGTTTTTGAGCTGAAGGTGCACCTCGAGCAGGGCGGTACCGTACGAGGCCGCAGAACGCCACGGCGTCAGTTCAATGGCACACTGCGGGAAGGCCCAGGCACTAGCCATCCGGGCTCAGCCCGAAGAGATTGACCGGCAACCAAGAGAATGAGCCATCCATTTCGGCCAGGGCAGGGTCTCATGCAAAGCAGACGCGATTTCCTGGGTACCACACTGGCGTTGAGCGCGGCCGCCGCTCTCCACCCGGACCGGCTCTTTGCCTCGACCGCACCGAAGAAGATCCTGATCCTGGGCGGAACCGGTTTCATTGGCCCCCATCAGGTCCGCTACGCGCTGTCGCGCGGCCACCAGGTCACGGTGTTCAATCGGGGCCGCAGCGGGGCCGGCATGTTCGGCAAGGATGTGGAGGAGTTGGTGGGCGACCGGGCCAACAACCTGGACGCGCTCAAGGGCCGCAAGTGGGACGCGGTGATCGATGAGTCCGCATCATCGGGCCCGACCGCGCCCGACTGGGTGAAGGCATCTGCGGGCCTGCTCAAAGACTCGACCGACCAGTACCTGTTCGTCTCCACGCGCTCGGTATACGCAGACACGAGCCGCGTGCCCATGACCGCGGACGCACCCGTGCTTACGCGCGAGAACAGGCCACTCGCCGAAGGTCAGGCGCTGAGCTACGGACACGGCAAGGCGTACGCGGAGAAAGAAGCGCACGCAGCCATGCCCGGCCACGTTACGGTCGTGCGTCCCGGCCTCATCATTGGCCCGGGTGATGACACGGATCGATTCACGTACTGGCCCGTGCGTGTTGCACGCGGCGGCGAAGTGTTGGCACCGGGTGACGGAACGGACCATGTCCAGATCATCGATGTGCGCGACCTGGTCGAGTTCTCGGTCAAACTCATCGAGGACAAGATGTTCGGTGTGTTCAACGGGGTCGGCCCGCACATGGGCCGGCCGTTCAAGGAATTCCTCGAGCGTATTCACAAGAGTGTGAACGGCACAGGCACGTACACCTGGGTCGATGCCGATTTCCTGACTGCCAACGGGCACCGGCCTTATGGCACACAGCTGCCGGTGTTCCAGGTGATGAAAGGCAACACGGCCGGGTTTGCGCGCTTCGATCTCACGCCCGAGATCAAAGCCGGTCTGAAGTTCCGCACGCTCGAAGTTACCGCGCAAGAGACGCTGGACTGGTTCCGCACCTTGCCCGCCGAACGACAGGCCGGCATCAGGACCGGTTTCAAGCCGGAGCGCGAGCAAGAGCTGCTAACGCTGTGGAAGAATCGAAAGGCCAGTGGAGGTACAAACCCGTGAGACTGCTGTCACGACGTACAATGAGCATTGAGGCGGCCGCGTTTGCGGCCGCTTTCGCGTCAGGCGCGTGCGTTGAACGTATTCAAGGCCGGCACTGGCAATCGGAACGGGAGCTGGTGATTCAACTCGGGGACGGCACCAAGCCGGGCCCATCCGAGGTCGAGCAAATGGTATTACTGCCTGATACCACGCTCTTCGTGCTGCTGCCCAGCGAACGACTTGTTCGCAAGTTCGGACCCTTCGGTGCACCACTGGCAACCATAGGCGGCGCCGGCGACTCGACCGTCTTCAGAACACCAACGGTAATGGGTTGGTGGGATCCGCAACTCTGGGTGTACGATACGGGTCTGAACCAGGCACTGCTCTTCGACAAAAACGGCAACCCCACGCGTAGGATCCCGGTGTCGCTGGCTGTGACCGACGCTGACTCGGTTGTTCTGGTAGCCATGCTCATAACGGGACATGCCCTGGCGCGCGTCTGGGGCCCCACCGTGCGTACTGCTGCTGACAGCATGACCACTTCGGCGCTGGTCCGGCTGGCCGGACCTCCCAGTGCGCCCGACACTACCTTCACACTGCGCGATCACGGCGGCTGGCTTGTGATTCCCAATCCCGACCAGCCTGACGCACCACCAGTGCGCATGCGCCAGCCGTTTGCCGATGCCGCGGTCGTGGCGCCTTCCAGTGGCGATGGCATGATAGTGATTGTCGAGCCGACACCTGCCGCACCTGGTCAAAACGTGCTGCGTGTCACCAAGATCAACGCGCCCGGTGACACCGTGTTCTCTAACAACTTCGATTACGATCCCGTGCGCCTTACCTCCAGGCACGTTGGCCGCATGGTCGATCGCATTGCGGCTGAGATACAGCCAGCCTCTGCTGCCAGCCGCAGGCGTTCGTTGAAAGATGCGATCGAGCGCGCGTTGTACAGGCCGCGTTACCTACCAACCGCAACCGGTCTCGTGATCGCAAGTGATGGCACGATCCTGATCCGCCGCGAAGATGGCGGCGCCGACTCGGTTGCCTGGACCATACTCACACCAACAGGCAACCACGTGGCTACCCAAACTACACCCTCCCGAACCCGCTTCATGACCGCGGGCGGTCCCTTTCTGTACGGCACCGAACGGGATTCCACGGGCGCTCTGACCATCGCACGCTACCGAGCGGTTGTGCCGAAGTGATAGCGTGACGCGGGACGCGTGACGCGTCACGCGGTTCGATTCACGGCGCCCGCGTCCTCCAGGTCGATCTCCTCGTCCTCGAGCGGCTTGGAGAGTTCGGCCTGCAGGTTAGGATGTGCTTTCCACAGATACCAGCCCATGGCGAAGGCGGCGACCAGGTTAGCGACCAGGATGGTCCACCACCTGATAGAATCGAGCAGCCAGCTGGCCATGATGGCGATGAGGCCAAAAAACAACACTTCGAAGGTCACGAAGAGCAGCACCAATCCGAGCAGCATGGGTGGATCCTTCTCTGCTTCGGAGATGAGTGCCGAGGCAATGAAACCGGTCCCCAGGAACGCCGCCAGGTGAATGCCGGTGTAGGCCAGCACCATGGGTACATTGACTTGGATGTCCGCCGCGCTGCGCGCGCCCAGGAAGACGGCCGATCCGAGGGCAGCGGGCGTGAACAGGACGCGGCCCTGCACCAGGTCGATGACCAGGAACCAGGCGGCCACCACAACCGCGCCTACGACGCCGGCAATCAACCCCTCTCGAATGATGCGATGCTCGCGCAGCACATCGCGCCAGCTGACCACCGTGCCCGGCCCGGTTGCGTGCAGGTAGGCCATGAGCGCAACGCCGGCGATCAGGTTGCCCACCAGCACTTCGGGCCAGCCCAACGCTCGCACCACATCGACGCCGGTTACGACCACGCCCATATAGAAGACCAGGTCGAATAGCAAAAACCCCAGCACCATGCCCAGCAGGAAATGGGGCGGCGTCTCCGACCGTTCCAGCAACCACGTGACACCCAGTCCCAAAATGATGAAAGCCACAAAATGGATGATCGTGTACAGAGCGATCAGGCCGCCCGTCGGAATGACCAGGTCTCGGCCCAGGACTGCACTGGCAATGAAGGCAGGTGTGCGCAGCGGCTGGCCTTCGATCGTATCGATGAGAAGGAACCACACGGCGAGCGCGAGCGCGCCCAGGATACCCGCAATTGCGCCACGGGCCACGGTATGGCGGGGACGTCGCATAGAACCTCCCGGGAGAGGAGCGGGAAGAAATCGGGTTAGTCGCCCGAGCGATCGTGCAGGGTCTCTTTATTCTGCTCGCGCCGTCGCTGTTGCAGCATGTACACGCCGATCGCAACTCCAATCAAGACAGGCGGCAGTGCCAGAACCACGCCGCCCACGAACATTCCAAGCATGAGATCATGCATCGAGGTGTGCATCACGTCACACCGCCTTGTCCACGACCAGCAGTACCAGCAGCATGGGCAAATAGAACACGGAGCCCAGGAATAGTCGCCGGGCATGCTGATCTGAACGCGTCCAAAGCTGCATGACGCCCAGGGCCAGAAACAGGCTGCCCAATAGCGCCGCGCCCGCCAGGTAAAAGGAACTGGCCGCCTGAATCGGCACCAGCAGCAGACTGAGTGCCAGCAGCACCAACGTGTAGGTCACACCCTGCCATGCGGCCCTCTTGCCGGTCGGATCCACTACGGTCAGCATGCGGAACCCGGCGCGGGCGTAATCCTCGCGAAACATCCAGGCCAGAGCGAAGAAGTGCGGCATTTGCCAGGCAAACAGAATCAGAAACAGTACGATCGCTGTGAGATCGATAGGTCTGCCGGTAGCCGTCCAGCCGGCCAGGATGGGCAGCGCGCCCGGCACCGCGCCGATCAGTGTTGACGTCCAGGTCACCCGCTTGAGCGGCGTGTAAACGAACACATAGCTGGTGAGTGAGATGGCCACCACAACAACCGTAGTCAAGTTCACGAACGCCAGCAAATAGACCAGTCCGGCCACTGCAATGCCGGCAGAGAATAGCAGCGCTTCGCCCGAACGCAACCGGCCGGAAGGCAGCGGACGCAGTGCCGTGCGGCGCATGCGCGCATCGGCATCGCGTTCCGCCCACTGGTTGAGCGCATTGGTGCCGCCCGCAGCCAGTGCAGTTCCAAAAAGTGCGTGCAGCAGCAACAACCAATCGACGGTCGTGGCGGCGAGGTAGAAACCTGCAGCGGTAGTCACCAGGACCATACGCGTGATGCCGGGCTTGGTCAGCAACCAGAACGCTCGGCTGCGACTCATCTGACGCATAGAAACTTCTGCAAGTTCACGCTTCCTCCCGCGCTTGCTGCTGGCCTCACTCCCGCGCGCGGGTGAATCGGACGTCGGCGTGTATGACAAATCCGTTGCTGCTGCCCTGCTCAAAAGCCCTCCAGCAGCACTGCGCTCAGCAAGATAATGATCAGCGGGACGGGTGAGACCGCAATCAGCCAGAGCTTCTTAGGCTCACGTATGAGGTGCATGTAGTAGAGTGCGACCAGCACCGCCTTCCAGATGGCCAGGATCAAGAGCAAGATGATCAGCACGACCTTGGACATGCCGGAAAAAAAGGCCACGCCAACCTCCGCGATCGTGAGAACCAGAAGGATTCCCCAGATCGCCATGTAGTTAGGCGCCTTGTGCACCGCTTCAGCCGCGTGGGTCGTTTCCATCACAAGCTCCACTCAGATCAGGTAGACAATGGTGAACAGGATGATCCAGACCAGGTCCACGAAGTGCCAGTACAGCCCCATGATCTCGACACCGCCGTGATTGGTCGCCGTGTACTTGCCCTGGAACGCTTTCCAGGCTGTGAAAATCAGACAGAGCACACCAATCGTGACGTGTGCGCCATGGAACCCCGTCATAGTGTAGAAGGTTGCGCCGTACAACGGCCCGCCCAACACGGTGTGACCACCCGCGCGTCCGTGTGCAGCGTACTTCTCGGCCATGGGCAAAAAGCCCTCACTGGCCAACACGTTGTATTCGATGACCTGAACGGAAAGGAATACGATGCCCAACAGGATCGTGCCCAGCAGCCATTTCTTGAGACCGCCCTGATCGCCGTGCTCGATGGCGGCAAACGCCTTCACCATCGTGACCGAGCTGCAAATCAGGATAAACGTATTGACTCCGGTCAGCGGCACGTTCAGGACCTGGCCCGGCGCCGCAAACTGCTCCGGTGAGGCAAAGCGCAGAATGATGTAGGCGCCAATCAGCCCGGTGAAGAACATCACCTCGGACAGCAGGAACACCCACATCCCGAACTTCAGGTTGTAGACCCCGATGCCCGACGAGCTCGAGGGACTGTGTATGGGTGCGGAAGCCGCGTGACTGCTCATCGACAGTTTCTCCCCCTTCGAGGTCAGTGTGAAGGTGCTGCTACGGGCCGCCCCGTGGGCGGCTGCGTTTGCGGATAATAGTCGCCGTCCACTTCAGGCGAGGCGTACTCGTACGGACCGCGATACACAGTGGGAACGTGGTCGCCCCAGTTGCCGTGTGGCGGCGGCGAGGGCGCTTGCCATTCCAGTGAATTCGCATCCCACGGATTGGCCGGTGCCTTCTTACCTTTGGCCAGGCTCCACAAGAAGTTGAACATGAAAATGAACTGCACGCCGTAGAGCACGAACGCGGCTATGCTGATGAATTGGTTGAGGTCCCGTACGCCCTCCAGAAACTGGTACTGCGTGGGGTCGTAAATGCGCCGCATCATGCCGGCCGTGCCCAGTCCGTGCATCGGCCAGAACACCAGGTTGAAACAAATGAAGGTGCCAATGAAGTGAATCTTGCCCAGCAATGGATTCATCATCTTGCCGAACATCTTGGGGAACCAGTACGTGATCGCGCCGAAGATGCCAAACAAGCTGCCGCCGAATAGCACGTAGTGAATGTGCGCCACCACGAAGTACGTGTCGTGCAGCGGAATGTCCACAGGCGTGTTGGCCAGGTAGATCCCGGAGAGCCCGCCGATCACGAACATGCTCACGAAGGCCAGCGCGTGCATCACCGGCACCGTGAACTTGATGTTGCCGCGCCAGACCGTGCCCAGCCAGTTGAACGTCTTGATGGCGGACGGCACGGCGATCACCATCGTGGTCAGCATGAACGACGCCCCCAACATGGGCTGCATGCCGCTCATGAACATGTGGTGACCCCAAACGATCCAGCCAATGAAGCCGATCGAGATGATGGCCCACACCATGGCGTGATAACCGAAGACCGGTTTGCGCGCGCCGTTCGAAAGGATCTCACTGACGAAGCCCATGGAGGGCAGGATCAGGATGTAGACCTCGGGATGCCCGAAGAACCAGAACAGGTGCTGCCAGAGCAAGGGCTGGCCGCCAAACTCGGGACGGTAGAAGCTGGTGCCCAGGACCTGGTCGAAGAACAACATGATCATGGCGCCAGCCAGAATCGGGATGGCCAGCAGAATCAGGATCGAGGTCACGAACAGCGCCCAGACGGGCAGCGGCATGCGGAAGTAGGTCATGCCGGGCGCGCGCATGTTCACAATGGTCGTGATGTAATTGACCGAACCTGCCAGCGATGAGAAGCCGAGTATGGTCAGACTGAGCGCCCAGAACGCCTGCCCTATCTGAACGCCGCTGTAGGTGGCATCACTGGAAAGCGGTGCGTATCCCGTCCACCCGGCATTGGCGGCGCCACCCACTACGAAGAAGCTGGCGATCATCAGGATACCGGCCGGCACGGCCAGCCAGAAGGACAACATGTTCAGCCGCGGAAACGCCATGTCGGGCGCGCCCAGCTGCAGCGGGATCAGATAGTTGGCCCACACACCAACCAGCAGCGGCATGATAGCGAAGAACACCATGATGGTGCCGTGCATGGTGACCGATGCGTTGTACAGCTCGGGCAACATCGTGCCATCGGGCGTGACCACGGTCTGACCCAGCATGGTGCCGCCCGGCATGGGCTGGTTGGGGAAGCCCAGCTGCCAGCGCATCATCATGGCTAGCAACCCGCCGATGAGCAGGAAAAACAGGCTCATGAACAGGAACTGGATACCAATGACTTTGTGATCGGTCGAGAAGATGTACTTGCGGATGAACGACCGGTCATCGTGATGCACGTGGGCATGTGTGTCCTGCGACATTACCATCGTGCTCATGATCAATTTCCCCCTGCCGCGGCGGTGGCCGCCTGTTGCGCGCTCCAGGCGGTGAATTCTTCAGCAGTATGCACAGTAACCGATCCTTTCATACGATAGTGTCCCAGACCGCACAACTCCGCACAGGCAATCTCGTAGCCTCCCGTCTTGGTGGCCTCGAACCAGACCGGGATGCGCATCCCCGGTACGGCGTCCTGTTTGAGCCGGAAGTTGGGCAGATAGAAGGAGTGAATCACATCCTCCGACTCGAGTGTGGCGCGCACCGTGGCATTGACCGGGATATGCAGCTGGTTGCGCTTGACGAAATCGTCGGGCGAGCCCAACCGGCCATCCGCACCGGGATAGGTGATGTTCCACTCGAATTGTTTGACCCGGATACCAATCACCAGGTCGGCCGGCGGAAACCGGCTCGGATCCTTGACGCGCAGCCACAGTGGCCAGCTCCAGGCGCCCAGGACCAAAACGACTACGGCCGTGGCCACGGTCCAGATAACCTCCAGCCGCTGGTTGCCATGCGTAAAGAACGCCTTGCGACCTTCCCGGTGCCGATACTTGATGAGAAACACGATCAGCGCCACCTCGACCGCCACGAAGACAACACCAGTGAGGATCGTGATGACCCAGAACATGAAGTCGATGTCACCACCAAACGTCGAGATGTTCTCCGGGAATGGGAACCCCATTTCCATCACTCCTTATTGAGGAACGCTACTCTCCAAATTGTACCGAGTACACTCAGTTCAACGCTCGATTGGCATTGTTGATGCTCTTAGTTGTCTTCTTACTATCTTACGGTTTTTCTTACGGCAGTTCTCAATGGGCGCTGTGGGCAAGAATGATCGGTTTGCCCAGCGGCACGGGCGTGGCCGTGGCCGCGCTGAAATTGAACGTGATGGCCTTGGTCTCGTTGGGCGCGACCGTCACGCTCTGCGTCTGCGTGCCATACTTCTCATGCCAGGCTTCAATCGTGTACGTGCCGGGCGGCAAGTTTGCAATGCTCGCGCTACCATCGGCGCCGCTCACGCCATAGTACGGATGATCCAACACGCCAATGTAGGCCTTCATCCAGCCATGCACGTTGCACTCGATCGGGACCATGACTTCCTGCGCGGGGAAGGTCTTCGGCGCGGAGTCGCCCGAGCCTGGCTGGCTGATGTTGAAGCCCCGATTGGTAGTCGGCACGGCCTTGATGTTGTGCAGAATGCCATCGCTGTTTCTGAACACGATATCCTGACCAGCCCTGGCACCCGCAACGTGTGGCAGATAGACGCAGCCGTTCTGATCGATCACGACATTGCCCGAATGCGCACCGTGCGTGCCGGTCAACCCTTCCTTCACGTATACGAACACGTTCTGCAGCTTGCCGTTGTTCACTACGACCTCTTCGGTCTTGGCGCCGCCCGTGTGTTTGTCGGAGCAGACCTTCTCGTCGCTCATGTCGATGGCCTTGGCCGCGGGTGCGGCACCGGAGAAGTTGACCGCGACGTTCAAGGTTGCAGCATCTGCGATCGCCGCCGGTGCGGTCTGCGCTCCGCCTTCCGTGGCGGCCGGTGGATTCGCCTCACCCGCATCCCCACCACCACCGCCACAGCCTAATGCGGCAACGGTCATGATGGCAGCCGTCCAACCGGTCCTGCGATGGGTAAACATGGTTGTGCCTCCGAATTCGAGTTGGTAGTAAGCTTACGAACCTTTTTCGTCCCTTCGCTTCTGTGCTCTGCGCACGAACAACAACCCGAGACCCGCCGTCAACGCAATGGTTGCTACGGGCGTGGCGTACACGGTTCTGGGCGTCTTCTGATCAAGGTAGATGTAATACCACGTGCTGATCGAGCCCCTGGTCGCTGATTCGCCATTGTTGCCATCCCACGCGAACACGGCCATTGGAATAGGCACGCCCGTACGGAAGTTAAGCCGATTGGCCGAGTCCGCACTCACGACCGGCCGACGGAAGACCACGCTCCACTGGCCCTGGTCGAACGCCGACGTACCCGTCAGTTGGCCGCCGGCCAGCGGTTCCAGGTTGGCGAAGCCCTTTCCCGTAGCTTCCACGGCAGTGTTCGTATCGCTCCGCCATTTCCACAAATAGGTAGGCTTGGCCGCCGTTCCCATGAGGAAGTACGGTCGTTCCATGCCCATTGGAAGGGTGGGCGGAAACTGCAAGACCAGAACGTCCGGCAACGGCGCGACCGGATTCGCTGCCGCCGCTGCCGGAGCGGGGGCCGCCGCCGGGCTGCTGGTCGGGGCCGGAGCATCTTCGTGGGGCTCCATGAACGCCTGCACGCGTTGCTGCCATTCGTTCCATTCCGGATCCGGCGAACGCGACGGGTCGTTCCACGTTGCGCGCACGGCCAGTTCGGTACCGTTGTGCAGCGCCTGCACCCACACGCCATCCACGGTCGGCGCAAACCAGCGGGGCTTCAAAACGATCTGGCCGGCCAAAGGGATGTAGAACCGCTCCGCCTGATTCCAGGCCGAGTCCGCGGGTGTCGTCGGTAGACTACCCTGCATCTCCTGAGCGCGCACGACGTCGCGCACGCGCGGGGATTCTTCTGGTGCAAGCGAGCGCACGTAGTGCGCGACATTCCAGAGCATTTCATCGGTCAAGAACTTGGAATCGATCAAGTCTGAGAAAGTCGGCATGGGCGTGCCATCCAGACCTGTGCGCAGCCGGCGGTAAATGTCCTCTACCGTGCCGCCGCCATTGAAGTACCACGGCTCGGTCAAGTCGGCCGGACGTATGGGACTCTTGGTATCGTCCTCCTGTGTGGGTGCGGACGGTCCATCACCGCGGCCGGCGCGTCCGTGGCACTTCCAGCATTCGATCCTGTCGTAATAGACCTTGCCCGAGTCGATGCGCATCTGATTTGCGCCCGGAGCATTGCTGAACGTGAGCGCCTGCGGCGCGGTCTGCTGGTTCTGAAAGAATCTCGAGAAGCTCTTGACGTACGCAACCAGCTCATCGCGTTCGCTATTGCTCAGCACGGTTTTCCAGCCTGGCATGGCCGTGCCCGGCATACCTTCGTCGATGACGTGTCGGATATCAGCGTCGGTCGGCAATTCGCCGCTGGCCGTGGTTCGGATCTGATACTTGGCCGGCGTGAAATCGCGCGGGCGGGGCAGCATATACGTGGCGGCGGGACCCGCGCCTTTTCCATCCACGCCGTGGCAGCCCGCGCACCACTTGTCGTAGACCGCTTTGCCCGCAGGCGCTGCCGCGGTCTGCTGCGCGGAAGCCGGCTGCACACACAGGACAACCAATGAAAGCGCGGCGAGCCACAATGCGCTGCACCCCATCGCCTCCACCAACGACGCCCGGACGCTCCATGCACATGTAAACATTAGTGGGCGCCTCCTTCCGCTTCCATCACGCGGGGCGTCCAGCCCGTTTGCTGATAGATGAAAATGATGACGGCCCAGATTTCTTCTTCCGTGAGAAAATCTTCCCAGGCCGGCATGGCGGAATTCCAGGGCGTGCCTTCTTTGGGCAGGCCAATACCACCCTTGACAATGCGCCAGAAGACGAAGCTCTCCGAGAGCTGCGCAATGGTGCCATTGTCGCGGAAGTTGAGCGGCGTCGGGTTGAACGCATGCGCCCAATGGCCGCGGCCATCCAGCGCATCACCATGACAGGGCAGGCAATTCTTGTAGTAGACCTCTTTGCCCGTTTCGTAATGCTGTTGCAGGTCGCCGGTATGACGCAGAGGGTTTTCCAGCTTTGCCAGGACCATGGTCTTGCCCCGGAATGTGATCTGGCTGGGTGGCGCCGGGTGAATCGAGCGCAGCGGCGGCGGTGCTTCCACGGTAGGCCGTACACGATCGAAGGCCACGAAGCCGGCCAACACGGGAATCGCGATGAGCAACAGGGTGCGCAGGATGCGTTTGTCGTGGTCGACCAGTACGGCGCGGATGGGCTGCAGGAATGTCTGCCAGCGCGTCTCATCCGAGCTGACATAGAGCAACATGCCTACGATCACGACCGCCAGATACTGGAGTACCACGCTGCTGGGCGTGGGTGCGCTACGCACACCGATCAGGGGCGGCAGATAGGCAATGCCGAACTCGAACACGACCCACGACACCAGGATGATGAGCGCGGTCTGCCAAAACGGGTGACGCAGTTTTTCTTTCACGTGCACCTCACTTCAGCCCAACGAGGTAGTCTACCACCGCTTCCAGTTGAGCGGCGGTCAATTGGTTGCCGAACGTCTTGGGCATGATGCCCTTGAGGGATTCGAACCCCTTGGCCAGCTCGCGATCAGGATCGAGAATGGCGCGCCGTAAATAGGCGGCATCGGCGCGCGCGCCAATGTGGCTCAGGTCCGGACCAACCGGCGCGCCTTCAGAACCCACCTTGTGACAGGCCAGACACTGATTCGCGCGCATGATCTCCTGGGGGTCAGTCGAGGCCGTCCCAGTCGGCGCGGGTGCCGGCGCAGGCGGAGTACCACGCGCTGAAGCCACGTCATCCGCAGTGACCGTAATTTCGCCGCCCGTGCTTTGCAGGAACGCCACCAGGGACCAGATCTGCGCCGTCGAGAGCGTGCGGCTCAGGTCCGGCATGATCGGCTGAAAGCCTTCCACCACGAACTTGTTCGGTTGCACCAATGATTCATGAAGATAGAGCTTGCAATTCACACCGGACTGACGGTTGCCGCAGCGCGCGCCAATCGCGCCTGCACCGCGATCGTCCGTCAGCAGATTGGGCGCGCGCGTGCCCAGTCCGTGGCAGGCCGTGCAGCCGCCCGCGCCGTTGTACAGTTGTTCACCCGCAGTAGCAAGTTGCTCGGGCGTGACGTTGGAGCCAAAACTCAATTCCTGCGGCACCTCGGATTCCACTTGTGGAATCGAGTTGGCCAGCAGCGTGTATGCGGCCAGCGTGCCCAGCACGATGGCCAGGATTTTCAGGTTCGTTGACCACATGCTCGGAAGCTCCGGGCCGTTGGGTTGCTGTTTGCAGTGTGAACACCACGTCAACTTGCCGCGTACAACGCGGGCGTGGCGGGCGTATCGGGCGTGGCGGGCGTATCGGGAATTCTACCCGACCGGCCCGCGCTCCCTGGATGCACCCGCTTCCCGTCCGTTGCCCGATACGCCCGATACGCCCGATACGCCCGATACACCCGATACGCCCGATACACCCGATGCACCCGACACGCCCGTGCCCGCTCAGTCCCCAGCTGCAGGAGCCAGCTCAGGCCGGCCCCTGGCCAGCTTCTGCTGCTCCATCACGGGCTTTTCCACCAGTCCGCCGAGCCAGAAGATGAAGGCCGCGAGTCCCAGGAAAATCAGCACACAGCTGCTGATCACCATCGCGGCACTGCCCAGCGCCGGTGTCGCGGCATCGGGACTCGTGTCGCGCATGACCTCGTAAATGTGCCAGTGCTGTCGTATGCCGCTGCGGGCAAAGCCCATGAGGCCCATGAGCCAGGTGAAAGTCACGACCAGGATGAACAGCGCATATTGCGAGCGTGACGGCATCTGACCCCAGCGGATCTCGCCGCGTGACTCAGAGCCGCGGCCCATCAACACATCGATGATCATGACCGCGATGATGGTGACCAGCACGGCCCCCACCTGGTAAACACTGAAACCGATGCGCACGATGGCGCTCACGAAGTAGCCCCAGATGCCATAGAAGGTGACGATGGTCGCCGCAATCACGAATAGCGCACCTTGTACAATGGTACCGGTGCGCGCCCATGTGACTACGGGCAGCTTGTTGGCACGACGATACATCAGGAAAGACAGGAACGTAGTCAGGATCATCAGGTTGACCGCGGTGTTCTTGGCACTCATCACACCCAGCACGCCCAGGAACGGGTGGTGCGTACCGCCCATGGCCACCAATTCATCGCGACTGGCAATCATGGTATGCGGCGTGGACCAGACGATCACGCCCAGGATCAACACCAGCAGCATCCATTTCGTGTAGGGCACAAAGCGTTCACCACCGGGGATGCGGCCCAGTCCCACCCACAGGTAATAGTTGGCGGCCAGGAAGAGCACACCGATGAGAAAGGCCTGGATGATCCAGAGCCAGCTCATGAAGCCGCCCATCATGGTGATGCCCATGGACTGGTTGTAGGCGTAGATCTCGCGGCCCAGCCAGTAACCGGCAAAGGGCAGAATCAACAATGCGCTGATGGCTACGAAGTTGCCGATGTAGCCCATCCAGTCGTAATGCGCGCGCTCTTCCTCGGTCTTGGCCAGCAGAAAACGATAAGCGGCGTAGGCCGCGGCCACCGAACCACCGAACACGACGTTCGCGATGATGCGATGGATGTTGATGGGCATCCAGGTGGCATTCGCGATGGCGCTCCAGAGGCGAACCATACTGGGCGCGGGGTCGTTCACTACCGCCGCGGGCGGGCTCATCATGTAGCTGAGCCAACTGTCGGCAATGAACATGACCGCTGTGCCCCACACGTTGAGCAGAATGCCCAGGGTCAGGTGCATCCATTTCGCAGCGCCCTTCTTCCAGCGATCCCAGCCGTAGTAGTACAGGTAGAGCGTGAACGATTCCACGAAGAAGAGGCCGACGTAGATCCACATGGAGACCTCGAAGATCTCGGTCATGTGGGTCCAGAAGCGCGGATACAGTGTGAGCAGGAAGAACATCAACACAGCGCCCCAGATAGCCGTGGCGCTGTACGCAATGAGCAACAAGCGCGTGAACTCCTTGGACAGTTTGTCGAAGCGCTCTTCCTTGCCCACGATGCCGATCAGCTCGCACACCACAGCGAACATCGGTACACCCAGCACGAAGGCGGCGAACATCAGATGCACCTGCGCCGCCACCCACACAGCCACGCGGCTGCCCACCACCGGGAAGTGGCCGTATTCGCGGGGGCCGGCAGCGGCCGCCTGCTGCGCCCACGCGGGATCGAGGACAAGCGCAGTGAGCGCGAGGGCAGCCGTGCCGGCTGCCAGGTATCGATAGGTGCGCGCAGCGGTCATGACCTGGGTCGCTCACTTGCCAAGGGTACGCCGCCAGCCGATGCACATGATCACGGCCAGGGCGAGCAACGTAGTGGCGAGGATGGGTGCATCTCGCCACATGAACCAGCCGATTCGCTCTTCCTGCACGTATGGCACAAACGGGATAACCAGGAACACCAGTGCGAGCGCCGTAAACACATTGCGACGGCGCAGTACGGGATCCTGGATCTTGCGCGCGCTACTCATACATCCCTCCTGCGGGCAAAAAAAGGCAAACGCTTGGAGAAATCACCGGGCATGCTCTGCCGGATTTCACTCATGAGCTCTTCGGTCACTACATCCAGTCCGCGCTCGCGTGCGAACCGCTCGATGCGTTCGGTTACCACTCCGCGCACAAAGCTGGGTATGCGGGTCAGCCGCGCCTGCGCCTCGGGCGTCCAGGTCATGGCGCGGGCACTGGCCGGGCCGCCGAACGTGGCCGCTGTCTTGCGCGTCACAGGCTCACGCTGGCCGGCGGGCTCATAGGCACAGGACGAATCTTCGGCCAGAAGATCGCCGGTTTCGGCAAAGGCGCGTGCCCGGCAGCCGCCGCAGATTTCACGATACTCACAGCGTCCGCATTTTCCGCCCAATGTGGCCGAGCGCAATGATGCAAACACGGGAGAGTCTCGCCACACGTCACCGAACGACTGAGCGCGCAGATCACCCGCCACGGCCGGCGAGTACGGACAGGGCGTCACTTTGCCCTCGGGCGTAATCCGACAATACTGCAACCCACACGGGCAGCGCGTCTCGTAGTTCAGCAAAGGTGAGTCGGGTGCACGCTCGAAAGCGTGCCGCATGATCTGCGGCATGCACTTGGAGCGTACCAGCATGCGTCCGCGATACTGCTGCTCCAGCAGCAGCAGTTCGGCCAGTGTTTCCTCGTTTTCGGCCGGCGTCAGTCCGGTCATGTTTTCCGCGCGACCGGTGGCCACCAGGAAATAAACATTGAACGAGACCGCGCCCCGCTCGGCCGACCAGGCAGCCAGGCGCGCAAGTTCCTGCCGATTGCCGCGCGTGACCGTGGTCTGAACAATGAAATCGAGCTGCTGCCCGATCAGCCGATCGACTGCAGCCAGCGTGTCTGCCAGTGCGCCGCCGCCATGGCGGAAGCGATCGTGATAACGTTCGTCTAGTGCGTCGATGCTGACCGCTACGCCCTTCACACCGGCATGTTTGAGGGAATCGATGCGCGCAGCGGTCAAGCGCGTGCCGTTGGTGCCCACCACCACCGTGGCACCGCGGCCCGACGCATAGGCCGCGATCTGCTCCAGGTCATCACGCAACAGTGGCTCGCCACCCGATAGGATGAACATGGGCGAGTCATTGAGCTCGAGGATCTGATCGGCGATGCGTAGGCATTCGGTCGTGCTCAACTCGCCCGCCGCGCCATGCCAGGAGCCGGCCGAGATGTAACAGTGCGCGCACGCCAGGTTGCAACGCTGGGTCAGATTCCAGGCAACCACATGCGGCACAAAACGCGAGGCTGGTGCAGTACGCTGCTCGCGCAGCAGCTCCAGCTCAGTCGTGGCCATTCTGTTTCACAAACTGTTCGACTGCGGCGCGCGCGCCCTCCGGTGAGACCATGTTGAAGTCAACCGGACACTTCTCTGCGGCCTTCTCGATATCCCGAATCGGACAGCGCGTGACACCGGCCGCCTTCGCTTCTTCAATGAATCTGCGCATCTCCGGCGTGAGTCCATCCACACCCTCTGCGGCCGCCTGCAGCTGCTTGGCTTGCAATTCCTTGAACATGACCAGCATGGTGTCCAGATCGAACGTATCGGCCTCGATCATGGCTTGCTTGTTCTCATCCATGACCAGCGTGGTGATGCGCCAGAAACCGTGTTCGCGCGCAAAACGCTCCACCGTGTTGCGCGCCAGTGGCCGAGCAATCAGTGGCACCAGCCTCAATCGCTCGAACGCTTCCTGCGTCCATTCCACGGGATCATTGGCTCGACGCTCGCGCAGCGTGATATGACCCGTGAACGGGCATTTCGCCTCGTACATGGGCGTTTCCGAAAACACATCGGCATCCAACCCCTTGATCACTGTACGCTTCATGGCTTCTTCGGCCTTGACCTCGGCCAGCGCCAACTCCTCCGCCGTGCCGATCCCCATGATCAACTGCATGTGTGTGGGCAGCAGCTTCTTGATGGCTTCATCGAGACGCGCGCTCGTGACGATGGGCAAGGGCGACGGCGAGGGCGACGGCGAGGGCGACGGCGAGGAACTGATGGGCGCGGGCGCGGAATCATGGTCAACGTGCGACTCAGCATTCCCCGCTCCGTTCGCCAGCCCGTCACTCCCGTCACTCCCGTCACTCCCGTTACGCCCGTCACTTCCGTTGCCATCGCGGCCACCAAACCCGAACCCCTCTCCCCCAGGCCCGTATACTTCCATGACAAACTCTTCAACGGCTTTGCGGGCAATGCCGAGCGCAAAGGGCGGCACGCGCAGGATACGCACTTCGGCGGCGGGCTCCCACTCCAGGCCCGTGCGGCCATCCTCTTCGATCCAGGGAATTTCATCGGGGCGCACATCGGTTGTGCCAATGAGCAGCACGTTATGGGGAAGCAGGCGCACCAGGTTGTCTGCCTGTGAGCCCAGATCGGTGCCCTCAATGCGATGGGAGCCATGGCGCGCCACCAGCACGAGCGAAGGCTGGATCTCTTCTGCCCATTGCAAGATCACCTGGAACGGCTTGCCAATCAGGATCTGGGTCTTCACTTCCACATCGGGGTACTGCTGCGCCATGGCCTGCGCGCGTTTGATGTTGGCCTGAGAAAGTTTGAGCAGGCCCTTGTCGATGATGTTGTTGTGCAGCTCTTCCTGCTCCTCGAACTTGAAGACTTTCGAGGCCTGATAGGACAACACGTCTTTGATGTTGTGGAAGACCACATGGTGATACTCGACATCAAAGGCACTGCAAACGTAGACCGTGGCGCCGTACTGGCGCGCCAGCTCGAGGGCCACGCGCATGGCTTTGTACGAGTAGGATGAGCCATCCACGCAGACCATAAATCGGCCACTGCGCAAAGGCCGATCGTCGCGCACGATCAGTACATCCTTTTCCACTCGTCGCAGCACGCGTCCGGTTACGCCACCCAGTTGGCTGAGCTGCTGCCGGCCAATGCCATGAGCGCCCATGGCCAACAGGTCATAGGCGCGGTTCGAGCTGCCGGCCAGCTTGTCGTCCTGATCCTCGTCTTCGGCGATCAGCCGACCGTTCTCGCCCACGCGAACATCACCGCGCACCGTGGCGCCGCCATCGTACTTGTCGGCGATGTTCGGATCGAAGCCAATCAGGCTGGGCAGCCGGCCCTGGCCACGATTGGCCTCCCTGACCAGCTCCTCGTAGTTGATCCCCTCCAGCAGCTGGCGCGTCAGGGGCACGCCCCCGGCGCGTGCACGCGTGTCCACCTGATCCAGGAAGCTGTCTGAGATGAGCTGCAGCCCCTTCTCGATCAGTTTGTCGTGGATCTTACGCTGACGCTTGATTTCGTCCGGCGTCTGGAATTGAGCAGGCAGGCCGGATTCCAACTGCCGGAACCGGACATCATGAAGGCGGGCCGCGTAAACATGCGTGCCCGTAACACGACCGCCTGTGCTTTGGCACAGCTCGATCGCGCGATCGACGGCCCAATCAGAACATTGCGAGTTGTCTACCGGGCACAGGATTTCGCGGTACATAGCCCACCAGGTTGCAGGACACAGTACAACCTACGCTCGCTCGATGTGCGCACCGTGCCGTTGTGGGCACACGGGCAGACACACGCGGGCCACACGCGAAGCCTGTGAAACGTCTGAGCAAAAAAGACTGCGGAAGCCTTCTCTATTTGTCGGGCATCAGACGAATCCGCTAAAAACGGGGATTCGCAATCGAGCACGAACTTCAAGCACTGGTCTTGGTAGACCGGTTCTTGTACACCGCACCGCAGCCAGGCAGTAAAGCCGCCTGGTTCAATCAAAACTGTACCGCGGGAAGATCCCGCCATCGTCTTCAAATGGGAATGGGGCTGTGGCGAGCGAGTATAGCGCGCGTCCTGAGATTGTGTCAACGCCGGGGGGAGGTGCTGAGCAAGCGCGTTGCGCGAGGGAGAATCGCAAGCGAGGCGAAGGAGATGGCAACGACGAGAACGAGCGAGATGGTGCGGCTGGTTGGGGGCGAGGCGACGATTCCGAAACTGGCCTGAATGGCGTTATGAAGGAAGGCAAAGGGAGAAAACGCCTGAAGCGTGGCGCCCCAGCCACCCGGAACGGGCGTTCGAAAGACGCCGGCCGCATGCAAGAGCAACATTGCGAGTACGCTGGAGAGCAGTGCAGCCTCACCAATAGAGCGCGTTAGCGTGCCGATCCAGGTGCCCATCGTGTTGCTGAAGAGCAGAGTGGCGAACAGCGCAACGAGCAGCGCGGGAGTGGCGGACCGGTTGTGGGTGAGCAGGATCAGCGCGGACGCACAGAACAGTTGCACGAAGTCGAGCGCCGCCGAGACCAGGACCCGTTGGGAAAGGAGCGCGCCGGGCGAAGCGCCGGCATGCAGGAGTCGAGAGAATCGACCGGTTTCCAGGTCACGCACGATTGGGATGGCACTCCCGAACGTTCCGAAGAAGGCAAAAAGCACGGTGGCCACGACGCTGGCATGGAAGGTCGGTGCCGCGGAAAAAACCAGGATCGCAATCATGCCTGCAGGCACGAGTACGCTGAGCGCAAATGTGCGGCGTCGGCGCACGGCTACCAGCCATTCGGCCCAGGCGTAGCTCATGTGCCCGCCTCCGAAGCCAACCAATCCGTCCCGGTTACCTGACGGAACACGTCACTCAGGTCGGGAGGGCGAACGGCAACGGTTTCGATGGTATTACCGGCACGCAGCATGGTCTCGATCAGATGAGGTAACAGGCTGGCGCCTCGGCTCGAGCGTATGTGCACGGACCGTTCATCGATGGTCGAGACTTCGGCGTCGCCCAGAGCAAACGGCCGGCATGGTTCGCGTGTGGTAACGACGAAAGTGACGGCGCGGCGCAGTGGTGCCAGCAGCTCGTGCGGCTGGCCTTGCAGTACGACCTGGCCAGCATCGAGGAAGGCCACGCGGTCGCATGCATCCTCGACCACGCGCAGGTCGTTGCTGGCGATGACGGTGGCGCCGTGCTTTTTGCGCTCCGCTATCAGCGCGACCAGTCGATCACGCGCGTTGGGATCGAGCCCAATAGTCGGCTCATCGAGCAGCAGCAGCTCCGGGCTGCCAACGAGCGTTTGGGCCAGGGCAAGTTTGCGCCGCATACCGAACGAATAGCTGCTGGTCACTGCCTGCAATTGCGAGTCGGTAAGACCCACTGCCCGGGCCTCAGCTGGGGCGGCGTCGGAAGCAAGCGCGAGCCGGCGGATGCGAGCGAACAGGCGCAGGTTTTCCAGGCCGGTCAGTTCGTCGAAGAGCGCGGCATCGTCAGGCAGATACCCGATTCGGCGGCGGACCGCGCTGGTCATGGCTGGCGCGCCGAACCATGCCAATTGGCCCGCTGCAGGAGCCGCCAGACCGGCGAGCAGGCGGAGCAGCGTGCTCTTGCCCGCGCCATTCGGCCCGATCACACCGAAAACCTCACCATGCTGCACTTGTGCGTGAACGTCGCGCAGCGTCACTCGTGCGCCGTAGCGAAACTCGACAGCGTGCGCGGCAACGGGCGGTGCGTCGGAAGATGCCAGCGCCGGTTTGGATGATTCCGTAGCTACAGATCCCATCCTGCGCGGGCCAACATCCAGAGGTTAATGAGTACGATGACGAGTGCGGTCAAATACAGGGACGCGGGAATACGTGCCTCGGGGGCGGGAAAAAAGGCGCCACCGATCAGGCTTGGAACGCGCAGCGCATGAAGCATGAAAATGGCGCGCGGTATCCATGGATTCTGGTAGCGCCAGAGCAGCCATACGGCAACGGCTACCAGGGCAGCGCCCACGAACATCCAAACGGCAATGGGTCCGCGGTTGCTGGGCAGTAGCCCATTGCGCCAGATGACCCACACGGCGGACTCATACAGAATGCCGACCATCAGGTAGGCAAAACCGGCCTGGCGGTACTTCAGCTGGCGCGTCTCGCTCACATGCCCTCGAGCCCGAGATCGCTGCGCGCACGGTCCATTATTGCCGTCGTGATCCGCGCAATGCCGCGCTCCCGCGCATAGTCCGTGTAAATGCGCTTGACCATGCCGCGCACAAAGGAGGGTACGTTTTGCAGGCGCTGGGTGGCCTCGTCGTCCCAGGCCACGCGCCCGGTTGAGACGGGTTCGCTGAACGCATCAGGCCGACCTTCCGCCAGCGCGCTGGTCGCGATCTCGAACGGCTGCTCAGGGACGGTACGACCCCCCACTTTGATCCCCAGACCGCTGACCAGTTGCGTTTCCATGGGATTGGTGAGCAGCGCCATCTCGCGAGTGCAGGCCGGACACCGGAAGACGGCCACCAGCGTGCCATCGCCGGGCAACTGACGCTCGGCAAATTCCATCACGGCGTCGCAGCCCACGCACAGGAACTTCATGCGCGTTCCAGCCGATCGGCCAGGTCCAGCAACGCGCGCGCTGCGGGTGCGTCGGGTGCGCGCTGCAGGAACGAGGTGCCGGCGTCGGTGGCTTCGGCCAGGCGCGGGTCGTAGGGGATGCTGGCCCACAAATCGAGCCCCATCTCACGAGCCATTTCCTGACCGACGCTGACTCCCCAGAGCGGCTCTTCGTTGCGGCACCGGTCGCAGATCTGACCGGTCATGTTGAGGACCAGCCCACCCGGCGCCGCGTGGCGCTTGAGCAGGGTCACCGAGCGGGCCACTACGTTGCGTGCAATCTGCGACGGTGTCGTGATCAGCAGATGAACGGCCTCGGTGGGCAGCAGCTGAAGCAGACGCTCGAGCTTATCCGTGCCGGGCGGCGCGTCGATCAGCAAAAAGTCACGCTCGCCCCAACTCACGTCCGCCAGCAGCTCACGCAGGACCGTGCCTTCATACATGCTTTGAATCATGAACGCCGGCGCGCTGGAAGAGGGCGCAGACGTGGCCGGGTGCCGCCAGGCCAGGGGCACGGCATCGGGCAGCAGCAGGTCGGTGGAAACCAGATCCACACCATCCAACCCCCTCACGGGCGCCAGGCCGTCGTCCGTCGGCAGCAGCGATCGACCGTGCGCGCCCAGCATGCGCGCCAGGGATGGACCGTTCAGGTCTGCATCGAGGGCCGCCGTGCGCCAGCCGCGGCTGGCCAGCACGCTCGCCAGATTTGCCGTGACCGCGCTCTTGCCCACGCCGCCCTTGCCACTGCCCACGACTACGATCTTGCGAATGGTCACCAGCCGCTGACGCAGCCGGTCGGCCTTGGCCGTAACCTGCGCGACAATATCCTCGGCAGCAGGATCGGCGACCTGATGATAACTACGGATTTGGCGCATTCGGCTGACCTGGACCGGGTTACGAACGGCGGGTGTCTGGACAGGATGCGGCAACCCCCCCGCGCGAAACAAGGCTGGCGCCAGACGAAGACGATGTTACCATATCTTGCCTGCCGAAGGCCTCGACATTCCCTGGAAGCCAATCTGGACCTACTGGTGGGGAGGGTGTGCACGTGATTGCTACGCAGATCCGGCAGAAGGACGGGGTCTTTTACTTCGTGGCGTACCCGGCCGAGGAGATCCTCGAAAAGGTCCGGTTTATTAGCCGATTCTACGGCGAAGGTCAGCCAATTGCTCGCGAGGAAGTCCACCATGGTGATGAGATCGGCCATTTCATTGCCAAAATCGAGCGCACCGACTCCGCCTTCCAGCGCGAAGTATCCCGCTCGAAAGTCAAGTCAATCAAAAACTTCTACGAAACCGCGGGCAGCCAGCCACCTATTCCGGCCACGGTCCTGCTGTTCACGGCGGAGCGGCTCCGCTTCGATCCAATCGGTAATTCCGAGAGCGCGGGCAACTTGCAGGACCCACGGGGCAAATACCTGATCATCGATGGCCAGCACCGATTGGCAGCCTTGCAGTTCTACCTGCGCGAACATCCGGAAGAGGGCCGCACCATTCACGTGCCCGCCGTGATTTTCGATGGACGCAGCGAAGACTTTGCCGCCGAAATGTTCGTTACCATCAATTCAACCAGCACCCGTATCAACCGCAGCCACCTGATCGATCTTTACGAGCGCGTTACCTGGGCGCAGCCAGACAAGAAGTTTGCCGCGCGCGTAGTCGAAAAACTCTACGCTGAGGGTGACAGCCCGCTGCGTTACCGCATCAACCGGCTGGGCGGCCGCAGCCGCCAGGAGAAGTGGATCCTGCAGTCAGAGCTGTTCAATGAAGTGCACAAATGGGTGGATCAGGACTGGCGCACCATCGAGCGGCGCGGCTACCGCGCCGATCGCTATTACGCGGTAGTCCGTGATTTCTTCAAGGCCGCCGAGCGGGTTTGGGGCGAGGCCTGGGGCACGCCCAATTACATGGTGACCAAACCGGTCACCATCAAAGCCATGGTGCGCGTGTGTGCCGATCTTTATCGCGATGATCCGGATCCCGATTGGGGCCGCGTCGACCGCTGGCAGGAGCGGCTCATGCCCTGGAGCGAACAGCGCCGCAACTTCCGCAACGAGGGGTTCTACGAGCGCTTTGCCGCCAAGGGCCAGGTCGAGCGCGTGGCGCGCATCCATCGCGAGCTGGCGCGTATTGCCAACATCGATGTCACGGAACGGAAGCGGAAGGATTAGGACTTCCGGAAGAGGGGAAGAGGGGAAGAGGGGAAGAAGATCCTTTCGAAATCAGTTCAGAGTTCGAAGACCTCACTTACCGGGACGCTGAAGCCGGGATCACACCACCGCCTTCTAAGGTTTCGGTGTTCTTCAGGAGTTGCACTTCCGCCGAGTTTCTGTAGACCATGATTTGCTGCGTGTTTGGGTAGACCACCCAAACCTGGAGAGATCCTGCTCCAAGATATTCGGTCACCTTCTCCTGCAAATCTGCCGCGGAGTTGGAAGGCGAGACGATCTCCACGGCCAGATCCGGCGCAAACTTCAAACGACTCTCCTTCAGGTCGGCCCGGACGTGCTGGCCAAGCAGCCTGGCCAGGTTGGCCTGAATCGTTCCGTGGTAAGGCGTTGGAGGTGGTTCTCGCACCACGTGACCGCGCACCAGCTCCTCGAGCCAGACATCACTTTCACGGAGCCCGTCATATTCGGCCAGCGTAATGGGCGCCCGTTTGGCCGAGGCCTCATTGAAGCGGATGGATTCCATGAGCAAACGATCAGCAACAGGCGGTGTCCAGTCCATGGCAGAATCGGCCCTCAATCGCCCGGCACCAGCTCGGCTTCGGCGGCGCGCCCATAGCCTGGTTCGGCTGCCGCTTCCGCACCCGCTCGCACACGCACAGCGCAGTACTTGAATTCCGGAATCTTGCCAAACGGATCGAGCGCAGGATTGGTCAAGAGGTTGGCCGCAGCTTCCACAAAAGCAAAAGGAATGAACACGGCGCCGAGCGGTATGCCCGTGTCCGCCCGCGACTGCGCGCTCAGCAGGCCGCGGCGCGACTCTACGGTCAACATCGCACCGGGCTCGATGTGCAAGCGAGCCAGGTCCTCGGGATGCAGGCTTACCGTGGCCACTGGCTCGAGCGCATCGAGCACATTGGCTCGCCGCGTCATGGCGCCCGTATGCCAGTGCTCGAGCAGACGGCCGGTAATCAGGACGAACGGATATTCGGCATCCGGCACTTCGGCAGCGCGCGTGAAATCGGCGGGCACCAGTTTGCCACGGCCATCCGCTGTTGGGAATTGATCGATGAAGATGACCTCCTCACCGGGGTCTCCTTCGTTGCGGCAGGGATAGGTCACACTGCTTTCCTGCTCCAGGCGCTCCCAGGTTATGCCCGCGCAACTCGGTACGGCCTTGCGGATTTCCGACCAGACATCGGCCGCACTCCCATAATTCCAGTCCAGGCCGACGCGGCGTGCAATCTGCTGGATGATCCACAGGTCTTCACGTACGCCACTCGGCATCTCAAGCGCTTTGCGGCCCAGCTGCACGCGCCGATCTGTGTTGGTGAACGTGCCGCTTTTTTCAGGGAACCCCGATGCGGGCAGCACGACATCGGCAAACGATGCGGTTTCCGTGAGGAAGAGATCCTGCACCACCAGCCAGTCCAGAGAGGCGATGGCGTCCCGTGCGTGCTCCAGGTCGGGATCCGACATGGCGGGATTCTCACCCATGATGTACATGGCGCGGATCTGACCAGCGCGCGCCGCATTCATGATCTCGACTACGGTGAGGCCATTCCTGGGATCCAGCTTCGAGCCCCACAGTTGCTCGAAATCCGCGCGCACACCCGGATTCTCCACGGACTGATAGTCCGGATAGACCATGGGGATGAGGCCCATGTCGGAGGCGCCTTGCACGTTGTTCTGACCGCGCAGCGGATGTAGCCCGGTGCCTCGCCGGCCGATCTGACCGGTGATGAGCGCTAGTGCGATGAGACAGCGCGCGTTGTCCGTGCCGTGCACATGCTGCGAGATGCCCATGCCCCAGAAGATCATGGAGCCCTTCGAAGTCGCGAACGCGCGTGCGACTTCTCGAATGGTGGGCGCATCAATGCCGCAAACTAGCGCCATGGCTTCCGGTGAGTATTTCTCCAGCCGACTCTTCAGCTCGTCAAAACCTGTAGTGCGGCGAGTTATGAAGTCGTCATCGGTGAGCCCTTCATAGATGATCGTGTGCAACATGGCATTGAGCAGCGCGACGTCCGTATCCGGTCGGAACTGCAGGTAGTGTGTAGCCAGCCGAGCCAGTTCGGTGCGGCGCGGGTCCGCCAAAATGAGTCGCGTGCCGCGCTCGATCGCGTTCTTCATGAACGTGGCCGCGACCGGATGATTCACGGTTGGATTGGCGCCGATCAGGAAGATGACGTCCGCATATTGCACATCCGCTACCTGATTGGAGACCGCGCCGGAGTTCAGGCCTTCCATCAGAGCGGCCACGGAGGAGGCGTGACACAAGCGCGTGCAATGGTCCACGTTGTTAGTGCCAAAGCCGACGCGCACCAGTTTCTGGAAGAGATAGGCTTCTTCGTTGCTGCCTTTCGCCGAGCCAAAGCCGGCCATGGCGGAAGGTCCGTGCTGTTCTTTCGTACGGCGCAGACCGGCGGCCGCCACGTCCAGTGCTTCCTCCCAGGTTGCTTCACGGAACGCGGACCACGGGTTGCCGGGATCGACCAGATTGTGGGCGTCCTTGGGCACGCCGGGCCGGCGGATCATGGGCTTGAGCAGGCGTTGCGGATGGTGCACGTAGTCGAAGCCAAAACGACCTTTGACGCAGAGCCGTTCGTGATTGGCTGGACCATCGCGACCGCTGACGCGCAGAATCGTGTTGTCACGCACGTGGTAGTTGGTCTGACAACCCACACCGCAGTACGGACAAAGAGAAGGGACCACCTTTTCGGCTTGCGTCCAGCCGGAAGCAGGCCTGGATGTATTGGCGGAAACGGCACCGGCGCCGTTTCCGGACAAATCACGCGCCGATCCGTTGGTCCGTCCTGAGGTCAGCACGGGCAGCAGCGCACCCGTGGGGCAGGCCTGCACACACTCGCCGCAACCGACACAGGTCGATTCACCCATCGGGTCATCGATGTCGAATACGATCTTGGCATCAGCGCCGCGGAACGCGTAACCAATCACATCGTTGACCTGCACTTCTCGACACGCACGAACGCAGCGTGTGCACTGAATGCAGGCATCGAGGCGGACTTCAATGCCGGGATGCGAAAAGTCCGGTGCGGGCTGAATGCGGCTGGGGAAGCGCGAGTGCGAGACACCCAGTTCGCGCGCCCATTGTGTCAACTCGGAATCGGGCCGATGCGGCTCGGCGGGCGCATCGGCCAGAAGCAGCTCCAGCACCATGCGCTGCGAGTGGCGCGCGCGCGGGCTGGCCGCACTGACCTGCATGCCGGCCGTGGGTTTGCGGCAGCAAGCCGGCGCCAGCACGCGCTCGCCCTTGATCTCCACGACGCACGCGCGGCAGTTGCCATCTTCACGCATGCCGTCTGTATAACACAGGTGCGGGATGTCGGTGCCGTGCCGTGCCGCCGCCTGCAGGATGGTCTCACCCGGCAGGGCGGCAATCTCAGCGCCGTCCAATGAGAAGACCACCCGCTCATGCGCGGCTTCTTCTCTTCCCTTCTTCCCCTCTTCCGGAAGTTTCATGCAAGCTCCTGCGGGAAGAACTGTGTCACGCAGCGCCCGGGATTGGGTGCGGCCTGGCCCAATCCGCAAATCGATGCGTCCGCCATGGCCTGGCTCAATTCCTCGAGCAGCGCCGTGTCCCAGTGCGGCTGCGCCATCAGATGAACGGACTTGGCGGTGCCTACGCGACAGGGCGTACACTTGCCACACGATTCGTGGGCAAAAAACTCCATCAAATTCAGCGCGGCGTCACGCGCGCGATCGTGATGTGACAGGATGACGATCGCAGCCGAGCCAATGAAACAGCCATGTTTTGCCAGTACCTCGAAGTCGAGCGGCTGGTCGCCCAGCGTAGCGGGCAGGATGCCGCCCGAAGCACCCCCCGGCAGGAACGCGTAGAACTGGTGTCCGGGCAGCATGCCGCCCGCCAATTCAATGAGCTCGCGCGTGGTTGTGCCATTAGGCGCCACGTAGGCGCCGGGACGTAATACGCGGCCGCTCACGGAAAAGAAACGCTTGCCTCTGTGACCCTCGCGGGACTGCGCGGCAAAGGATTCACCGCCGCGCTCCAGAATTTCTCGCAGCCAGTACACGGTCTCGACATTGTGAACCAACGTGGGCCGCCCGAAAATGCCGAACTGCGCGGGGAACGGTGGCCGCAACCTCGGCTCTCCTCGCTTGCCTTCCACCGATTCGATCAACGAGGTCTCTTCGCCGCATATATATGCGCCGGCACCGCGCCGCAGATGGATGACCGGCAGTGGGCAGGGTGGTTGGGCGCGCAACGCATTCAGCTCGCGTTGCAGGATGGCGCGCGCCACTGCGTATTCGTCACGCAGATAGATGTAGACCTCGGCCGCGTCCACCACCCAGGCGGCAATCAGCAGGCCCTCGAGCATGCGGTGCGGATCGCTCTCCATGATGACGCGATCCTTGAACGTGCCCGGTTCACCTTCGTCAGCATTGAGCGCGGCCAATCGCGGGCCAGGCTCGGCGCGCACGAATTGCCATTTGCGATGGGTGGGGAAACCGGCCCCGCCCAGCCCGCGCAGGCCGGACGCCTCGACCGCGCTCACCACCTCTTCCAACGTTCGCTGGCCCGCTACACAGGCCGTCAACAACTCGTATCCACCCCGTTCCCGGTACGAATTGTAGTCGACGTACTCCGTCAGCTCCGGCTCGCGCAAGCCAGCCCGTACGGCCTGGCCGACCTGCTCAGCCTGCGTATGTAGAATCGGATTGCGCCCTACGACTGCCACAGGCGCACGATCGCATTGGCCCACGCAAGGAGCGGGCAGCACGCGCACGTCGGCGCCCAGTTGGCCCTGCAACTCGTGCAACAACTCTTTACCACCGGCCAGGTGACAGGCAATCGACTCGCAAACGCGAACGGTGAGCGGCGGTGGCAGTGCGTCACCTTCCTTCACGACGTCGAAATGGTGATAGAAGGATGCAACCTCGAAGACCTCAGCCGGAGTGAGCTTCATTTCCGCGGCCAGGGCCGTCAGGTGGGCGGTGGAAAGATGGCCAAAATGATCCTGCAACCGGTGCAGGTGCTCAATCAGCAAATCACGGCGTCGAGGCTCATCACCCAGCAGGGTCAGGACCTCTGCGAGCGCCTGTGGATCGATAGTTCGACCCTTGGGCGCCGGCCGCAATCGGACCCCGCTGAAGGTGCCGCCCCGAGATTTCTTGCCACCAGCCATGATGCGAAGCTAGGCCAGCGCGGAGAAGCCAGGCAAGGTACCGGGAAGGGGAGGGGGCGGCCGCTGCATCGGCCGCCCCCGAGGGGGATGCGCAAGGATCGGTTTTGACAACCCAAAGCCTGGGGGAGGTCCGGCGCGGGAGTTGTCGTTCTGTCAGCATCCGCCGCGTCGCGGTTGGCCCCGGACGCATCGGCATCAATGCATTGGGCCGGCAGACAAAACGACAACGCGAGCGGATAGTAATTACCTGACCTCAGGCGCCGATCAGCTTTGGATCATTTGTAGTGGGCGGGTATATGGCAGGTGTCAGGTGAGTCTCAAATCCGGCCTGCGGGCGCTGGCCGGTACCTAGCCCAGCGCGTCCAACGAGTCCCGAATGCCCATCGCCGTGCAGGTAAAGGACGGCGTGTCGCGCAGCGTGTATTTGCTGGCCTCGGTCAGTCGCAAGGCCATGAGCAGGTCCAGGAACCGACCTACGTGATCGGTCTCAAAGGCGACCACGAACTCCTGATCGTCCAGGCCGTACGAGTACGTTGTGTTCAGTTTCACATCGGGCCAGTCGTGACCGACCCGGATATGTTCGTCCATCATGCACTGGCGTTCTTCCTGCGACAGCATGTACCAGTCGCGCGTCTTCACAAATGGATAGACAAACAAGTACTTCGACCCTTGCGGATTGATGGCGATGCGCGCCGCGTCCAACGGTTGCGCGCCGCCAAACCGAGCCAGGTATTCCTCTTCGTAACGGTTGATGTAGATCGAGCGCCGCGTCATGGCGAAATACGAGTAGGGCTGCGTCAGGTAGGCACCCAGTGCGGTTTTGCGGACGCCGGCCGCAAATGACTGGAAGTGATCCAGGTCACGCGCAGCCTGCCAGAGCAGGAAATCACAATCGCCGCGCGTGCCCACCAGCGAATACGAGTAAATCATGAACCGCCGGCCAAACTCCTGGACCAGCGCGACGAATTCGGCCTTGTCCTGAGCACGTGCCTGGTCCGCTCGCTGCCGCCACTCGGGCAGAACTCGGTAGAAGGAGAAACGAACGAACTCCCGCTCGGCCGACTTCTCCTGTTCGAGTCGAATGCGGTCGATCGCTTCGGTGTCGAGGGCCGGTCGGGGCGACATGCCCGGCCGCGTGCCGCGGGGAACTACCGTCATGAGGACTCCGTGGATGACCTACCGTTCGGAAGTTGTAATACCCTTGTCCAACCCGTCAAGAGAGGACGGCCTGCAGCTTCGCCGTGAGCGTTTTCGGCGTGAACGGTTTTTCCAGGAACCAGGTGCCCGTGCCACTGAGCACACCGTAGTGAACAAGAGCGTCATTGGTATAGCCGGACATGTAGACCACACGCATGCCCGGGCGCGAGGGTGTCAGGCGCTCGACCAGCTCACGGCCGCCCATGCGGGGCATGACCACATCGGTCAACAGGATGTGAATCGAGCCTTTGTACGTTTCGGCGATGCGCAAAGCCTCGGCGCCATCGCGCGCTTCCAGCACAGCGTAGCCACGGTCGCGCAGGATACGCGAAGCCAGCGACCGCACAGCATCTTCGTCTTCCACCAGTAGAATGGTGTGTGCGCCATCACTCGGTTCGGGCTGGGCGGTTGGCTCACGGATGACATCCGGCTCCTCACACACGCGTGGCAAATAGATCTCGAAGGTCGTACCCATACCGGTCTCGCTCTCAACCGCGATGTAACCTCCACTTTGTTTGACGATGCCGTAGACCATGGCCAGGCCGAGGCCCGTGCCCTTGCCCACCGCTTTGGTCGTGAAGAACGGCTCGAACACGTGCAAGAGCGTGCCGGCATCCATACCTGTGCCAGTATCGCATACGCTGAGGCGCACGTACGCGCCCGAGCGGGCACCCGGATGCAGGCGCACGTAGGATTCATCCAGCGTGACCGTGTCGGCCGTGATGGTGAGACGTCCGCCTGCGGGCATGGCATCGCGCGCGTTGACGGCCAGGTTCATGAGCACCTGCTCGAGCTGACCGCGATCGGCACGCACGAAGGCATTGGCAGCGGCCGAACTCGTGACCAGCTCTATGTCCTCACCAATCAGGCGACGGAGCAGGCGCTCCATTTCCGCCACCACGACATCCAGGTCCAGCACTCGGGGTTGCAGGATCTGGCGGCGGCTGAAGGCCAGGAGCTGGCGCGTGAGCGTGGACGCGCGTTCAGCCGCGCGATTGATTTCCTCCAAATCAGAGCGCAGCGGATGCTGGGACGCCATTTCTCCCAGCAGCAGTTCGGCGTGGCCGCGAATGGCCGTGAGCAGATTGTTGAAATCGTGCGCGATGCCGCCCGCCAGCTGACCTACAGCTTCCATCTTCTGCGCCTGACGCAGTTGCTCCTCACTCTTGCGCAGTGCGTCCTGACTCTCGCGCAGCGCATCTTCTGCTACCCGCCGCGCAGTCTGATCGCGCAGCACGCGGATGAAGCCGGTCAGCTCACCATTGGGAGAGCGGGTAGCGGAAATGACCACGTTCGCCCAGTACCGCTCGCCACTCTTGCGCAGGCGCCAGCCTTCCAACTCCACGCGCCCGGTCTGCGTAGCCTGGAGCAACGCACTCTCGGCAGCCGCTTTTTCTTCCGGTAGCCAGAATACCGTGAAATGCTCGCCCATGATCTCTTCCGGCCGGTAGCCTTCAATCAGCTCTGCGACCCGCGTCCAGCTAATGACAAATCCGTCGGGATCGAGCAGCACGATCGAGTAGTCGGTCACACCATCGCTGATCAGCCGATAGAGCTGCTCGGCGCTGCTGCGTTCGCGCGGCGCGGCCATGGAGGGTCGGCCTCAAACAGACACGGCGGGAAGTGCGCGCAACAACTCCTCCTGCGCCAGTGTGCTGCCCACCAGCACGGGTCGACGACCCGTCCAGCGTTCGTCAAAAAACGTGCGCAGCTCGGACCGGATGCGTTCCGCGTTCCAATCGAGCAGCTCGGCCAGGATATGAGCGGCCGGTACCGCGCACTCAATACCATCACAGGGGCCCGCGCCCAGATGCGTATGACGACGCACATCCTCCAGCGTGCGGCATTGCTCGATCTGCACCGCATAGCGCAGCTCGGCCACGGTTACACCTTCGGACCTGCAGATGGGCGCCAGCTCGCTCGGGCCCGCGTCCGCAAACACCAGGTGCAGCCTGCTACCCAGCCGGCGCCAGACCCGCTCCAACATGGCCGCAGGCAGCGGAATTTTGCCGGACAGGGCCGTGAAATCGGGCTCGGACTCCGCGCCCGGCAACGGTGTGTGGCCCGTCGTGCCCGCTACGAACGGGAGTAACAGTTTACGAAACACGACATCCACGACCTCTTCAGCTTGACTGCGATACGAAGCCAGCTTGCCGCCTACCAGCGAAAGAAAACCGCCCACGCCATCACGCGTCTCGTGATCCAGCACTTCGTGGCGGCGCGAAAGATCGTCCGCATCCACGCCCCACTCGAACAACGTGTTGCGCACGCCTGCCCACGCGCGGATGGGTCGCCACGAACGCGCCTGCGGCAATGCACGTGCTGCCGCCTCTATCACGTACGCAACTTCGTCACGATGGATGTCCAGGTCCGCGTGCACGGGATCGCCGTAATAGTCCGTGTCGGTCGTGCCTACAATGGTTTCTGCACCGTGCGGTACCAGGAACATGATCCTTCCGTCCACACCCTCGAGGATCAGGCCGTAATTGCCAATACGCCGTTCGAACGTAACATGGATGCCCTTGCCCGGGCGCATGGCCACCCGCGTATCCGCCAGCGCCGCAACCTGTCCCGCCCAGGGACCCGCCGCATTGATGACCAGCCGTGCTTCCACGTCACGGGTCGTACCCTCAATGCGATCGCGCACGCGCACGCCGCGAACAGCACGGCCGCTGCGCAATAATTCGACCACCTCGGTATGCGCGTGCACGTGCGCGCCGCATTCACGCGCATCCTGTACGTTGAGCGCGGCCAACCGAAAAACATCGCAACCCCATTCATCCAGAGTCAGCGCACCCGCAACTTCCTCGGCCAATCCCGGTTCCAGCGCTCGAGCCTGCTGCGCGTTCAGCCGCGCATGTCGCAACCCACCTTTGCGCCGGGCATGCGGATCGTAGGCCGACAGAAATGCTTCGGTCGCCTCCGTGAAGAATCGTTTGCCCGGGAACAGTGGCCAGAGAAATGGAATGCGCCAGGTCACATGCGGCGCGATGCTCCGGATACGACCCGCATCTTCACTCGAATGGCGCGTAGTCGGTATGTCGTACAGCAGATATCGCAGGCCCCCATGCACCATACGCGTCGATCCACCCGTTGTGCCCGCGCCCCAATCCTCACGCTCGAACAACACGACCTTCAGCCCGCGCCGCGCCGCATCGCGCGCGCAGCCCGCACCGTTGATGCCACCCCCGATGATCGCCAGATCGTACATGGCCGCAATATAAACGCATCGAGCGCGTCACCCGCGCTCGATGCAAAGGATTACCGACTGTTAACGCACGACCTCAGCGGAAGGGCAGCTCGTAGGACATATACAGCAGGAGTGATGTGCCGCCCGCACCAACCACGGCCATGGGAACACCAACGCCGAAAACCAGCTGCTCATGGCCCAGGTTCCGGCCCACCCGGAAACCTGGCGACACCAACCAGCTCGTGTCGTACTCCGCACGGCAACACCCGGTGGCCTGTACTTCCTCCAGACGGACCACTGACTCCAGAAGCACATGAACCATGGGGAGCGTCCGCCAGATCAGACTGCCCGCCGCATGCGGACTGATCATGCTCACCGTGCCCACACCCGAGGGGCCCGATAGCCCGGCATCTCGACGATCCCAGGTCACGCCCACATTCGCGTGCCCATACAGATCACCCATTTGTCGGCTCACCGGAATATTCAGCTGCGTGCCCCATTGAAAGCCGTCATCCGGCCCGGTCGGTAACATCAGCGTCAGACGCGGTGAGAGGGCCGGACCTGTGTCGTCTTCGGCCCGCAATTGGTACCGGTAGTGCAGCGCCGTCTTGCGCATCACAAATCCGTCCAGCCGGAAGGGCAGCGTGTACGACAGCTGATGCTTCTGCGAGCGCAGCGGCCACTCCTGCGTGAAATCCATCGTCCATTGGCCACCCGATCCACTCCGCTGAAACACCACCATGTTCTGAAAAATGCCCGCTTCCTGGTTGAACGCTTCCTCCACCAGCATGGAGTTGTCCGTGATCTGAAATGGGCGTACCCGCTGGCCCGTCAGCGCCGCGGGCCACCCAGCCAGTAGCAGTAGTAGGCTCAACCGATGCATGATCCATTGCCGTTTGAGGAAAGGCCAAAGAAAAATTTTGGTTAGCCTAAGTTATAGCCAGCCCCGGGTTCGAACAAGAATCAATTTCGCGCGGACCGGCCGGAGCCGACCCCGATCGGGGAAAGACTCTGGGGCGGGGATCGGGAGATCGGTCCCGGGCCCGATTCGGGGTCGGGGTCGAGGAGCGAAGGAACTCGGGGGGGGGATCGGGAGATCGGGGTCCGGGTGCGGGGCTGCCTCGGGAGCGGGAGCGGGAACGGGTATCG